>DASZIJ010000020.1:0-12581 GCA_035949155.1 Candidatus Rhabdochlamydia sp. | reverse complement strand
CATTTTCCCATTTGAGGTTCAAGAATTTTAAATTGCTCTTCGTTTAATCCTTGTTTGCTCATGTCATGTGTCTTTGGTTAAAAAATAAAAAGATCAGGCATCATAGCAAAAATTAATATTCAATTCAAGATAGGTTCATATTATAAAACTAATTATTATGCTTTGTTAGTTAAATAATATTTTAATAACAGTTACTAACTCTTTTATTTATAAATAGATAACTAGAACTATCTTTTTAAAAGATGAGGGGTTTGAGGCAAATCGATCTCAAAATGTATATAAAGATCGATACAATGCACCTGATGAGGTTTAAGCCTTAATACTTTAGCAGCACTAGAGATTGGCTCTAAAGGTTGAGCTAATAAATCTATAGTAAAAGCAGGATCTACGGTTTCAAATAAGTAGCCATGCACAAAGTCGGTTCCTTGGAAGGGGGAAGAAAACTCCTGTTCTACTAAAAGCTTCCAATTACGCTCTCCACGATGGCCCCAATTAGAGACTTTTTTTAGCATCTGTTCTTTTGTGCGAACCCAGCTAAAATGATGAACCATGGGCTTTTTATCTAAGCTTAAGCACATTCGTTTTTTATCTGGACAAGCAGCAAAATAGGTACCAGCTCTTTCTTGCGGATGCATAAGGACTTGTAGATTTTCTCTGGTTTTTCTTAAGAGAAGAGGCGTATCTTCCCAAGTAGTAGCTCGGTGGGAGCTGCTGCGGAAATACCAATAATTAGCAAGACGCATCGCTGTGTATTGAGTATAGTCAAAATACTCTAGCCACTTTGTAAAACTGCTTGTGTCTACAATTTCATCACAATCGAGAAAGAGTACATACTGAATCTCTTTTTTTAAAAAGAAACCACCTATAAGACGGGATAAGTTATGCCAATAATGAGGGTCATTTTTCTTAGAGATATCAAATGGAAATTCGATGAATTGCACATGGGGGAAAAGTGCATAGATCTTTTGTAAAAAAAGAGGATCTTCTTTTTTCCCGCTAAACATATGATCACAAACAGGAACAATCATTTGCGTAGAAAATTCTTGAACGGCCTGTATACAAAGAGATAAAAAAGCAAAGTCATAACTACAAAAGTTGATGACAGTTCCTATCGAATGTTCAAGATTGACAAATTTCTTTTTTTCCATTATCTATTTAAAAGAGAACCCTTCATATAATCATGCCTGAAATCCCAATAGCTAGTTTTACTACATTCATAACCGCTTATGCCCAGTCTGATGTTTTTGGCAAAGCAATTATGTTGGCCTTAATCGGTCTTTCTTTGATTTGTTGGATTATACTCATCCAAAAAATCAAATTTACCCATAGAACCGCTCGTTTATCCCAGATCTTTTATAAAAACTACACAAGCCAAAAAGAGAGAATGCTGCAAATTAATTTGCAAGAGATAAACACTTGTAAAGACCCGCATCCTTTTGCGCACATTCTCGGATCTCTTAAAATAAAAACGGGAGAGATTCTCAATAAGAATTTGTATTTTTCTACACAAGATTTGGAAAAGCCTAAGATCTATCTGTCTTCTGCTGATTTAGAAGCTGTGGAAAGCCATGTGCTAACTACGATTTCTTATCATGTAAAACAATTAGAAAAAAACCTATTTATTCTACCAACCATTGTATCACTAGCCCCCTTCTTAGGTTTATTAGGAACTGTTTGGGGAATCTTGGTTACTTTTTCAGGTCTACAAAATAGTAGCTCCATTGGTTCTAATAGTGTGATAATAGGTGGTCTTTCTACAGCTTTAGCAACCACTGTTTTAGGTCTTGTTATCGCAATCCCCGCTTTAATTGCTTATAACTACTTAAAACATAGAATAAATAATTACTCTTCAGAGATGCAGGATTTTTTATATGAACTGCTCTCTTATTTAGAACTACAATACCGCAGAGTAGATCAGGATTAAAATATGCGTCAGAAAAGACATTTCTCCTACCAAGAAATCTCCTCTGAAGAGAACCTGGTCAATTTAACTCCACTGATCGATGTCGTTTTTGTTGTATTAATTTTATTTATTCTCATTGCCCCTATGGTAGAAGCAGATCGTGTACAACTCTCTTTTTTTTCTTCAGAATTAACACATCCTGTTCATGAAAATGCAATAGCTACCATCTATGTACACGAAGATAATTCTATCTGGTTAAATCAAACAAGAATCTCTGAAGCACAATTAATTCACTGTCTAAAAGATCTTCATCGAGAACAAGGCCATATTCCTCTGCAGCTCTTTCATGATAAAAGAGCGCAATTTGGAGTCTATCAATCTGTTAAAAATGCAGCAGAACTAGCAGGATTTGAGCAGCTTGATGTCATCGTGAAATCTGGATAAATGAGCATGGGTCAGAAGATTCTTCTCTTTTTACTCATAAGCGTCCATATAGGGTTCCTGGGTATGTTGATGAGCCCTAAGCCTCAACAACAGAGCAAAAAAACCCATTCTCTTGTAGTAAAGACCGTTTCTTTAAAACCTTCCTCTCCTACACAAAATCGGAGTTCAACACAAAAAAAAACATCCCTCCCAAAACCCATAAAACCGCTAATAAAAAAGAACCTCGCTGTTATAAAACAGAGGGGGAAAAGTACTCCCACTCCAAAACACGCCCCTCAAGAATTTGATATTCCCTCTTCCATTCTCAAACAATTAGAAGAAAGTATTGCGAAAATTGAACAAAAAGATGATAAACAATGCAAAAGCAGTACAATTGTTACAGCATCTTTATCCTCTAAAGTCGTTGTGACTCCTGCACAAGAAGGGCCTACATTATCTAGCTATACAGCATCACTAGTTAAAGAGCTCACTCAGATGCTACAGCTTCCTGAATATGGAGAAGTAAAGATAAAAATAAAAGTCAGCCCAGCTGGTAAGGTACTTGAGCTATTGGTTCTTCAAGCAGAAAGTAAAGCAAATAAACTGTATTTAGAGAAGAAATTACCCAACATTGCCTTACCTAAATATAATGAAAAGATAACACTTAATAACGAACAAACATTCACCCTAACTTTTTGCAATGCTCTCTAAAATCTATTTTATCAACTTCTATTTTCTTCTTACCTTTTTCTCCTCTGTGATTTGCGCAGAGAAAATAGAAGAAGAAATTAGAGTCCATTTGCCAACTACAAGCCTTCTGCAGCCGATTTATTTAGGTAAAATCTTTTCTCAAGAGGCAATCTTTGATGTTCACTATTTAAATCAATTAGAAGCCATTCTTTGCTATGATCTAGATTATAATGGGTCTACAAAGGTCTGCCAAAGAACCTCTGATAAAGAACAATTACTCCGTAATAAAGATCTAACAGCTGCTTTTCAAACCCAAAACTGGCAGGACTTTGGTATTCCTTTTATTCTGAAATGCTGCGTTAACCAGAAACAGCTAACTCTATATCTTTTTAATGTAAACGATTCCTCTTTAAAAACATTTGGACCTATCTTACTTAGCGGGAATTTATCGCAAGATCGGAAAAAAATTCATAAATTAGCAGATACCCTTCATAAAACCTTATTTTCCGTAGAGGGAATCGCTAGTACCAGAATTTTATTCTCTCAAAGAACTCCTCATAGCGAATCAGGAAAATGGATTTCCGAAATTTGGGAATGCGATTGGGATGGAGCTAATGCAGGTCAAATTACCTCAGAAAAAACCTATTGCATTACTCCTATTTTATTACCTAAAGCAGACAAATCCTTAAAGGAAGGATTTTTTTATGTCTCTTATAAGACAGGCCAACCTAAAATTTATTTTCAAGCTTCAAAAACAGATAAAGCTAGACGAATTAGCTCGTTAAGAGGCAATCAACTATTACCAGCTGTTTCCCCTAAAAGAGATAAAATAGCCTTCATCTCTGATGCAAGTGGTCGCGTAGACCTATTCCTCCAAGCATTCTCACCAGAAACAGGTAAGATGGAGAAACCAGTTCAGCTCTATTCACATCCACATGCAGTACAAGCCTCTCCCACATTTAGTCCAGATGGTTCTCAAATTGCCTTTGCTTCTAATAAAGATGGCGGAACGCGAATTTTTGTCATCCCCGTAACCTCTGATAAGAAACGCCCCCATGCTGTTATGATCACTAAAAAAAACCGAGAAAATTCTTGTCCATCTTGGTCCTCTGATGGCACAAAATTAGCCTATAGTGCTAAAACAAATGGTGTACGACAAATATGGATTTACGATTTTGAAAAAAAAGAAGAGTGGCAACTAACCTCAGGACCTGGTAATAAAGAAAATCCTTTCTGGGCTCCCAATAGTAACCATATTGTTTTTAATTCTACACAAGATTGCAACTCTGAAATTTATGTTGTTAATTTAAACCAACCTCAAGCTATTAAAATCAGTCGAGGCTTTGGAAAAAAACACTACCCTACTTGGGGACTTTAAGAGAGGGAATAAGATGAACAAAAAAACCATTATAGGAATCTTGAGCTGCACTTGTTTTCTAACAGGATGCATGGGAAACAGATTCTCTGTCTGGAAAGATAGTTTGATATCCAGTAATTATAAAAAGACCAATAATTTGTGGGATGATGCAAATGATCCTTATGACTATCTTCTAGGTCCTATGGAAGAGGAGTTTATTGCATTAAATGACGAAGACTTGCAACAACAATTTAGCGATGCGGCTATTCCTCCTCCTAGGAATAATCCTGGAGAAGGAAGACTACCTGAAATTGAAGGATTTAGTCACCCTATAGGATTTGAAGCAGAGGTTTTTAAGACCCTTTATTTTAATACAGATAAAGACACCCTTGAAGGGAAAAACTACTACCATATCATTGATCAAATTTCACAACACCTCAAAAAGAACCCTCAATTGTTCATCTTTGTTGAAGGACACTGTGATGATAGAGGACCAGAGCAATATAATCTCTCTCTTGGAGCTAGGCGGGCTAATTACATTCGTTCTATGCTTGTACAAAAAGGGGTACATCCAGAGAGGATTCACACCGTTTCCTACGGGAAAGAAAAACCTGCAGTTCAAGAGCGCAGCAGAGAGGCTTGGGCCAAAAATAGACGTGCAGAATTTAAAATTTATAATCCCTCATGAGTAGATTTTTTCTTGCGTGTGTACTCATAACCTCTTTTTCTTATGGAAAAAATACTACACGTGAATATAGCCCCTCTTCTTATGAACTGCAATTAGAAATAGCAGATTTAAAGCATCAAATCCGTACATTTGAGGTTGATATGCAGTTAATGGAAGAAAAAATAGATGCACAAAAAAATCTTAAAGCTATTGACTGTAAAGAACTCCAATCCCGTATTCAAACGCAAGAAGGCCTCATAGATAAGCTCTGCTTTGAGATTAAAACCCTCGAAAAAAATATACAGCAACTCTTAGAACATCAAAGCAAAATAAGCACGCAATTAACCACTCATGAACAAAGATTGCAAAGCGTCTCTGAGTTAAAAAACACATTAGCAGACCTACTTAAAAAAATACATTCCTCTAAAGCAAGAGTAAAATCTTATAAAGTTCAAGTAGGAGACTCTCTAGAAAAAATCGCTAGGCTTCACCATGTATCAGTTGAAGCGCTTAAAGCAAATAATAAACTGATTAAAGATACCATATTTCCCGGACAGGAGCTACAAATTCCCCATGACACAAAGTGATATAAGTCAAAAAAAAATAGGCATTTTTGACTCTGGATTAGGAGGTCTTAATGTAATGCAAGCAATTTCTACGTGCTTGCCGCATGAAAATATCACATATTTCGGAGATACCGCCCATCTTCCCTATGGGAATAAAAGTATTGAGCTAATTACAACTTACGTCTTAGAAAGTATAGATTTTTTACTATCTCAAGATATTAAGTTGTTAATCATTGCTTGTCATACTGCTTGTGCTGCTTGTTTAGAGATCATTCGCACCATTGTCAATGTACCCATTGTAGCCATAATAGAGCAGGCCATAGAGGAAATTGTCGATATTAAACCAAATGATTCTATTGTTGTTTTAGGAACACGGGCCACAATTTCATCTGGAACTTATCAAAAACAATTATACAACAAATTGCCTGATGTTAGCTTATCTTGTGTTGCATGCCCTTTATTTGTTCCTTTAATCGAAGAAGGATATTTTGATCATCCAATCACTCAATTAGCAGTGACGGAGTACTTATCCCCTCTTATAGGAGAATCGATTGATGCTATACTGCTTGGATGTACACATTATCCTCTTATTCAGACTTTAATTCGACAATGTATGGGAAATAAAATTCCCTTATTAGATCCAGCAACTAGGTGCGCTCAGACAACAAGGCAGTTCCTATCTAAATTAGATTTATTAAATCAGCAGACAGATCCTGCCAAGTATCAATTTTTCGTATCACAAGATCCAGAGAGATTTTCCGCATTAAGCAAACGATTTTTCCATTATCCTATCGAGAAAACATCACCACTCATCATGACCCAAGTACATAAAAAGCGTGAAAAAAATTTGATTTCTCTGCTTGAATTAAAAAACAAACTTAATTTATCCATTGCTAAATGAGGTCAAAAGATGAGTCACAAAAAAAGAATCTTGCTAATCGAAGATGAAGAAGATATTGCAGCACTAATCAAATTACAAGCAGAAGCATCTGGATATAAGATGCATGTTGAAGTAGATGGCATAAACGGTTATCGCGCTATTGAAAGAGAAAAGCCAGATCTGGTCATTCTCGATATCATGTTACCTGGACAAAACGGCTTTGATGTATGCCGTAAAATGAAAGCAAACCCTGATCTGCGCAGTATTCCTGTAATCATCTTAACAGCCAAATCAGAAGAGTTAGATATGATTTTAGGCTTAGAATTAGGCGCTGATGATTATGTACCTAAACCCTTTTCTCCTAAAGTGCTCTTCTCTCGTATTAAAGCTGTCCTGCGCCGTGCTAAAGAGCCTGAAAAAGCACCAAAAATCATTACCTTTGGCGAGTTTTCCTTAGAAGTAGATCGCTATTTGCTTCGCAAAGGAGAAAAAATCATTACCATCACTTTGTCTGAATTCGGCATTCTACGCCGCCTTCTCACAAATCGAGGCAAAGTGTTAACACGTAATCAATTACTCGATGATATCCATAACGACGATGCCTTTATTGTCGATCGGAACATAGATGTACACATCGCATCTTTACGCAAAAAACTAGGTCCTAACTTTGATTGGATAGAAACAGTACGCGGTGTAGGGTATCGCTTTCGAGAATAATTAACCTAAGATATCAATAATCAATCTATTAAGTTGCAATAATCTTTGTATTTTAATAAACTTATTGATTGATAAAAAAATACAAGGAATGCATTTATGTCCTGCACTGTGCACGTAGTAAGTGCAGTAATTTCGCATGCAAAAGCGCAAAAAAGGACAGGAAAAAACAACTCTTTTTCCTAGCATAGACTTAAAAAAAACTATTTCAGTTGCTGAACAATGGCTAACACAAATAGCAAACTTCTTGATTATTAACTCATAAGGAATGATTTTATGTCTTCACAGGCCTCAAGTATACCCTGTCAAGTAGATGGTTTACTAAAAATTTATATACATACTACGCACAATGTTTTTCTTGAGTTTAAAAATCAACAAAAACTACAAAAAGCCAAAGATGCTTTTACAAGTCATGTTATAGACCCTACATTAAATCTAAATGAGTCTACTAGACCTAAGCACACAGAGTTTGTTTTTGGTGTCTCTGCAGATACTTCTATTAAACCTGTTGGAGAATTGATCCATCATGTAACAGCAGTTATCACTACAGAAACATCTTTGAAAAAAAATGTCCCTATTATATTCATTACAATGGAAGATCTGATATATGAAGGTTAATAAAGGCCGAAGAAAAAAACTTTTTTGGCCTTCTAACCAGTTAACATTTGTGAAGATGCCATTTTCTTTGATACTACACCAGATGTAAGGGCAAAAAAGGGAGTGGATAATCTACATCATTATGAGGACCTGCATGTTCACCGTCCATGCAACCTGCATAAACTGATAAGCCTTCAATTTCCTTATTAAGGTTGAACCCTGTAGCAACGACATCAAAAGCCGCATTTATAACCCAGCCAAATGGAACTAATGCTTCTAATGCACCACAAGCAATCTGCGTCATTCCCGTGCCAATAGCTTCATCGTACCAACGTCCAATAATAGCACCTTTGCTTGGGCTTTACCGTCACCAATTGCTAGCGTTATGCTAACACAATGCCTGCCCCTATAGACATTCTTGCACATCCAGAGACAAGTGACACACCAGGAATATATCCTGAAGCATTCAATACAGCATTTCTCAGAGGGCGAGGAAAGTTGAGATGATCATGATATCTCATATTGAAAGTGTCTCGGTTGACCGAGCGAATCTCATAATTATTAAGCATTTTTCTCATCCCTTATTAAATTTTTATTATGATTCTTAAATCAGCATTTAACATTTCATGGATTTTTTTAAAACTTAAAGCGCGCCAATTTAACATAAGGAGTCTTTAGATCAAATTAAAATTATATTTTTGATTGATAAAATTTTTTGTATTTGATAGGATTTTCTCTTCATTAAAATCAAAAAAGACTGTGCTTTATGTTTTCCATAAATTCAACATTGACATGTCAAGTAGACGGCTTAGTAAAAGTGTATATATATGATAAGAATGCCTATTTTGCATTCGAAAATGAGAAAAAACTAAATGAAGCTAAGGAAAAAGTAATCCGGTTATGGGATAGAATTGATTGTACATCTTTTAGATTTAGCCCACAAGAAAAACCAGCAGAACAGGATTCTTTGGTTCTATTAGTTTCATCCCCAAAAGAATCTAAGTTCTCCTTTGGTGTTTCTACAAAATTAGCAACAGAAGGAGGATCTCTTATTGGAGAGACTGAAGAACTCATAAAGCGTACAGCAAGCATTATAAATTCAGGAACATCGGACAGAACAGTTTCCTATTGAAAAAATCAAAAGTCATACGGAACTCAGGTATCTCTTTTGATCCCCTAAAATTTCATTTAAAAGCTCATTTTTTTTTATGCCTACAATATCCCCCACATTACCTTGTAAAGTAGCTGGATTAAAAACAATTTATGTGTGTAACAGTTCTATCTGTTTTGAATTTGAAAATGCAGAGCAATTAAAGAGGGCTAAAAAGAAAGCAGCCCTTGTCTATAAAACTAAACCCGCCTTTGCCCTTCTTTCACGCTCTAAAAATCCTGTATTTGCGTTTAGCGTCTTCGAAAAACCAAGAAGAGTTGTCACAAACAATCTTGTTAACCCATTTATGTTAAGAGTAGTAAATACCCTGACTACGCAAACCAGTAAGAAAATCATACCTATTGTAGATTACTTAAAGCTAATTCTCTAAAAATTCTTTACTGTTTTTTTTAATAACTCTTTAATTCTATTCAGATCTAATCGCACTTTTTTGGTTTTATGTTTACTGACAAGCACTTTTCCTGTTGTTTTAGTACGACTCACATATTTAACCTCTGTGATTAGCACCTCTGCCTGGTTTTGTTTACGAGCTTGGCTAAAATAAAGCGCTAGTTGCATAGCATCTAGCAAGATACCCTCATTAATTAGCTTAGTTTTAATAATTACATGAGAGCCTGCCATAGGGGTTACATGTAACCAGGTATCATTACCATTTGCTATTGTAAAGGTTAATTTTTCATTTCCTTTAGCATTTTTCCCAACCAAGATTGTGTATTCTTTATCTATAAAGGTATGAAAATCACAAGCTTTATTACGCTCTTTTTTTAGAGGAGGTTTTTGATAAGATGGCTCTATGTTTGGATTAGATAATTCTTTCTGAAGCGTGCGCATTTTTTGATGAATTTCTTCTATAAATGAAGGATAGAGATCTAATCTCCTCTTCATTTTGCGCACCTCTTTAAAACGCATCTGTAATTGCTTTTGGATGGGAATTCCTGGATCTAAAGCTATTTCCAGAAAAGATTGACTCTCCCAATTCATGACTTGTATACTTTTCATACCAGGTGTTATTTGTTGCAGATGGCTTTTTAACAGCTCTGTTTCGTTTTGTAAAACCTGCCAGTTTCTAGCTTGGGCGTATTCCCCTTGATACTTTTTTAGTTGTTTTTCTAGTTTAGCTAATTGACTAGCTATTTTTCTGCGTTGTGATACTAATAACGCTTGCTTTTCTAATAACTGATAACGCTCTTCTACTTTCTCACTTGTAACAAAAGCAGAAGAATGATGAATAGCAGGTTTTATAAGGGGTTTTTCATAATGAGAGGAGGTGGGTTTATTGCTAAGCATAATAGCAAATGAAGAATCTGTAACAGCCAGAATTGGATGATGGTACATAAGCTCTGCAATAAAATAGTATTCTTCAAATCTTAAACAAAGAATACGATCTTCTGAGAGTAGAAAAACTTCCACACATGCTCTTTCTCTTAAGAGCGTGTTCACTTGATCTGCAAAAACAGAGGGATAAGGTTTATGCTTTTTATTTGTGAGATGAAAGCGACTAAAAGGATTTTGCACACAGAGCAGTAACTGGGCATTACTAAATACAAATACATAGGTTGTAGGATTGATTTGCATAAACCTTATGAGGTTTTTACCTAGGATTCCTTTTTTAATTTCAGGAAGAAGAGAGAGCATCTCTGAATAACTCAACATAGAATCTCTTTTTTAGAAAAATCTTAAAAACTCTGATATAAATGGTCTTATGCTAATAACAAACCAAAATCAATCACTTTGTCAAAATACTCCTTATGTAAAACGCTCTCTTGCACCCCATTTACATGAATAAGAATTGGTCTAACTGAACAGAATTTAGGAACCTTTAAACATTTTCTCTTTTTTTCCATTTCTTTAATGATCTTCGGCCCTATCCTGTTTTTGGAAAACTTAACCTCACATAAATAAAGGCTAAAGCGAGTCTGGACCATATAATCAATTTGGCATCCTAGTTGTTTCAAGGTAGAATTCTGAAAAAAAGGTCCATCCATAATGACCTCTTCTGGGGATAGATTTAACAGGTTCCAAATCATCTTACGATTGTGTACTACAAGATTTTCAAATTGCAGACCCATCATAGATTCCCAGCCTGGAAGACGATTTAATGTTGCATTAGCAAAAGCTTCTTTCTCAATCTTTGAACGATTAGGGGCAATATATTTTAAATAGAATCGAAGATAATTATCGCTTAATCGGTAAAGACTTAATTTACTCTCTTGTCTATTAGCTAAATTCCAAGTGAAATCCCTCTGTATAAAACCAGCTTTTATAAGATCATCCAAATGCTTGCTATATGCTCCACTTACTTTTCTTTTTAATTCTTTGCAGATCTGGCTTAAGTCTTTAGAACCATCTGCAAGACAAGCTATAATTTCTTTATGACTTGCATTTTTCCTAGAGAAAAGATCTGAAAATATTTCATCAAATTCTCTTACTAAAAGACCTCCCCTTGTAAAGCAAAGATCTCGAATATTTTGCTCTACAGGCAATTCAGGTTTCATGCGTTCAAGATAGAGAGGAATTCCTCCCGTAACAGATAAGAGTTTAAATTTTTCATATGCTGTGATTCGCTTACTCTTAGGCTGCCAAAAGGCATTACAAACATTTAAAGGAAGCTCTTCAACAACAAGATCAATAGCAATTCTACCCACAAATCCCGTACTACTCAGAATATTTTCTTCGATCCAAGAAGAGATTGAGCCGCACAAAGCAAGTATCAGCTGCGGATTTTTGCTAAAGTACATATCCCAAGCGGTTTTTAACTTACCTAGAAAATTAGGATCTTTTCCTCCCATCCAAGATATCTCATCAAACACTATCAAAACCCGACCCTTTACGGTATGTTTAGAAAGATGCCAGAAGAGATTTCCCCAGTCATCAGATTTGATACCCGGTAATCCAGTTCTTTCCAGTTGATAGGCAAACTCATCTCGTTGAGATTGTGCTGTTGTTTTTTGAACAGGAGGCATTCCAGAAAAAAAGAGACTTTTCATCTCTTTTCCAAACTCTGCAAGAAGCCTGCTTTTCCCAATGCGTCTTCTTCCTCTAACAACAATCAGACTTGCACATCTAGCATTTAGCAGTCCTCTGAGCCTAGTCAGCTCGGGTTTTCGCCCTATAAATTTGGAAAGTGCCACTGCTTGTCTCCTCATTTTTTTCCATGTATTATACAGCGTAAGAGGCACATAAAATCAATCAACAAAAAGCTTTTTAGCGATTTGTTATTAGAATTCTAAATCAGAAAAGCTGACAGCAAATCATAAAGAAGTCGGTTTGTTATTAGAATTTTGCTATTTTTTAAATATTTCAAATAACAAAAAAAAATCTTCTTTCTTTCACTTAAGAAGAGTAATCGGTCTTTTTTATTAATATTTGGTGAGAGACTTTTACTGGACGTTCTATTCTATTTTCAGGTTTAGTTAATCACAGTTTGATAAGCTTTCAAAAATCTTTAGCGAAAATGCAGAAATGCATTGTCTATAGTAATTTAACTTTAAACTTTCATGATAAAGAAGTATAATACTTACATATGGCATATTCCTATGATTTAAGAAAAAAAGCACTCGACTATATAGAGAAAGGCTATTCAAAAGAGGAAGCAAGTCAAATTTTTGGCGTG
>DASZIJ010000019.1:0-5035 GCA_035949155.1 Candidatus Rhabdochlamydia sp. | reverse complement strand
TTGCTTGAGCGTTTTGACTAATGAGATAGTCTGTGTATATGTCAAGAAGCTCTTTAGACATGATTTTTTCTCCTCATTATGGAGAAAATTATATTTGACTATTTGCTTTTTTTCAAATCCTTCTCTTGCGTAAGGTGAGTTATGTAAAACAATATTCTATCTAAACTTTGGAAAAGTTATGAATAAGACTTTATTTGTCATCCTCAAAACCGCTGAAAGATGCAATTTAAAATGTAAATATTGTTATTTTTTCTATGGAGGAGATGAAAGCTATAAAAAACATCCCCCGTTTATATCGATAAGAACAATCCATCAATTAAGTAAATTTCTTGCACAGGGTATTGAAGATTTACAGTTATCTAGAATTGAAGTTATTTTCCATGGTGGAGAACCTATGCTTCAGTCAATAAAAGATTTCGAAGAAATGTGTTCTCTTATTCAAAAGGATTTATTTGGTCTTGCAGAGATAAACTTTAAAATTCAAACCAATGCAACATTAGTCACTGATAAATGGATAGAAGCTTTTTCAAAATATAATGTCTTTGTAGGAGTTAGTCTTGATGGCCCAAGAGAATATAATGATGTCAATAGAATTGATCATCGAAATAAAGGATCTTACGATGCAGTAAGACGTGGAATTGAACGATTGCAAAAAGCAGTAGCTAGTAAAAAAATATCTCCGATAGGCGCCTTGTGTGTCATCAATCCCGAAAGAGATGCAAAAATTATTTATAGACATTTCGTTGATGAACTAGCTATTTATAATCTAGATTTTTTACTTCCAGAGTTCACAAAAGATACTTTTCCTATTGGGAATGTTTTATTGTATGGTAAATATCTTTGTGAGTTATTTGAAGAATGGATAAGCGATAAAAATATAAACATACATGTTAGAATTATTGATTCGATTATTAAAGTTTTAATGGGATTACAACCATCGTTAATTTCTATTGGAAAAGAAAAAGATGATCTATATGCGGTTACAATTTCTTCTAATGGAGAAATTTCTCTAGATGATACATTGAGAGCAATCGACAAGGGTCGCTTAATGCAGGTTGCCAATATTGAGAATATGTCAATAAGTGATTTTTTTAATCTCCCGATAATACAATCTATTAAATCTTGTACAAAAAATTTACCTAATGGATGCACAAATTGCTGTTGGCAAAAGGTGTGTTCTGGGGGGTATTATATGCATCGATATAGCAATAAAAATGGATTTGATAACCCATCGGTTATGTGTGAGGCATTAAAAATGATCTATACTAAGGCAGCAGCTTTTCTTTTAAAGAGTGGCTATTCAATTTTCGATTTAGAAAATACTCTTGGCATTAAACAAATTAGGAGTTTAGTTAAAAAATGAAACCTCAAATGTTGCTTCTATCCAAGTTAAAAAAAACAAAGATATTTTTTTTTAGTGCAATTATTTTAATTGTTTTGTTATTTATTTTCTCCCCCATAAAATCTATCTTTACTTCTTCAAAAACTTTTTTAAATTTAATAACTTCTTATGATATTCCATTGATTCCTGTAGAAATAAATAAAGAAAAATTTCATCTTATCTTAGATTTGGGAGCGGAGGACTCTTCATTAAATAAAAAAATTATTGATAAACTACACCTTCTTTCAACGAATAGATTTAAAGAGACATCGAATATTTATGGGACAAAAATTAACTCAGAATATTATTTGGTAAACACACTAAAGATAGGAAATAGCAGAGTAAACCATACAGAGATTCGCGAAAACCCTAAAATAGATTCTTCTTCTAAAGTTTCCCTTCCCCAAGAATTTACGTATGGGATTATTGGAAGATCTTTTTTTTATGATAAATTTCTATTTCTAGATTATAAAAACAAAAAAATGCACTTTGGTCCCGCAAAAAACAACCTTGTAATGGATCCTGAACAATATAAAAAGGGGGAATGGATTCAATCTGACTTTTGTAAGAACGAAGGTTCTGAAATAATTGTTGAGATAGTGATGAATGGAGTTTTAAGAAAGTTTGTAATTGACACCGCAAGCAATTTCTGCATTTTGACCAATAACTCTCTAGAGTCTTCTAGTTATCATGCACCTATAGCATTACCCGTTCAACTAAAAAATGGTTATGAATTAGGCACATTTGATTTTACCTTAATACAGAATTCGGATTTTGATTTAGATGGAATTCTTGGTTCTGAATTATT
Source organism: Candidatus Rhabdochlamydia sp. (assembly GCA_035949155.1). Taxonomy (GTDB): domain Bacteria; phylum Chlamydiota; class Chlamydiia; order Chlamydiales; family Rhabdochlamydiaceae; genus Rhabdochlamydia. The sequence goes on along the minus strand of DASZIJ010000019.1, from coordinate 2,846 downwards.
TAATCGTTACATAGTTGGGTTTGATTTTCTTAACAAAAAAATGTTTTTGCTTAAGTATTAATTTTTTTTACATAAAAGAAAACAGAATAATAGATTTTTATCTATTTTATTAAACTATAGGCAGTAAGCAAACATCTATCAGAGATTAAAAAAATTTAATTTATAATATTAGAATAAGGACTTATATGAACAAAACTATTATAATTATTTTAAAAACAGTGGAAAGATGTAATTTAAATTGCAAATATTGCTATTTTTTTAATGGGGGAGATGAGAGTTATAAAAAACATCCAGCATTTATTTCAAAAAACGTGATTAATTAACTTGTAAAATTTATAAAACAGGGTGTTCTTGAAATGGACTTTACGAAAGTTCTAATCGTATTTCATGGAGGAGAACCTCTTCTTCAGCCGATAGCACAATTTGAGGATATGTGCTCAATATTTCAAAAAGAATTATCTGAAATTATAAATATTGAATACAAATTTCAGACAAATGCAACATTAATAACCAATAGATGGATAAATATCTTTTCCAAATACAACATATCGGTTGGAGTAAGTCTTGACGGTCCTCGAGAGTACAATGACATTGATAGGGTAGATCACCAAAACAAAGGTTCCTATGATCTTGTAAGAGCAGGAATCGAAATGCTACAAAAAGCAGTACTGGATGGAAAAATATCAGCTATTACATCTTATTGCGTAATCAATCCAACTAGAGATCCAGTAATTATTTATAGGCATCTAGTTGATGAACTTAAAATTAAATATATGGACTATTTACTTCCAGATATTACTCATGATGATCCTTTTAGTATTGATCCGGTACAATATGGATATTTTCTTTGCAAGTTATTTGAAGAATGGGTGAAAGATAAAAATCCAAACGTTAAAATAAGATTTTTCTTATCATTACTGAATGTTTTAACAGGAAAAAATTCTCTGATTACTTCGATGGGTCCTGGATTGGATAATATTTTTATATTAACCGTTTCCTCTAATGGTCAACTATCTCCTGACGATATATTAAGAAAAGCTGGATGTGGAAAAGTTATGGACCTTGCTCACGTCAATCAGACTTCAGCAAAAAATTTCTTTGAAATGCCAATATTACAATCAATTAGGTCTTGTAAACAGACTCTCCCAAAGGATTGTACAGATTGTTGTTGGCAAAAAATATGCGGTGGTGGCTCTTATATTCATCGCTACAGCGAAAAAAATAATTTTGATAACTCGTCAGTTATGTGCGAGGCTTTAAAGATGATTTTTTCTAAAACTTCTGCTTTTCTTCTTCAGAGCGGGCTCCCTGCATCAAAATTACAAGAGGTATTAATGTTTGAATCGCCTGTAATGTTAAATTAGTACGTTAAACAGTGACTCTTATCATTGCTAAAGAACACGGCCATCATTAGAGCTCTTGTATAACCTTAATCTCAAAGTTCCCAGTTATAGATTCCCGCTATAAGATTAAATCTGAGACAAAAACGTTTCCGGCGATTTCTATATCTTTCTGCTATGATTTTAAAACGCTTAAGCATCCCAATGACATTTTCATTTAATACTCGTTCACTGGATTGCTGCTTATTATTTCTTTTATCTTCCTTTGATAAAGGCTTCTTTTTTGTCTTTTTTTTAGGCATATTTGTATTGAAATGGATCTTTTAAAGCCCTTGATATCCTGTATCCGTAATTCCTTGGTCTTTGGATGGATTTTCGTTTTAGATTCTTTAAATCATCGAAAGTCATGACGCTTACCGTTAGCAAATGCAGTGCAAATAATCTTCCGGCTTTTTTTATCTACTATCACCTGACTTTTTAATGTGTGTTTTTTCTTTTTTCCTGAATAAAAATATCTTTGGTTTTTTTTGGCCGTTCAATTGGTGTTTCTGTTGCATCTATTAAAATAACTTCATAGGACATATCGCTTTTTAATAAAGCTTTACGCCCAGGGAGGGCAAAATCAGGGTGCTTAATCAGCACGTTTTCTATCCAACGGATATTCCGATAGCCAAGCGCTTTCTGAAATATGATAGGATGCTGCTACATGAAAATAGGTTCGATATTCTCTTATGTATTCAAGGGTCATAAGAAGCTGATCTTCTATAGATAATCTATTGGGTCGCCCTCCAAGCATTTTTTTAGATGTTTCTGCTTCTTTTAAGATGTTCACCATCTTTTCAAATGTGGATCGTTTTACTCCTGTTAATCGACGGAACTCTTCATTTTTAAAATCTTTCAAACAATCATATTTCATATCTAAAATCCTTTTTAAAATTTTAAACATTTTATAGATTATCTATGAGTTATGCAAGAGATCTAGTCTGTGTATATGTCAAGAAGCTCTTTAGACATGATTTTTTCTCCTCATTATGGAGAAAATTATATTTGACTATTTGCTTTTTTTCAAATCCTTCTCTTGCGTAAGGTGAGTTACTGATCTTGGAAGATGAAATGCAAAGGAACAGGCGCAGAGCACAGGACATTAAAACAAATATTTTAACCCTCTATAAGAGGACTCATCTAGAGCTTTATAAAAAACTAAATTTACTGGCCATAAATTTGTGATATACTCGATAGATTTTAAATTACGGATTTATAATATGGAAATTTTTAACAAGAAGGCTCTTTAGCTCTTTTTCATATTTAGGAATATTTTTTAAAAAAGTAAAAATGGCTTCTTTAAATTCTAAGAATTTTTCATAGTATTTATTGTTTCTAATTTTGGTGTTCATGAATCGCCAAAGTCGTTCGATGAGATTAAGATTTGGAGAGTACGGGGGTAAGAATTTGATTTCTATTCTAGACTTTTTAAGATATTCAGTAACCAGTTTTGACCTGTAGTAA
>DASZIJ010000018.1:0-18130 GCA_035949155.1 Candidatus Rhabdochlamydia sp. | reverse complement strand
TTGAGAATAAATGATTGAGATGTATCCTTACGTAATGCAGATAAAAATGTTTAAAGGTTCGATAGCCGGAGCGATGAAAAAGCAAGAGAATCGTCATTACTTCACTAAGGCATGTTCTATACTCTCTAACACGCTTTTTTTTGGGAGAATATTCTATTTTTTCTTGGGCACAAGTTTTTCGAAATCTAATTGTGAAATCATCAATGAGGAAAAATAATTCAATAATTGCTAGTTCATCCATTTTGAGCCTTTTTTGTTTTTGGATTTTTAGGGTAAATCAAAAATACCATAAACGATAAAAGGCTCTTTTTCAATATGTTATGATAGCTCTTACGTTAAACTGGCGTTGAATTAAAGTGTTTTATTCTATCAGAAACGGATAATGCCTGTGTTTCAGGCTGTTTATAATTGCTTGTTACACGCATGGATTCCGTTCTGCGAAGATTAGTTCTATTCTGTAGTGATTCAGCTTCTAGCAAAGGCACTGTACTAGTTTGGGGCAATAGGCTAGCTTTCTTAGGATTTTTTACTATTTTTTCGAATTGCTTTTGTATTGATTCGTTTGTTGGAACTAATAGTGATTTATTATTAGAAGCTTTTGCTCCATTCATGCAATTAGGATCAGATCCTGCTAGTTTTTTCTCTATCTTCTTTGTCTTTTCTACAGGAGGAGGAGGAGGTGGTGGTGGTGGTGGTGAAGTAATAGTCTTTTTCTCTTCTTGTTGCTGTTTTAGCTTTTCGATTTCTATGAATATTTTCTGTTGGTTTCGTAAAATAAGATCTTGGTTTCTTATAGTAAGGTTTATTTTCGTAGACATTTTTTGTAGGGTAATAAGAACAGTGTCTGAAATCTTTTTATCTGTAAATTCTTCTTCATCAGAGGTAATTTTCTTAACCTCTAGATTATTAATAGTAGTAGTGCTCGCTGAGTTGCTTGTAGTAACTACAATCGCCATAATATATCGCTCCAATTTTATAATAATGAATTAATATTAATTTAATTATTTATACAAATTTATATTTTTAATTTTGTTATTAAAGTAAATTGATTTTATTCACTTATGAACTAGTGGGATATAAAAATCTAGTGAAAAAGAAACTAGGTTTACTTTTTAAGAAAGGTTAAATGCTCTTTTAAATAGGGTGCGGTTCTTGATTTAGGACTTTTTGCTATCTCTTCGGGAGTGCCTTTTGCCATAATCTCTCCTCCGTTTAAGCCACTACCAGGACCTAGATCAATCAGGTAATCTGCAGAAGAGAGTAAATCGAGGTTGTGCTCGATCATAATTACCGTGTGGCCTTTATCGACTAGTTTTTGGAAGATGGGAACAAGTTTAGCGATGTCATCTGCGTGTAGACCGACGGAGGGTTCATCCAATAAATAGAGAGTATGCGCTCGTGTGGATTTGGACAGCTCTCTGCTAAGACGCAAGCGTTGAGCTTCTCCACCAGAGAGGGTGGCTATTTCTTGGCCAAGGGCTAGATAACCGAGGCCTACTGTTTGTAGGGTTTGTAAAATACGTAGGACTTTAGGGATGGGGGGAAGGAAAGAGAGTGCTTGCTCTACTGTCATGTGTAGAATATGTCCTAGGTGTTGGCCTTTATAGGTTACAGTAAGACTAAGGGCATTAAGGCGAAAACCTTTACATGATTCACAAACAATAGACACATCTGGTAAAAATTGTAGGGAAATACGTCTGGTTCCATGTCCTTGGCAGGTTGTACACATTCCTTTGGGATGATTAAAGCTAAAATTTTTAGGGGCAAGTCCGCGTTTTCTAGCTTCAGGAAGTGCAGAGAAAAACAAGCGAAGAGAGGTGAGTAAGTCCACATAGGTAGTAATATCAGAGCGATTGGTTTGGCCAATGGGGTTTTGATCGAGCATAAGGACCTTGTCGATAGCTAGATTGCTAAAGAGAGTGTTTGAGTAAGTAAACTCCGATTTTCTTGTGCGGGTAGCTTCTAAAGCAGCAGGATAGATCAGATCTGTTAATAGAGTAGATTTACCAGATCCTGATACGCCTGAAAGACAAGTCCAAACATGTAGAGGAATTTGTGTAGTGATCTTTTTTAGATTGTGTAGGTGCGCATTTTTTATCTTGATAAAGGAAGGGGGCTTTCGACGAGAGGAAAGAGGGATTTTCTTTTTCCCTGTTAAATAAGCCCCGGTTAGAGAATCAGGGTTGTCTTTAATTTCTTGCAGAGTGCCTTGTGCAATAATTTTACCACCCTCTTTTCCTGCTTTTGGTCCAAAATCCAATACATAATCAGCGAGTTGAATCGTAAGCGGATCGTGCTCTACTAAAACAAGGGTATTACCTAGCTTGCAAAGATGAAGCAGGGCATGGTTGAGTTTTTCATTATCATAAGGATGCAGTCCAATGGTTGGTTCATCTAATACATAAAGACAGCCTGTTAAACCACTGCCGATTTGTCTGGCTAATCGAATGCGTTGAGTTTCTCCACCAGAGAGAGTAGGAGCGCTGCGCTCTAAAGAGAGATATCCAAGACCGATCATTTGTAAAAGCTTCAAACGTTGAGTGATTTGATCTAGGACATCTTGCATGAATTCAACATCAGCTGTTAGAGAGCTTACAAACTCTATAGCTTGATCGATGGGAAAACAACAGAGCTCAGCAATCGATACCTGCTTAATGGTAACATGGCGAGCAAGAGGGTTTAACCTTGTACCTTGACAAGCAAAGCAGGTACTTTGATTGAGCAGAGCAGAAAGGATTTGTTTAGTATGAGGATCTCCCATTTTTGCTAGGTTGGCAAGTATGGGATTAAATCCTAGCCATTGCAGTTCTAAATGATCTAAAGAAATGGTTTCTTTAGATCCGTTAAAAATAAAATAGATTTGCTCTGGTAGAAGAGATTGAATAGGCTGATCAAGATCGATTTTGATTTTTTTTAATAACTTATAAAAGACTTTAAGGCAGTATTTAGAGGCTGCTTCTTTCCAAAAAATGCAGATGAGTTCATAAGAAGAGAGCTTCATTATCTCTGGAAATCTACAAAGATCAGCTCCATATTGAAATCCCAAGCCATGACATTCTAAACACATCCCTTGTTCTGTGTTGAATGAAAAGGTATGTGGGGTAATAGGAGGATAAGACTTACCCGTGCTAGGTACTGCAAAAGAGAGATTGAAAAATAAGTCTCGATCTTCAAGAGCTACGGTAAGAGATCCTTTAGAAAGATCAGAGGCTTTTTCAATCGCATCAAGCAAGCGCTGTTCTATTCTAGGTTCTACTTGCAGACGATCAATGACCAGGAATAATTGATGCCTGCGATTAGCATCAAAAGGAATAGGGTCATCCAAGGTAAAATAGGCGTTATCTAAACGAATACGCAAATAGCCTAATTTCTGCAGACGTTTAGCAAGATCACTAAAGCTCTCAGAGCGTTTTAGCTCTATGGGAGAGAGAACCTGTATTTTAGTATGTAGAGGTAATTGAGTGAGAATCTTTAATACATATTGTTTGCTAATGCTGCGGATTTGTTCTTTTGTCTCCGGACAGTGAGGGATACCTATATGCGCATAGAGGATGCGTAAAAAATCATAGATTTCCGTCATGGTACCAATAGTAGATCTGGGATTACCGGCATGATTTTTTTGTTCAATCGCAATGGCAGCGGAGAGGTTTTCAATGGACTCTACTTTAGGCTTGGGCATTTGCTTGACAAACTGCCGCGCATAAGGAGAGAGAGATTCAATATAGCGCCTTTGTCCTTCTGCATAAAGTGTTTCAAAAGCTAAGGAAGATTTCCCTGAGCCAGAAGGGCCTGTACAGAGAGTAATTTTATTTCTAGGAACAGAAACATCTATTTCTTTTAAATTGTTCTGAGAAGCTTTTACAACGAGAGTTGCCTGATTTTGTTGTTCTGGTTCTTCTAGGATAGAAGAGGAGGATAGCAATGGCAGGGATTTTAACGCTTGTTTGATAAAAAAAGAGGTAGGAGTATGCATCTTGGCCAGTTTTTCAGGAGTTGTAGAGGCGATGATTAACCCTCCTTTTTCTCCTCCTTCTGGTCCTAATTCGATAACCCAGTCCGCTGTTTTAATTAGGTCGATGTTATGCTCAATCACTAATACGCTATGACCTTTGTTAACCAGTTTTTGCAATACTTGAAGCAGTTTATCAATGTCATAAAAATGTAGCCCTGTTGTGGGCTCATCTAAAATGTACATGGTATGCCCTCTGCTACAGCGAGAGAGTTCCTTAGCTAGCTTAATCCGCTGCGCTTCACCACCTGATAGAGTAGGCGAAGCTTGGCCTAATTTTAGATATTCAAGCCCTACTTGATGCAACATATCTAATTTTTGATGAATATGGGGAATAGAGGAAAAAAATACAGATGCTTCTGCAATAGTCATTTCTAAAACATCGTAGATTGTTTTTCCTTTATAGGTGATTGATAGAGTGTTTTCATCAAACCTTTTCCCTTCGCAAACCGTGCACTCTACCCATTCATCTTCCATAAAATCCATGTCCACTTTGATCATCCCCATCCCATGGCAATGCATGCAAGATCCTTCTTTGACATTAAAACTAAAACGACCTGCTGTATACCCTTGTGCAATACTTTGAGGAAGTTGACTGTATAGATCGCGAATATCATCGAAGAGTTTAATAAAAGTAGCGGGATTTGATCTAGGAGTTCTCCCAATAGGGGTTTGATCAATTGCAATCACTTTATCAATTTTTTCTACACCCTCTATTTTTTGATAGGCTCCAATGGGTAGTTTTGCACGGTGGAGAGCATTAGCGAGTATGGGATAAAGAGTGTCTGTAATTAAAGAGGACTTACCTGATCCCGATACTCCTGTAATCGCAACGAGCAAATGCAAGGGGATTTTAAGGGTAACTTGTTGTAGATTGTGATGAGAAGCTCCTTCCACAGTTAAAAAAGAAGTGCTTGTACGCCTCCTAGGAATGGGGATTTTTAATTTACCAGAAAGATAGGCCCCTGTAATAGAAGAGGGATTATTCAATAAATCTTCAAGCGAGCCACAAGAGATAATCTCACCTCCTTCTTTTCCTGCTTTTGGACCTACGTCGACAATGGTATCGGCTGCGCGAATAGTCTCTTCATCGTGCTCTACAACAATCACAGTATTGCCTAGCTCTTGGAGTTTTCTTAAAGTGTGTAGCAGCTGGGTGTTGTCTTGTGGATGCAAGCCCACAGAAGGCTCATCGAGCACATAAGTGGCACCGACAAGCCCTGATCCAATTTGTGTAGCCAAACGCACGCGTTGGGTTTCTCCTCCAGATAAAGTAGGGGCGCTGCGCTCTAAAGAGAGATATGTCAAGCCTACTCCTTTTAAAAAAGCAAGGCGTTGCTTGATTTCTTTTAAAAGTTCTTCTGCAATGATTTGTTCTTCATCAGTAAGAATCATGTTCTCAAAAAAAGTATAAGCATCATGAATGGATAAATGGGTAATTTCTGCAATTCTTTTTCCATGAATAGTAGCCGCTGCAGGGTAGGGTTTAATACGCTCTCCTAGGCAACTAGGACAGATGGACTGTATAAGCAGCTCTTGAATTTTTGCGCGGTAAAGATCGCTTTGTGCTTGCTCATAACGCTCTTTTGCATCAGCTAATACACCTTTAAAATGCACATATTCTGTCCAACGCGTTCTTTTTAGAGGATGGACGAATCTCATGCGTGTCCATTTTTGATCTATTCCATAAAGAAATACTTGTTTGGCTTTATCGGAAAGATTTTTCCAAGGGGTGCTCACATTAAAACCATAAATACGAGCTAAATTATCATAAATATTGCCCCAGCGTATGGTATTATAGGATCCGGCGACTGTGCAACAGTCTTCTTTAATAGATAGATCGGGATTGATGATTTTCTCCAAATCAAAATCCTCTATCCTTCCTAATCCTAGGCATCTAGAGCACATCCCTTTAGGATGGTTAAAAGAAAAATCAGATGGTTCTAAAGGAGCATAAGATAAACCAGACTCTGCAGAGAAAGCATGCTCTGAAAAAAGCAGTTCTTCTTGTGTATCAACAAGGATGATTCGCATGATGCCAAGACCTGCTTCTAGCGCTTGAGAAATAGATTCAAGAAGCCTTTTCTCTTCATTTGGATCAATAGTTAGCCGATCAATGACGAGATCTACATCGTGCGCTACTTTCCCATCAATGGCAATCTCTTCCGTTAGGTTCACAACTTTTCCATCTAAAAGTACTTTGGTAAATCCTTTACGCAAAAGTTCTTTAAAATCTTCTTTGAATTCTGCTTTTTTATTGGAAGCATAGGGCGCTAAAATCAGAATTTTAGTGCCCTCTTTAAGTTTTTGGATGCGACGTGTGATTTGACTCATACTTTGAGGGGTTACTATCTGCCTGCTAATGGGGCAATGAGCAATGCCAACTCGTGCAAAGAGAACACGTAGATAGTCATAGATTTGCGTAATTGTTCCTACTGTAGATCTTGGATTGCGACCAGCTGTTTTTTGTTCAATGGCCACAGTAGGGGATATTCCCTCTATGCTTTCTGCCTTTGGCTTAGGCAAATCTCCTAAATGGCGCCTAGCATAAGTAGAAAGAGATTGTAAATAACGCCTTTGTCCTTCTACGTAAATGGCAGAAAAGGCTAGCGAGGATTTACCTGATCCCGATACACCTGTAAACACAATCAATTGGTTATGATTTAAAGTAAGATTTACTTCTTTTAAGTTGTGAACGGCTACTTTTTTTAAAATAATCTGGTGCATAGAAAACAAATAATACATTATTTCCCTTTTTTCGAAATACTTGCATTAAGTATCATAATCCCTTTAGACACCCATTAAACAATAATCTATAGCACATGTTAAGAAAGACAAAAATTATTTGTACGATTGGCCCCTCTGTTAGAAGCTATGAAAAAATTTTACAACTTATCGATGCAGGAATGAATATAGCCCGTTTAAATTTTAGCCATGGAAGCTCTAAAGAGCATCAGGAAACCATTGAAATGCTCAAAAAAGCTCGTAAAGAAAAGGTAGTTCCTCTTGCCATTATGCTGGATACTAAAGGACCTGAAATCCGTTTAGGGAACATTAAAAATAATTATTTAGAAGTCTTTTCTAAACAAAAAATTTTAATTACCAAAGAAGAAGTGTTAGGAGATGCTCATGGAGTATCTATCCAGCCTTCTTTTGTGCTCGATTCTCTTCAAGTAGGTGATCGAGTTTTATTCGATGATGGCTATATCATAACCAAAGTTGTAGAAATCTCTAAAAAAGGGGTTTTAGTTGAAATAGAAAATAATGGGGTTATTCGCTCTTACAAAGGTGTAAATGTTCCAGGCATTCATATCGATCTTCCTTCTATGACAGAACAAGATATCAAAGATATTCTATTTGGTTGTAGATTAGACATTGATGTGATTGCAGCTTCTTTTATTCGTTCTGCTGAACATGTTTTGGAAATCAAACGTTTATTGATGAGTCAAGAGAAACCAGAGGTTCTTGTCATTGCTAAAATAGAAAATAGTTTAGGTATACAAAATTTTGATGCTATTTTGCAAGTAGCAGATGGGATCATGGTGGCAAGAGGAGATTTAGGGGTAGAGCTACCTTTAAATCAAGTGCCTCGATTGCAGAAAATGATGATTCGTAAATGTCGCCAGGCGGGTAAACCCGTTATTACAGCGACTCAAATGCTAGAATCCATGATTGCAAATCCCTTGCCAACGCGTGCAGAAGTATCAGATGTAGCTAATGCAATCTATGATAGTACATCTGCTGTGATGTTATCAGGAGAAACCGCTGCAGGAAAATATCCTATTCAAGTAGTACAGATGATGAAAGAAATAGCGGAGGAGACAGAAAAAGATTTTAATTATCGGCAATTATTTGCTAATGATTCAGCAGTTGGTTTTAACGATGTAACAAGTTCTGTAGCTCTAGCGTCGGTTAAAACCGCCTATAGCTCTCATGCAAAGGGAATTTTTGTTTTTACCAATAGTGGATTTTCTGCACGAGCCCTATCCCGTCTTCGCCCAGAAATTCCTATTATCGCTTTGACCCCTCATGTTAAGGTATACCATCAATTAGCTCTTGAGTGGGGTGTTACCCCTGCTCTATCTTTCAAACAAAAAAATATCCAAGAGGCTTTTATACAAATAAGTAACTTTGCTTTGAGCCAAGAAATTGTGCAGTTAGGAGATTTAGTGGTAGTGGTAGCAGGAGATCCTTTTGGAATTAGTAGAACAACTAATACCATGATTGTAGAGACTATCGTGGGCTCATAACATTAATAACACTTAAGAAATAGCTGCAGCTCTTTAGATGCTTCTTTTAAAGCGGTTAAAAAAGAAAGCTTTTGTATTTGAGGTGCCATTTCTGGGATTGCAGTCAGATCGATTAAGGCTGCTTTAAGGAAGTTTTCATGATTATGGACTTGATCGTGGTATTGATTCATTAAATCAATTAAGGTTTTTGCATGTTTTCCTATTTCTTCGCGGCTGGGGCTAAAATGTTCATCTTGTTGAATTTTAGAAATTAAAGAATCGACTTTCGCCTTTAATTTTTCAGCCTCTTTGATAAAAAGAGGATGGGCTCCTGAGGAAGGTTGAAAAGCGCTCATACGCATACTCCTTAGTTTATAATTTCATCCTACATTTACTATATAAATAATTCAATGTTTTACTGTTAATTATATTTCTATTTTAGATTGTATTAAACTAAGTGCTACTAAACTAGCTGTTTCTGTTCTTAGGATATTTGGATGAAGACGTACCGGTTTAGCGTGTAAATGCGAGATTAAATAAGATTTTTCCCAATCAGACAACCCTTTTTCTGGTCCAATACAGAAAATAATAGGAGAGATGAACTCTTTTTTAGGAATTTCCCACAGATAAGGATTTTGCATAGAAGGGTCACCAAATAGCATAATGGCTTTTGTCTGCTGCCACTGATTAAGAGGAGGTTTTACTTCTATGCTGGGTAGATCGAGCCTACCACATTGCTTAAGGGCCGCAATAGAGAGCGCTTGTAAACGGTGTAACTGCTGACTAGAAAGCCCTTTTTTCTCACTAAGCATCGCAGGAAAAAGCCAAAATTCTGTTGCATTCAGCTCTGTTGCTTTTTCCATGATCCATTCTAAATGGTTCATCTTAGCAATCCCTTGGGCTATAATAATGCTTGGCTTCACATCTTCTGTTACTACCGATGATATCTCTATTTGCACCTGTGTTTTTTCTACTTGTACAACACATCCGATAGCCAGCTGTCTTTCTCCATTTACCAGTGCAATTTTCTCTCCTAAACGAATACGACCCACATTAAGATGATGTAATTCTTTGCCAGTAATAGATAAGATATCTGCTTTTTGAAAAGAAGACTCCAAAAAGAATCGGTTATGGGGCACGCAAAACCGCCCTTTTTAAAACCTGAGAAAAAGGCTCATCATCCGGCGTATTTCCCAAGCGATACAACTGCTCTAAAGAGATAATCTGAAAAGCAGATAGCTTTAAAAAGTAACGATATAGCTTATGGCAAGAAGAAAAGTTATAGATCAACTTGTAGCAGAAGTTATTCTGCAAAAGATCCTCTTCTTTTTCATAATACTCTATTTGCATATCTTTGATTTGTACAGAATAGTTTTTAGGGACTTTAAGCGTAATGAATTCATGCGGGTACACTTCGCGAAAGGCGATCAAATCAGAGGCTATTTTTTCAAATAGAGATCTTTCTTGAGGTAGGACTACGCAAATAGATTCAAAACGAAACTTCCCCTTTATTCTTTTTAAGGTTTGTTGTTTCCAACGATTGTGTAGCCAAAGCCATTGATCTGGCTTTTCCATAATACTAGCCTCTAGTATAGATAAAGCCTGCAGCATCATTCTTTCTATTTCTTGATGAGCAGGGGCTTTTTGATTAGGCCAAATAGGCTCGGAATACCGAATACGGTAGCCTGTTTTTTGACGCTTCATAGTTGCTACAACAAGAGGTGATCCTGTTCGATAAGACAACAATGCAGGTATAGGAGATGTCCAAGCTTTTCTGCCTAAAAAAGAAGAACATAAACCACTCTCTGGCATACCTTGATCACCGACGATTCCCAGAAAAGATCCCTCTCTTAAAGCTTTCAATCCTTCTCTTACCGCTTCCCTGGGATGGATAATCTTGCCACCGTATTTTTGTCTGATTTTAAGTGCCCAGTTATAGAGAAATTGGTTTTTAATCGGTCTTCCTATAGCAACACCTCGCATACGCTTTGTTCCTTCTAGGAAAAAAAGCTCCCAATTTGCTTGATGCCCACAAAAAAAAATCGGAGAGATTCCTGTTTTATACAGATCTTCTACCTGCTTTGGATTTTCGCACTGCACAAGATGGTGGATGTTTTTTTCCCTAGAGAGCTTAGGATATTCTAAACAAGTGATCATCACATTTTGTATAGAGCGCTTAGCAAAAGAAACCACTTCCTTTTTAGAGAGATGCAAACTGCTAGCCAGGCTCAAATTACTCAATGCACGCTTGCGGAACTTAGAAGATCCATAGAAAAGGCAAGCTCCTAGAAAAGAACCTATCTTATGAATACTTCGATAAGACAGCCAGCGCAAGGGCCAGGTGAATACTAAAATACCAGAATATATCAAACGATCAGATAACATTCTTTATGTATAGCAGATTAAGGCTAATATATGAACAGACAAGTTATTCTTCTTAGAACAATCCGGATAAAGTATTAATGAATGCGCTTATTGAAGCCTCTTTAGGATTTTGGTAAGACCAAAAAGTGTGCTTACTTAATAAGCCTGTAAAAATAGCAGATGCTGAGTCGACATCTGGGTTTATCTGAGCGCAATACTGAGGAAAGCTTATATTAAGCTTAGGTTGAAATGCATCATTAATTTCTCTCTTAACTTGATCTGATAAGTACTCGTAAATAGCAGGTGTATCTGTAATTGATTTATTAAGAGCTTTCTGTATAACAAGAACCTGATTATAGGGATGGAGAGTTTTTAGTGGAGAAAGGATCTTGTTAAGAAGGACTGTTTGTGAGTTTAATCTTTGTATTTCTTCGTTTTTTGATAGGAGTTCTTTTTCTAGCATTTCGTTTAAACCACTAGTACTCTCTATAGCATCTACAAATTCAATATCCGAGATCACGGACATACTATCTTCTGTCTGAAAAACAAGGCTGTTTAGAGATTGCGAGGTATCTTGTGAAGTGTTTGGAGTAATCTCTTTAAGAGGGTCTATCTGCGAATCTGGCCTTTGCATTTCTTCATTTTTCGATTGCAGTTCTTCTTCTAGCGTTTGATTGTTTTCTGTTGTTTCAGAGGCATCTGTTAAAGAAGCTTTCCAACCCAAATACTCTTGTAGTTTTTTTGATTGAAATACACTAGGGCTTATCACTCCAACTAAAGAGCCAAAATGTATTATAGAAGCACAACACAGCGCTTTTATTAGATGAGGATAAGCTTCTTTAGAATAATCAGATGGGTTTTTATGTGAAATTTGAGATGCTGCCCAACTAAAACCTTTATACGTTGCTGCCAATAAATGAAAGCTCGCATCTACTAGTAAAAAAACACTAGAGAATATAGCACATACTCGATCCTCTAAAGAACCTTTTTGTATATTTGAGCTTACAGGAGTCATAAGCTTTCGAGTACAAGAAAAATGCAAATCTAAATAGAGCATGGGTTTTTCCTTGTCTTTTCAAGTTGTAAAAATCAAGACGCCTTTTCAACTCTGAAGTCCGACAACTGCAGACTTCAATCTGCATTCATTGAAGACCTCTATGGGTGTACGAAATTGTAACACTTTTCTAGGTCGATTGTTAAGCAAATCCTCAATTTCTTTCACAATTTCATTATCCAGCATATCTAGACGTTTACTCTTAGGCAGATACTGCCTAACTAGACCGTTAGTATGTTCATTCAGTCCTCGTTCCCAGGAGTGGTAAGGACGAGCAAAATAAACAGTTGCCCCTAATTCAACGCCAGTTTAACGTAAGAGCTATCATAACATATTGAAAAAGAGCCTTTTATCGTTTATGGTATTTTTGATTTTACCCTAAAAATCCAAAAACAAAAAAGGCTCAAAATGGATGAACTAGCAATTATTGAATTATTTTGCCTCATTGATGATTTCACAATTAGATTTCGAAAAACTTGTGCCCAAGAAAAAATAGAATATTCTCCCAAAAAAAAAGCGTGTTAGAGAGTATAGAACATGCCTTAGTGAAGTAATGACGATTCTCTTGCTTTTTCATTGCTCCGGCTATCGAACCTTTAAACATTTTTATCTGCATTACGTAAGGATACATCTCAATCATTTATTCTCAAATCTTGTTGGTTATTCACGTTTTGTTTTACCAAAGAACATCAAGGAATATGTGAAGGCATACTTTTTATTGACTCAACAGCATTAACAGTCTGTCATGTTAAACGTGCCTATTCCCATAGAACATTCCAAAAAAACGCAAAATAGGGCAAAACTACCACAGGATGGTTTTTTAGTTTTAAAGTTACATTTAGTGATTAACCATCATGCAGAGATTGTAGCATTTCGATTAACATCTGGCAACGTTAATGACCGTACGCCTATACCTGAAATGGTCAAAAATATGAAAGGAAAGGCCTTTGCCGATAAAGGATATAGCAGAAATGGTAAAGATCTCTTCCATGATTTCAAGGATACAACAATCGATCAATTCACAAAAGAGTCCAGAATGCGACCATTAAAAAAGATTTTTTAAAATTTCTTCCCTGACACAACCTGGATTGCCTATTTTTTTATGCAGCAACTTATGGCGGATTTTTTTTTGATACCCTCATATTAGGTAGAAAGATCCACTTTTTGTGCTTTATCTATACTAAATATGCCATTTGTTTTTCCTATAGAACCAGCATCCACATACTCATAAGGAGAACAACTGCCCAGTGATTCAAGAATATACAAATTCTTCTTCTCAAGATTATCTGGTAAGTTACAAGTAAAAAGCTCAAGTCCTAATTTTTTAGCGCGATTTTTTGCATATTCATTTAATAGTTTTTCATATTTACAAGGAGTAGGATAGATTCTTTCTTGAAAAAGCACCGGCTGGTTATCCTTAAATAAAAGACGGAAAATACAGCGGGCTAAGATTCTTCCGGTAGCAGGATCTTTAATACAAAGAATCCGATTTTTACCATCTAAAACATAAGCCATAAGGCATACATTTAAATTAGGATCCCCATTAATTCTTTGACAGCTACCCGGTATTATTTCTGTTCCTGAAAGTAAAAGATCTTGCCAATCATCAGAATCAACTATGAGAATGCTTTTTTGCTGAGAGCTTGCTGTTAAGCTCTTATATAGAGAATCCACATCATTTTTGAATTCATACTTTTTATCTATTAATGGCGATAGCTTTTTAAGAATAGGTAATTTTTGAGTGACATTTACCGATGGATCGCACAATTCTTTACATAAGCGAACAATTTGTTGATCAGACTCTTCTATATCTTCCAGGGAATAGGACTCCTCTTCAAGATACTGAAGTAGTGCTAAGGGAGCTCCTGGGAAATGCTCATCCATAAGAATTTTTTGCTTTAAGAAATCAAAAAAATTCATGGATGTTTGACTTGTATCTGCTTCTAATGCAACTTCTATTGATTCCTCTGAAGTTTGCCAGACTTGGAATATTTGAGGAAAGTCTTCTTTCATCTTTTGTAAGTGAGGGTTATTTATGGTTTGATAGCGCTCTTGCTTCACTGAGCCTTCAAGAATATGCGTGACTAATCGTTGAAGTTCTTTAGAAATACTAGACCCTTGATGGTTCTTGCAACTACTAGCATAGTTAATAAGCGCTGATTTTATACGCAGAGTTTTTTCTATTCTTAAGTATTTTTGACAAAGAAGATCCTGAGGCATATCCAACAAAAGAATATCATTCAATCTTTTATGGAATAACGGAAGGATTTGTTCAAATGTATAATCTTGCTTTAATGCATCTAGAATAGGATTGAGTAGATTCGCATTACTAAGACTGTGTATTATATCTAAAGCTCTTTTACAGCGTTCTTCCCATTCTTTTTCTCTTGTAGGTAAAGCAGATTGTAGGCACTGATTCAGAAGATAGATTTTTTGTTCTGAGGAAATAGTAGAAAAATAAGAGATAGCAATTAAAACTTGGAGTAGATGGGGTAAAAATCCTTTAGCGTCTCGAAGGCTACTTCTTTGTTTGCTTCCTTTAAGGAAATCGGTGATTTTTTCGAGGTTTTTTTGACCCAGATTACTTAAGCTAGGCGATTCAATCAGCCATTGATTGACAAATATCATAGGTAGAATCAAATGCTTTTTTTTATCGACAAGTTTTTCATACTTAGAAAAGTAGCGGGGTTTTGCAAAATTTTCTGCAAGTATCAGCATCAACAAAGCAGATTCTGTTCGGTTGCGATGTTCTAGAGCTTCAATAAAATAGTTTTGCTGATTTTCAGCAAGAAAGATGCTGCGATCTTGACATATAATGGACACAAGGGAAGAATATAGGAGTACTCTTTGTCTCTGTTTTTGCAATTTTTCTTTTTTTTGAGAATCTTGTTCTTTAGAAATCTTCTCTTCTATTGTATTCATTTTTTGATCAAAAACACTAAGCAGAGGGAACGGGGTAGATTGTGTGTGATCGTGAATCACCTTTTCTATGATTGCATTACCCATGCAATCTATCCCATAGAAACAAGTATAAATCAATTGATATTTCTTGAGTTCTTCTTTTGAACAAGTATATTTCGATAAATATTCCCAAAAATCTATTCTTGAATTGTGCAAAATAGATGATTGAATAGCCAAGATGAAAATCTGCATTAAACTTTTTTGATCTGTGATTTTATACTTTTCAATATAGGCGGAAACTGCTTGCCCATCATTCTGAGCAGCAAGTTTTGCAATTTCAATACGAGCTTGCTCATCTGTAATGTTATAGTTTTCAATATAGGCGGAAACTGCTTCTCCCAACCGCTTAGCTGTGATCTTTGCAATTTCAATACGAGCTTGCTCATCTGTAATGTTATAGTTTGCAATATAGGCGGAAGTATGTCCCCCATCACTCTGAGCAGCAAGCTTTGCAATTTCAATACGGTCTTTCTCATCTATAATGTTATAGTTTGCAATATATGTGGAAACGGCGCCTCCAAAATGCTTAGCTGTGATCTTTGCAATTTCAATACGAGCTTGCTCATCTATAATGTTATAGTTTTCAATATAGGCGGAAACTGCTTCTCCGTCATTCTGAGCAACAATCTTTGCAATTTCAATACGGTCTTTCTCATCTAGAATTTTTTCATGTATAGTTTTATAGTCTGCAATATATTGGGAAATGGCCTTCACATCATTCTGAGCAGCAAGCTCTTCAATCTTAATAAGATCTTCCTTACCTATTAGAGGGTCTCTATTTATGAATTTACAAAGTACAATATATTGGGAAATGGCCTTTACATCATTCTGAGCAGCAAGTTTTTCAATATTAATAACGATGTTTTCACATATAGCTTGCTCATCTCTGATTTTATAGTTTGTAATATATTTGGAAGTCAGCCATCCATCATTCTGAGCAGCAGTCTTTGCAATCTGGTAAAGAGCTAGCAGATTTTTGATTTTATAGTTTGCAATATATTGGGAAACGGTGCCTCCTTTCCACTTAGCAACAATCTTTGCAATTTCAATACGAGCTTGCTCATCTGTAATGTTATAGTTTTCAATATAGGCGGAAGCTGCTTCTCCGTCATTCTGAGCAACAATCTTTGCGATTTCAATACGAGCTTGCTCATCTGTAATGTTATAGTTTTCAATATAGGCGGAAACTGCTTCTCCGTCATTCTGAGCAACAATCTTTGCGATTTCAATACGGTCTTTTTCGTCTGTAATCCCGTATTTCTCAATATCTTGAGAAATGATTTGTCCTTTTTGTTGAGCAATAATCTTTGCTATTTCAACAAGGGATTGCTGATTTGTGATGCCATAGTTTTCCATATATATAGAAAAACCCTGTGCACTCTGCTTAGCAGCAATCTTTGCTATTTCAACGAGGGCTTTCTTATCTCTAATCCGATAGTTTCTAATGAATTTAGAAGTTATTAACCCATCCTTCTGGGCCTCAAGTTTTGCTATTGCAATGAGATCTTTTTCAATGAAATTTTTACTAGGTTTCAGCGCAGCGTTATTTTTTATATAAGAAATATTTTCTTCTATTTTACTAAGTAGCACTTGTTCTTCTTCTAATAAATAAATGGGTTTTAGAAAATAGGTTGTTTTTTTTTCAGAAAGAGAAGTGTCACACACTTTTGCAATGATTTTATATAGAGGATCTTTACAGTTAGAGTTTATGGGAAAACCATCCTGATTAGTAATCCTACCTTTGCTTGTAAAGTCTATATTAAAGCAATTACTATCTATTGCTTTATTATCGCTATTAATGATTTTAAAAACTTTCATGAATAAAGATTTTTTGTTTTAATTAATATTATAAGATTTTTTGTTATTTTTGTCTATATTATTAATTATTTTAAATAAACTATTATAGTTAATAGTTTATTAATCTATTTCAAATATCAATAGTTAGTTTTACTAACTTGTTCAATCTTGTTATCCTCTGTACAGGACAATTTTTTAGGAGTAGGTAAAAAAAGAATGATCTGCAGATATAATTTGAAAACTAAGCTAAGAGGTATGATGAAATATATTTGCGAACTGAAAAAGCATTTTCACAGAATACGGAATCCCTAAAAAAGAAAAAAAATGTGCTATAAGCATGTTTTGAGTGGGGTAGAAAAAATTGTCCTGTACAGAGCTTGTTATCTAAGTGTTGGGTTTATCTCCATGTTTTTCAAAAAGATAAACGGATTGTTTTAATAACTTGTCTTTTCAAGTTTGAAGTGCACAGAGTAATTAAAAAAGAATAGGTAGGTGATGAAAAGATCTCTATTGTGATTTTTAACAAACAAACACAAGGAGAGACCATGCCTAAAGGCTATCATCACCTAACCTATGACCAAAGATGTCAGATTTATATTTTAAAAGCTAGGGGAGATAGATCTAGCTCAATAGCAAACATGCTAAAAGTTCATCATAGCACAATTGGCAGGGAGCTAAAGAGAAACAAAGGACAACGAGGATATCGACATCAGCTGAAGGTCTTTATATTATCCTTATAATTAATATTAATTAAATTTATATATAATTTATATTATTATTATATAATTAAATGAAAATTTAGTTAAATTACAATAAGGTATGGTATGAGTGTTTTATTAATAAATCAAAAAGTTTGTAATAAAGAAATTAGTCGTTCTAAGAAAAAATCAGGTGCCTTATGCCCTAGAGCTGGTGGAAAAGGCCTGGATTGCTTTAGCAAAAAAACTCCGATAACCGAGGAAATATTTTTTAATACTACTAAGCGATTAAGAGTCTGGCAGATTCCATACCTATTGAGGACCGGGCAGATTCTATCTCCTTCTTGCAACCATGAATTAGATGTTAAGGCTTGGCTTCTAGATCAGCAATTCCTATTATTTACACAAGCTACAAGTAAAGCCAAGCATTTAATCATATCAGCTCATGGTGGGTATTTTCCAACATCTTCTATTATTCCTATTCCACAAAATACGGAGTTGGTGGCTCTAGGCCCACATGGCTGGAGCTTACTTGACCCTGGTATAGAGATTGTTGCTCAAGGTCGAATCTTACCATATGCATCTATTACAGAATCTGGAGCACTTCCTGCTGAACCAAATATATATAAAAATACAGTTGAAGCAAATGTAATAGCTATGGCAGGAACCTCTACTCAAGGATATATTAGAAATTATAGCTTATCAAAATTTCAAAGTGTTAAGGATGGTGGTGAGAGTTATTATGATATTGTACGTGTTGTCGCAGGATCAGGTTCACAGGAGGATTATCCAGAACCCGTTGATATTCTAACCGTGCGAAATCGAAAAAGGAATAGAGGGAAAAGAGATTTAAAAACTCTTTTTAAGACCTTACAACAATATGAAATCCAATATGATAAGATCACTTTATCATTTTGCCGTTCAAATTCACTGAAAGTGCTATTGCCTACAAAGTTTAATCCCTGTTACACCCCGGCTCTTTCAACCTTGAAGTGCACAGAAAAAAGCGTATAAATGT
>DASZIJ010000017.1:0-11514 GCA_035949155.1 Candidatus Rhabdochlamydia sp. | reverse complement strand
CAAATGTGGATCGCTTCACTCCTGTCAATCGACGAAATTCTTCGTCTTTAAACTCCTTCAAACAATCGTATCTCATGATTAAAGCCTGTTAAAATTTTAATCATTTTACAGATCTTCTATTGGTTATGCAAGAGATCTAATGATCTAATATAAAGGTCACAGGTCCATCGTTGATCAGATGCAGTTTCATATCTGCACCAAATACTCCTGTTTGTACAGGTAATAAGAGCTGCATCTGATCTATAAACGTTTCATATAGAGATTTAGCAACTTCTGGAGAAGCTGCTTGAAGAAAATTAGGTCTTCTACCAGATGTACAGTCTGCGTACAGAGTAAATTGCGAGATGATTAACAGCTCTAATTTCAGATCAACTAGAGAAAGATCCATTTTACCCTGAGCATTAGGAAACATCCTAAGCTGTGAGAGCTTTTTAACAAGGTATGGGATTTTCTTGTACGTATCTTGATTGTTAATACCTAATAAGGCAACAGCCCCTTGACCAATTGCTCCTACTTGCTTAAGGTTCACAAAAACCTGTGCTTGTAAAACACGTTGAATCACAAGGCGCATTATTGAATTCGTTTTTCTAATGCTTGTAATTGGTGTAGCATATGAGGAGGTAACTCTGAACCAAATAAAGTAAAATAGCGATGCATTTCTTTGATTTCTTGACGCCATTCTGTAACATGTATAGCAAAGAGTTGTTCTAGTTGATCAGGGGTAAGGGATAATCCAGAGATATCCAAAGAACCTTCTTTAGGAAGATTGCCAATAGCAGAAGTTTGAAAATTATCGCTTTGGTCTACTCTTTCAAAAATCCATTTTAATACACGAATATTATCTCCAAATCCCGGCCAAATATATTTACCTTTATCATCTTTTAGAAACCAATTTACATGGAAAATCTTAGGTAGAGATATATTATTTTTCTCCATGCTTAACCAATGTTTGAAGTAATCTGCCATGTTATAACCACAAAAAGGGAGCATAGCAAAAGGGTCATGACGTAGCTTACCTATCTCTCCGCTAGCCGCTGCTGTCATTTCAGAAGACATACACGCCCCTAAAAAAACCCCATGGGTCCAATCAAAAGCTTCATAAACCAAAGGTACGGTATTCGAACGCCTACCACCAAAAATAATTGCGGAGATAGGAACCCCTTCTGGACTCTCCCAGTTAGGATCAATCACAGGGCATTGCTTAGCAGAAACAGTAAAACGTGCATTAGGATGAGCTGCGAGATGCTTAGAATTAGGAGTCCAAGGATTTCCTTGCCAATCTGTTAATTGAGAAGGAGGCTGCTCTGTCATTCCTTCCCACCATACATCTTTATCTTCTGTCAATGCAACATTTGTGAAAATGGTATCATGTATAATGGTGTTCATTGCATTGGGATTGGAAGTCAAAGAAGTTCCAGGCGCAACTCCAAAAAAACCAGCTTCTGGATTAATCGCATAGAGCTTTTGGTCTCTTACGTGCAACCAAGCAATATCATCTCCTACACATTCAATTTTCCAGTTGGGAAGACTTGGTAATAGCATAGCTAAATTAGTTTTTCCACAAGAACTAGGAAATGCAGCTGCAAAATATTTTTTTATTCCCTCTGGGTTAGTAATTGCAAGAATCAACATATGCTCTGCCAACCAACCTTCATCTCGTCCCATAACAGATGCAATGCGCAAGGCAAAGCTTTTCTTACCTAAAAGCGCATTACCGCCGTATCCACTTCCAAAGGACCAAATACTGCGCTCTTCTGGAAAATGTACAATGTATTTCTCATTAGAGCAGGGCCACGGCAGATCCTGTGCATTATCTAAAAGAGGCATGCCTACCGAATGTAAACAAGGCACAAATTCTGCATTAGCTAATTTATCAAGAACAGCTCTGCCCATTCTTGTCATGATATGCATATTACATACTACATATTCTGAATCGGTAATTTGTATACCAATTCGGCTAAAGTCAGAGTCTATTGGACCCATGCTAAAAGGGATAACATACATGGTCCTTCCTTGCATAGATCCGCGAAAACGAGCTTTTAATAGAAGCTTCATTTGTTCAGGATCTTTCCAATGATTGGTTGGGCCTGCATCTTTTTCATGGAGAGAACAGATAAAAGTAGATTCTTCAACACGAGCAACATCGTTAACAGAAGAATGGCACCAAAAGCTATAGGGGCGTTTTTCAGAATTTAATGGAACAAATAATTTTTTCTCAACAAGAACCTGAGAGAGAGTCTGATATTCTTCTAAGCTACCATCACATATATAGATCTGTTTTGGCTGGCAAAGTTCTTTAATCTCCTCAACCCAATGAATAAGTTTTTGATTGCCTGTCCAATTTTGTACAAAATTAGACATAGCTTGTATTCCGTTTTAATTCCTTCAAGTAACTGATCTACGCCTTTTAAATTTATCTAAATATTCTAATGCTTTTCCCGTTCCTAAGCAAACAGCTAAAAGCGGATTAGGAGCTACAATTACAGGAAGGCCTGTTTCTTTAATTAAAGATTTATCAAACCCTTTAATTAAAGCTCCTCCTCCTGCTAGCACCATACCCCTCTCAACTAAGTCTGCAGATAGTTCAGGCGGACATTGCTCAAGCGTCAATTTTACACATTCAACGATTTGTTGAATAGGTTCTGCTAAGCATTCTCGAATTTCTACTGAATTAATCCTTTTTGTAACGGGAAGACCTGCTACTTGATCGCGTCCACGCACTTCCATTTCAAGCTCATGCTCTCCCAAAGGATAAGCAGATCCGATTGTGACTTTAATCTCTTCAGCTGTTCTAGGACCAATCATTAAATTGTAAGTGCGACGCATATAATTGACGATGCATTCATCAAATTCATCTCCTGCAATTCTTAAAGAGCGAGATTCGACAATCCCCCCAAGAGAGAGAATCGCAATTTCGGTTGTGCCTCCACCTACATCAATAATCATATTTGCAACAGGCTCATGAACAGGAAGGTCTACACCAATAGCAGCTGCCATTGGCTCTTCAATTAAAATGACTTCCTGGGCTCCGGCACGCAGAGCAGAATCTTCAACAGCGCGTTTTTCCACTCCTGTAATGCCAGAAGGAACTGCAATCAAAATTTTAGGACGAAAAAAACTACGAGCAGGTGTTACTTGCTTAATTAAGGCTTTTAACATCCCTTCTGCAATTTCAAAATCAGCAATAACGCCATCTTTCATGGGACGCACCGCATGTATTCTACGCGGTGTTTTTCCTAACATAGCCTTTGCTTTATGCCCAACAGCCAACACTTCATTATTTGTAGAATCAACAGCTACAACAGAGGGTTCAGCTAATACAATTCCTTTTCCGCGCACATATACAAGAGTATTTGCTGTTCCTAAGTCAATTCCAATATCACTAGAAAAAAGACCAGAAACATTGGTAAATCTATTAATAAACCTACCAGAAGTTGTTTTGAAAATCGTTTTAAACGAACCAGAGTTTGCTTTAGCCATATCTTTGTTTTTTTTATGTCTTTAAAAGCTCTAATACATCTTCCCAGGTGAGCTTTGCTATCACCTCATCATCGCAACTTACCACTTTCTTGACCAATCCTTTTTTTCTTCTCTGCATTTCTGCAATTTTTTCTTCAATAGTATCAAGTGCAATGAGCTTATAGGCTGAAACCGATTGCTTTTGTCCCAATCTATGTACTCTATCCGTCGCTTGATTCTCCAAAGCTGGGTTCCACCACATATCGTAATGAATGACAGTATCAGCTCCTACGAGATTTAACCCTGTTCCACCTGCTTTTAAAGAGACTAAAAATACAGAAATAGAAAGATCTTCATTAAACTTCTTAACAACTTCTAGGCGATTTTTACTAGATCCATCTAAGTATACAAAACGAATCCCTTTTGCTTCAAAATCCTCTCTCATAATTTGCAACATACGTGTGTATTGAGAAAAGATCACGGTTTTGTGTTTGCCCTCTATCAATGTTTGTAAAAGATCAAGTAGCATGTCATATTTAGCAGAATCACCCGGCTCTGCCTTTTCTTTTGCAAAAATCGCAGGATGACAGCAGATTTGCTTTAACCTGGTAAGGGTTGCAAGAACATGGATTTGTACTCGATCAAAGCCATCTCTTTCTACCAGCTTCACTAATTCATCACGAGCAGATTGCGCATAAGATCGATAGAGTTGCTGTTGCAACTCTGAGAGTTGGCAGTGGTAAATAATCTCTGAGACAGGCGGCAGATCATCTAGCACATCGCATTTCATCCTTCGCAGGATAAAAGGAGCTACTTTTTTGCGTAAATATTCTAAATTCTTAGCTTGTTCTTTGCCTGAAACACGGATGTATTTTTCTACAAACCTATCATAGGTTCCCAAAAATCCAGGCATCAAGAAATCAAACAAACTCCAAAGTTCTTCCAAAGAGTTTTCAATGGGCGTTCCTGATAGAATTAATCTGTGATCTGCTGATACCATCTTAACCGATTTGGCATTGCGAGTGCCGCGGTTCTTAATATGCTGAGCTTCATCTAAAATCAGATAAGAAAAATTAGCCACTTTATAATGCTCGATATCTTTTTGCAATAGTGTATAAGAAGTAATGATAATATCGCACTGATCTAACTGCCCAATCAATTTTTTTCGATTATTGGGAGCTCCATCAACTACGACGGCCTTCATCTTAGGATTAAACTTAGATACTTCCTCTTTCCAGTTATATAACAGAGAAGTTGGACAAATGATCAGAGAGGCTCGAGGATTTTTTGTTAAATGCTGTGTTAAAGCAACAATGGCTTGTAGAGTTTTACCAAGACCCATGTCATCGGCAAGAATTCCGTTTAAAAACATGGTTCTAAGCCTTTCTAGCCAATGTACTCCTTCTAATTGATAAGCACGCAATGTAGCTTTTACAGAAGTTGGTACATCAGAGAAGACCAATTGTTTCTCACCAATCATCTGTTTGCGAATTTCTACTAATTGCTCTGTCATAGAAAATTCTACAGGCAAACCTTCGAATTGAGATCCGTCGATATTAGCTAAGCTCCAAAGAGGCCTTTCCAGTGTATGGTTTTCAAGAACCTCTATACCCATCTCGTCAAATAATTGCACAACTGCATAAAGCCTATCTAGATCTAAAACTAAGATTTTAGGAATCTTATGTCCTTCGCTCCCTTTTTTTACACGACATTTAGGCGAATCGAGTTCAATAAAAGATTTTCTAGATCCCACGCATTCCCAAAGTTGATCGAGTTTAATTCCATTAAGAGCACCATTGACTCTTAATGCAATCATATAAGTACCAATTCGATCTGTATGCGACAAATCAATGACAAAGTGTGTTTGATCATAGATAAACTGATCTAGTAAATTCTGTGGACAGTTAAATTGCACCCTTTGCTGGTATCGCGGAATAATATCCGTCATAAACTCAACAATCTTTTTCTCAGATTTTGAGATATACATCCCTGTATCGGGTTTAAAGAGAAAATCCTGAAATAGATCTTCAATGATTTCTCTCTCTTCTACTAAATTACGCGCCAAAATCCCCTGCTCCGAAATAAAGCAATTCACCCCTTTAAAGGTAAGCTGTGAGACAGCAACAGGAATTTTATGCCCATCATAATTGAAATGCAAACTAGCTTCCAGCTCTCCATCTAAATAAGAAATATCACAAGTAGCTTCTAAGTTACCTACAAATGGCAGAGTAACGAAGTCTTGCAATGCCTCTTGATTAGCAATTTCAGCATAACGAGCCATTTGCGGCAGAGCATTTTCTACAAAAGTCCCAAATAAAGGAGTCGGAATTGTCATATCCCGAATTTGCTTTAAATTACGTAAATGCAGTCTTGTAATAGATTCAGGGAATCGGTAATAGACATTCTTATAGATCATCCCCGGTTTTGCACATTCAAAAAACCGAGATTCTTCCAGTCCAATTGCATGATCTGCAACAAGGATACGCGGATCGATTAAAATCTTAGAAGTGGGAGGAAGAATATACTGTAAACAAAAACGCAGTTGCGCTTGTGCTGGAGAAAAGCGTAAAGGCATTTCCATAGTAGCTTCATAGATCCCTGGCAGAAGAGGAGATTCCTCTTCTTGGGACAATAAACCAGATTTAGCCATTTTCTGCATGGCTATTTCATACGTTTTTGCCAAAATCATACCAAAGGTTTCTAAATCTAAATAAGCAATTCTTTGTGCTCTTTCCGTGTGATTGTTCTCATAAAAATGCGCTTGATCACGTATAATTTGTATAATCTCTTGTTGCATTGCGTCAAATGATTGCAAAGAAAAACAATAGTTCTTTCCAGCAATGCAAATGATCTCTTCATAACGCAATCTTTCTAAAAAGAACTTGGCGTTTGGTACATATAAAGGCTTAGAGCGATAGGGAAGACGCAGAGCAATCTGCATCTCTATAATCTTATTATCTTCTTCTAAAACAGGATTAAAGATGAGAGCAAAATCTGCTTTATCTAACTCCTGTTTTTGATAAGATCTGAAAAAGGGAGAAATGGCAAGATGGGAGGAAGCTACCGCATATTCTTGCAGAACCTGTTTTTGCTGTTGTTCTTCTTGTTGCTGAAAAATTTTGCTTTCTGCTTGCTTAATTTTCTCTAATAATTGTTCTTGTTCTACCTTGTCGATTCCAATTGTTGCTCCTAATTGCTTTAAATTATTTTCTTTTGAAAAAGCAACTAAAATAGAATCGAGATTCTCTTCTAAATAAAAAATAAGGGCCGCTAAATGTTGACAATCATAATTGTAGGGACAATCACAATTAGAGTCCCTAGTTTCACATTCTAATCGATCAATTTCAATCTCGCTTTCATAACAATTATCATATTGTCCCATCACTTTAGCGGAAATTCGCATTGTTTTTGCGTCTAAATGTAAGAGCTTAGCTGATACGACTTTTTGTTTTTCGTAAAGCTCGCGCCCTTCTTTTACAATTGCAGAAGAAAAATCCTGCTTTAATTTTCGAAAATTCAACATAAGTAGTGCAATTGATTAATGATTCCTAAAATCTAACCGAATCTAGTTTATTATTTTTATAGAAAACTTTTTTATATATGTAAATCTATTCGGGTTTTCCATGCTTTTACCTTTTTCTTTTAACCTATGCAAGAAAAATTGCCGTTAATTTTTAAGATTTGCCAAAATATACACATATTATCTCTTGTGTATTATCTAAGAAAATAAAGACTTTGTTCTTCACATTTCTTTAAACAAGTTTTCAAGAGTAACCTGATTTGTTACAATCTCCTCAGAATACATCGTCTCTTTAAGACCGAAGATAGTAACCATAGAAAGAAATAGTTGTTTTTTAAGCTTTGTATGCTTTCGGAAAATCTCCATTTTTTTTAAGAGATTTTGAGCATATACTTTATCAATTGCAAAAAGACTATCAGAATATTTGATTTCACAAATCGTGATTGCTTGGTCAGGACGGTCAAATAATAGATCGATTTGTGCTCCTTCCTGATCATCTTTAGATTTGGGACAATGACGCCAAGTTCCTGCAATTGAACCTGGATCAAGGTTTAATATATGACGAATCTGATCAATATGCTTATAGCATACGGACTCAAATGCCAATCCAGCCCACACTTTCCAAGTCGACCTGCTAGATTGAGATAGCCAAAATCCTTGGTTTATCGCTTTTTTAGCAACTGTCTTTAGATTGGATTCAATCCAATACAAATAAAAGAGGCTGTATTCATCGTCAATCAAATAGTAAATTCCTCTATCTTTGTGTCCATAGGGAACTAAACTCGTTACAAATCCCGCTTCTTCTAGCTGATGCAGCTTATGAACTGTACTTCCCCCATCAGGAAGCTTAGACTTAGCAATGAGTGCGGCTTGACCAATTCCATAGCGATGCTTAGCAACAATCCTAATCAGATCCATATAAGGCTTTGCATCTTCAAAAAGAGATTCAAAAAGCCTTCCAAACTCTTTTAACAAAGGGCCATCACTTTGAAAACACATCTCATCAATACATTGATGCGCTGATTGTCCTTTACGTACAAATGACCAATACAGAGGAACACCACCAAAAACAATATAAAGATCAAGAATTTGTCGACGATTGAGATAAATCTGGTTCTCTTGTAAAAATTTTTCTGTTTCATGAAGCAAAAATGGTTTTAGTTGGATACTGCGTGTTACTCTATTATGAAGCCCTCCTTTATTATTAATAATGTTCTCAATAATCCATGATGTAGCCGATCCACAAATAATAAGCTTAATACGATCATCAAAAACCCAATAACGATTCCAGTATAATTCCAAGGCTGTAATAAGTTTAGAGCGAGGAGTTGCCATCCAGGGGAATTCATCAAAAAAAAGAATGACTTTTTTCTCTTTTGACATTTTGTTAATAGCCTGTGTAAGATCTTCAAAAGCATCTCTCCAACGCGTTTTAGGAATAATCGACGGCCCTTGATAAAAAGTGCTCCCTATTTGCTTTGCAAATTCTTCTAATTGTTCCTTTAAAGAACCCTTTTGAAGCCCCGTTACGTGAAAAAATACACAAGGCAGTGCATCCATGAAATTTTTAATGAGATAAGTTTTTCCTATTCTTCGACGCCCATAGATGGTTATGAATTCCGCTTTCTTAGACTCTACGAGTTCCTTCAATATTTTCTGTTCTCTTAAACGACCAATAATCTTTCCCTGAGAGCCTCTATTAGCAAGATTTTTTTTTGACATTTCTACTCTCTTAGATTGAATTCTGTTCCGCTGTTTTTAAATTTTTATATTCAGCGGGAAAAATACACTTTCCTATTTTAACCGCTGATTATACTTTTATCATAATCGGCGGATAAAAAGCAAAAATGCATTTTTTCCGCTGCCTATAGAAATCTAAAGGCATGGATCAAGGTATTTTAAGTTTTTAAAATTAAAATTTCTTTTATATAAGTTGCTTACAATCAATTATATAAATTTTTAAATTCATAAATAAACTAATAAATAGATACTTAAACAAGTAAATAACAAAACCTCTATAATTAAAGTATTTTATTTGAGTTAATTAATAATAAATAAACATTAAACCTGTAAAATAGATGTAAATAGGAGATAAAAATATGTCTACCCATAGCAATATAACATTTCATACTACTGCTACTACGAGTATACCCCCTAGTTCTAGAGGCCATCAAACCCCTTCTAGCGTCAATAGTCGGGTAGGAGGCGTAGCTTTTGAGGTTTTAGTTCCACAAAGAAGACCAGACACAGAACAATTACGCTTTAAGCTAGAACAATGTGGAAAAACTGGCTCTCAACATTATACAATAGTTACATGGCAGGGTAAAAGGTATCGTATTACCGTACATGACAATAAGAGACCACTAGCTTATTCGGAAGAAGATTGGAAAAAAGTAGAGCATAAAACTATCTCGGTATTAGATAGAGTCCAAAATGGCAAACATTTCTTTAAAGGAGCTCTACAACTGCGTGCTAAAACTAAAAATAGATGGAAAGTGACCTATGAAAATAACACTCCTCATGTAGAGTGCTCTGTAAGCAAAAAAATGATCAGAGACTTCAAAAATCTATTTGAAAATCAAATTAAACATACAAATATCCTACCCGCTGCAAAATCTCCTGAAAAACTAAAAAGAGCTTCTTATGCTACTTATAAACCGAAGAAAAAAGAAATAAATCTTCCTGAACCCTGTAAGAAAATTCTTGAAAAATTTAAAGATTTTCTTCGTTCCTTAAAATCGAGGACAAATGATATTGAAGCAGAGAGAGAAAAAAGCCCTTTTGAAAAAGCTAGAAACCATTTCTTCCCTTCAAATAATCATATTAATGATTTCGGTGATCTTTCTAGCACAGCTAGCATAAGTTCCTTTGAAGAAATAAATGAGGAGCGGGTTACAGAAGACATTTATAGTAATAGGACAAGTAGCTTAAAGGGCGGCTCTTTTGAAGAGATAAATGCTCCGGCAGAATCTGATCTAGACGATGTTTTTAGTGATAATACAAGCTTAGGTGGTAAATCAGACACATCTAGTAATGTATCCAACGATAGCGGTTCTTCTTATTCTCCAGAAATCAAAAGATAAGAATTCTTTTAAAATTTAAACCCCGCTTTACTTAATTTCCTAAGACTTACAGCGGGTTTCTTCTTTTAAATTCTATTATTTTAATCGCAACACTTGCTGCAAAAAAATTCTCTCGATATACTCTTGTCCTCTGTACAAAGCGGGTGTAGCTCAGCGGTAGAGCATCACGTTGCCAACGTGAGGGTCGTGAGTTCGAACCTCATCACCCGCTATATAATTTAAGGAGCGGATTTACATGGACCAAGCAACAGCAGAGCCTAGGCAATTGATAAATGAGCATGTGCGTTTTACCATTCACAATAAGCCCTCTTGTATTGTTGAATTTGATGTTGAAGCTCTAAAACCACTGATGCAGGCGGCCCATAAAAAAGCAGTTAAGAAAGTAGGAAAAAACGTTACTCTTTCTGGCTTTCGTAAAGGAAAAGCTCCTGAAAATCTTATCGAAAAAAACTTTTCCAATGAGATTAAAAAACAATGGGATCAAGAAATTGCCAATGCTGCTTTCCAAGAGTGTCAAAAACTAGCTAATATCTCTATGCTGCATAAAGAAGGTAAAGTCTCTTTCAACATAAAGAGCCATTCTGCCCATGGAGCTCTTTTATTGCTTTCTTTTGAAACCGAACCTACTCTTCCTTTTATAGACCCTAAGGAAATCCAGTTAAAAAATGTTAAAAGACCTGAAGTAAGTCCTGAAAAAATCGCTGAAACTATTCGTCAAACCCAATTCTTTTTCGCAAAATGGGAAAAAATAACCAATCGTCCTGTTCAAGAAAATGACTTTGTAACTTTAGATGTAGATTTAATTGAAGAAGGAACCTCCTTATTCTCCAATACGCGTTTTGAAGTAAATCCAAAGGGTATGGCTGAATGGATGTTGCCTCTTGTCCTTGGTAAAAATATTTCTGATACCGCTGAAGGAGTAAGCGTTCCCGATCAAAACGCATCTCAAGAAGAGAAAGAAGAATTAAAGCCCAAAAAAGCACGCATTACTATTAAATCCATTGATTTAGCAACACTGCCTCCTGTTGATGAAAAGTTTGCTAAGCTGCTTGGGGTTTCTTCTATTGAAGAATTACATCAACGAGTAGAAGAGTTGTTAAATAAACAGGCTGATGCACATGTTCAAGAATCTCTGCGTGAACAAGTAACAGAAATCCTGTTAAAGCAGTTTCCTTTTGATTTACCTACAACTCTTGTCAAAAAAGAAGTAGAATTTAGAATTCAGCAATTAGCGCAAAATGCTGATTTTAAAAGCTATTGGGATAATTTGAAAGTAGAAGAGCGTAAAAAAATGTTTGAAACAATTGAAAAGCAATCAGAAAAAGCTGTTCGAATGTTCTATTTATGCCGTAAAATTGTAGGCGAAGCAAACATTCGCATTTCTGCAGAAGATGTGCCCTCTGCCGCTTCTACTCCACTTGAGATTTTACTTAATCCCCAAAATCCCAACCA
>DASZIJ010000016.1:0-4121 GCA_035949155.1 Candidatus Rhabdochlamydia sp. | reverse complement strand
ATTTTTTAAGCAATCTGATGTCAGGAATAGCAAATTATTGCCTCAATCCAGACAAGCCACGTTTATTTTTTCATCGAAAAGAAATTGATCAAACAACTATTGCTGAATATGTGTAAAGGCTTCTTATGTTAAACTGGCGTTATTTTAACAGTAACTTGAATACTTAAAATAATATGCTTAATAATATTCGCTCTTTTAAAAAACTTCCCTCTTATTTTAGCAATAAAATCACAGCAGCATTAGTTATACAAAGAGGTATACAACGGATAAGATAACTTAAAGCTTTCCAACCTTTTCCTAAAAGAACGTAAAATATATAAGATCGCCTCTGTTTTGAAATAGATTCTATCCTGTTTTTTGTCATACATCATGATACTATCTGGAATGGTCTCTATATTTTTAAGTCTGACAAGATTGCAAAAGGTTTTGCCTTCTATCGGAGAAAATAGGAAAGGGGTTTGCACACAAAAAAAATGACATAAGCCACAGCTGCCATTATAAAAGATCCTTGGGGATTCCTCAATCAGATGAAAGCGCTTAGATATTAACTTTATAGAAAAAAATTTAAACGTGTTTTTTATAGAAAAAAATACAGTTAATAAGCTATCATCTCAATAACCCAAACCCATAAGGAGTTAAGTTTATGTCTACATCGGTAACAATTTTTTGCTTTCCTAAAAAAGAAGAACTGATTAATAACCTTGAAAAACACCCCAAATTATCATTCTCTCCATATTTCACAGAAAAAAAAATTATCGAAAAAGTTGCAGATTTTTTTGCAGAGGAAGAAAAAGATTCCGATGGATTAAACCTTGGTGTAGCGCTTTGTCTTTATCATCTAAAAATATTACCCGCAGGGCAAGGTCTAATGAGAGAATTACTAGTACAAGCTTTAGAAGGTTGCGCAAATATTCGTTAGACTTCCATTAATCTTGAAAAAAAATTCTCAAATTTTGCGGAAGAACAGGGCAAACCGTTTTTGGTTTTTTGAAAATCTTACCTCTTATTTTAGCAATAAAATCATAACAAGCGTTCGTTATACAAAGAGGTATACAGCGGATGAGATAGCTTAAAGCTTTCCAACCTTTTCCTAAAGAACGTAAAATATATAAGATGGCTTCTGTTTTGAAATAGATTCGATCCTGCTTTTTGTCATACACCATGATACTATCTGGAATGGTCTCTATATTTTTAAGTCTGACAAGGTCGCAAAAGGTTTTCCCTGCTATCGGAGAAAAAACGAACGGGGTTTGCATTCTTAAAAGGGTGAAGCGCACAAAAAAATGACATAAGCCACAGCTGCCATCATAAAAAACCCTTGGGGATTTCTCAAATAGATCTTGATGCATATTTCTTCTTTTTTTAAAGAGTTTCATTCATCTTAGCGTAAATGAAAAATCATTGAAGATGAAGAAAAAAGCCCTGTAATTACAGGGCCTAAGGTTTAAAAACCGTAGATCAATTCTACTTCTAATTGTCTAAAACGACGATAGGGACCAATATGTTTATTTAAAGAAATAGACTGCATCCAGCTAAGCTGAACGTCAATCTGATTGGTAAATAAATAATCCAAGGTTATTTGATATCCTTGATAGTTTACATTACCACCGGCTGTCTTTACAGTATTAAGACCTCCTTTACCGTCTAGCTTTACAGTATAAAATCCAACAGAAGATGCGTTCCCTGTACCAATTCCTGACACATCAAAATCAGGCACGCATTGTGCAGCAAGCAGCTGTCCATTAATATCAAAAGCCCAGTCGCCTTTTTTCTTGAGCTCTCCCATAGAGACTCCTAAATAAGTGCCCCAGTTCGCTTTTTGATTATCTGTAATCGGCAATTTTCGCGCTTTGTGATTGTATAAACCAGCTAAATAGATTTGCACTGGTTTCTTTGAACAAAAAGCATTAAATCGATATCCAATAATTAATTGTGAAACAATAAAATCAAAACGTTGTTTGTCAATAGAGTCTTTAAATTTCTTTGTATCCCAATCAATAACCGAATATTTAGTGTAAAAACCGGTCTTAAATAGATTGAGAAGCCCGATTTCTCCTACGTAACCAAACTGTTCTTTCCATTCGTTAACAAGAAAAACACCTGCGTGTAAGTAAGCACTTCCGATAGGATCGATATTATGGCCATACTTAAACCACACGCCATCAAAAAATGAATTGAATTCTACCTTTGAATCAAGCATGGAAGACATGCGGCGACGTCCCAATTCGACATCTAAGCCCCAATTGCTTCGATCAAAAATGCGATAGCCCCAAATAGCTCTTTCCAACTTTAGTTTATTTAAGGTTCCGCTTATGATTCCCGCTTCGTTATCAAATTCTAATTTAACAGCTGCCCATGAACGATCTGTTCTGTAATCAAACATCAAATTTACTTCGATATCAAAACCATTAGAAGGAATAGGCAGTCCATCGCTACCAAATACAACTCCATTAGGTCCTCTTTGATTTACACCATTTGCAGTTTCATGAGTATGCTGAAATTCTGTACGGACCTCTCCACTGATGGATAAAGCTCCACCTGACTCTTTAATAGTCACTTGGCGCTTTGTATTGATCCAATCGCGCAATGCGCCAATATCTCTTTGATCAAGATCATCTGCTTCATCAATAGTTGCTGCCATTGCAGAAGAAGCAACAAATACGGTGCTTAAAAGAAACAAGCAGCGTTTCAAACCTAATTTCATTATTGGCTCCAGATTAATTTTTTATATAGGGGCAAAATATTTAAGGAATTAATAGGGAAAATTAAAAACAATCACAGGATTTTATAAAGGGAGTCTTAATTTATTTCAAAGAAAATAGATGTAATATCGTTAAAACTTGACTACACAGTCAAAATAGAAGAATTCATGAAAGATAAGAAGTCTTTCATGAGTTTTAAGAAAAGACGATACATCTCAAAAGTATTTTTGAAAAGCTTTTTTTTCAATTACATTAGAAAAAAATAGATTTTTCCTAGGCAAATTAGCTCTTACAGATAAGCCTCAAACGCTTTTGCTAGGAAAAAATAAACTTTACTTGTTATTTTTAGCACTCATAAAATATAGGTTTAGCTTATGAAAAGTTTTTTTCTTATTTCTCTATTTTCTTTTTCCTTCATCTATTCCCATCCCAAAGCAACCTATGAAGATATTGTTTGCCGAGCAGCAATTGACATTGGAGCAGGGAAAATTGGAATTTTAGTAGCCGAGGTAAATATAAAAACCAATAAAATTGCACGTATATTATTCTCTGATATAGTTAAACTTCCCTTACGTTTAAGCCTTGAAAAGACAGGAGAGTTTAACGAAGAGATTCAAAAAAAACTTTTTAAAACCCTTCAGGAATTTAAAAAAAAAGCATCTGTTTATTGTCCTCAATCCTATTTTGCCATTGCAACAGAAGCCTTTCGTTTATCAAAAAATGGAAAAGAAATTGCAGATAGAATCCATGAAAAGCTGGAAATTCCTGTTGCGATTATTTCTCAAAAAGAAGAAGGCGCCTTAGGATTTTTAACCGCTGTGAATACAGCTGAAATTGATCCAGAAAATACCATTGTTTACGACCAAGGGGGAGGTAGCTTTCAAGTGACCTATAAAGAGGGAGATTCCTATATCACTTATGAAGGAAAAGTAGGAAAGGCTGTTTCAAAATTAAAATTATTAGAAATTCAAAATAAAGATCCTGCAGCATCTTTTAGTCCCAATCCGGTTTCAATAACCGAAGCTATGCAAGGAGTAAAATGGGTTCGAGAACAAATTGCAGATATTCCTGAAACTCTCCTGCAAAAAATTAAAATAGATTCTTTCCGCGTAAAAGGAATAGGAGCGCATCCCCAAGTTCTACTTGCAAAACAGGCAACCTACGACATCTATCATGTTTCTTCTCATTTAAAGAAAATGGTTGATTTAACAGATGCATCCATCATTTCCACATACCCCTCTATCTCATCTGATTTTCACACTACAGCGCTTATAGAGCTTATATTAGATCTCTTGCATAACCAATAGAAGATCTGTAAAATGATTAAAATTTTAACAGGCTTTAATCATGAGATACGATTGTTTGAAGGAGTTTAAAGACGAAGAATTTCGTCGATTGACAGGAGTGAAGCGATCCACA
>DASZIJ010000015.1:0-6814 GCA_035949155.1 Candidatus Rhabdochlamydia sp. | reverse complement strand
TATGAAAAATTCTTGGAATTTAAAGAAGCCATTTTTACTTTTTTAAAAAATATTCCTAAATATGAAGAAGAGCTAAAGAGCCTTCTTGTTAAAAATTTCCATATTATAAATCCGTAATTTAAAACCTATCGAGTATATTCTTAGAATGTTGCGAGATACACCCGGCTGACCATGTCCAATACTTGAGGGCCCTGGTCTAACTAGAAGATCGATAATTTTTTGTTTGTTAGGATTATTCAACTCATTAGCTAAATCTAAAGCTGTCTTATGTTCTTTATTTTGAATGGTCCTATCTGCTCCCTTATCTACAAGAAGCTCAACAATGTCTTGATGTCCTTCCTTGGTAGCAGCGTGTAAAAATGTATCCCCATCATCATCTTGATAATTAATATCTACTTCTCTAAGTAAATCTTTAACTTCATCGGTGGTATCTATATTATTTTTAGGATCATGCTTAGAAATAGCAGAAAATAATTGTAGCTGTTTAACATTTCTAGGATTATATTGCCGCTTCTGCCTGCTTATTTTAGAAGAATGGCGTATTGGCTTTCCTTGTAAAGTGCTAAAGATTTCATTTCTCAGTAATACTGACTTTATCTTTTTATTTGATGTAAATTTCCTGGCAGCATTTTCTTTCGTTCTAGTTTTTTTAATATCTAAACTCGATTTTGAAATGTTATTATCATTAATTTTCATCATATTTTCACACTCGCTGAACTTTTAAAAATAGGAGTTACTTTACAACAGGAAAATTTTTTAGCAATAAAATCTTTTAATATTTTTAATATTTCGCACATCTTATGGAGAGAAAATGCAATAAATTATTCGATATGATCTGCGAGTCTCTAGCTGTTTTTAAATGGATTTCATCTTTTTAAAAATATTTAATCCATATTCTGTTATCGGCCAAAAAACTTGAAAAATGGCCGTATTTAAGATAAAATTGGCCGTATTAATGAAAATAGGCACTTTTATGAGCTTTCGAACTAAAAAATTGGCCGTATTACATCAACTAAATCAGGAATCCACTCCTATAGGATTGCATGAATTACTTGAAAAACTCGGGAGTAATTATACTGAAAGAAGTGTAAGACGCTGGCTTGCTGAAATGATTAAAGAAGGCTTAATCGAAAAGCTCGGAAATAAACGTGGAACTAAATATAAAGTCATTCAGCATATTAGTCATGAGGATATTCCCGATAGTTGTTTTAGTCAAAAAAGCAAAAAAATATTAGAACAGATACAGCTCCCTATCTATGAAAGAGTGCCCATCACCTATATGGACGATTGGTTTGATGCTTACCAACCAAATAACAGTTTTTACATTCCATTAAAACTGAGGTTACAGTTACATAAAGCAGGAAAGCGCTCTACCCTTTCAGTACCAGCTGGAACCTATGCACATCAAATTTTTAATCGTCTCCTTATCGACCTTTCCTATAATTCTTCTAGATTAGAAGGCAACACATATTCACTATTAGATACAAAGAAACTCATTCTTGAAGGAATAAGTCCTGAAGGGAAGCTTGACGAAGAGAAAACCATGATTCTCAATCACAAGGAAGCTATTCGCTATTTAGTGGATACAGCTCCTAGATTAGAGATAGATAAAGCAACTATTTGCACACTACACTTTCTTCTCTCAGATGGATTACTAGAAGCGTCTCGTCACGCAGGAAAAGTCAGGGATCATGGAGTTCGCATAGGAGGTTCCGTCTATATCCCTTTCGAAGACCCCAAGCAACTAGAAATACGTCTTGACCGTATTATTAAAAAGGCTGCATTGATTAAAGATCCCTATGAACAAAGCTTATTTCTGCTCATACATATTTCCTATCTACAAGCGTTTGCAGATGTAAACAAACGTACCGCACGTCTTAGCGCTAATATTCCTCTCATCAAAAATAACCTTGTTCCCTTGTCGTTTAGTGATGTGGAAAGAAATGATTACACTTCAGCTATGATTGCAGTTTACGAATTACAAAATATACATCCAATTCTTGATTTATATGTATTCTCCTATATGCGAACTTGCGTTATGTATGATTCAACAGTTAAAACGATAAATTACGATGAAATACGAGTACGTTATCGACAGCAACGTCGTGGTATTATCAGTTATATTATCACTCATAATTTAGTGGGGAGATCCATGCGTAAATATATTTCTACTCAAACCTCAAAATTCATAAAAAAAGAAGATCAAACCTCTTTTATCGAAGATGTTATGGAGGATCTTAAAGAAATAAATGAGAGCCGTATTGTTGGCCTTGGTATTACAAAAGATCAATTAAAGAACTGGATTGATTTAAACCAAGTCAATCAAAAAAAAATTACATAAAGTCTTGAAAATTCAAATCTTCTCTAGTTTAAGCACTGGTTTTTTTTATTTTTTGCAGTATAATTACTTCAAAAAAAAGTAACTCATATGAAAAAAACAGTTGTTGTTGGAATGTCTGGAGGAGTTGACTCCTCCGTTTCTGCTTTGCTACTTAAGCAACAGGGCTATCAAGTCATTGGCCTTTTCATGAAGAACTGGGAAGAAAAAGATGAAAAAGGCATCTGTCTTTCAGCTTCTGATTTCGAAGATGTCCAAAAGGTTTGCGCGCAGATTGACATCCCTTGTTATACAGTAAATTTTATCAAAGAGTACCAAGAGTCTGTCTTCTCGCATTTCCTTGCTGAATTAAAAAAAGGTTATACTCCAAATCCTGATATTCTCTGTAACCGTGAAATTAAATTTAAAGTTTTTCTTGATAAGGCAATGAGTCTAGGTGCTGATTACCTAGCAACTGGCCACTATTGCACTATTGAAAAAGAAAAGTCTTTTTATCTACATAAAGGTCAAGACCCTAATAAAGATCAGAGTTATTTCCTCTATACCCTCTCACAAAAAGTATTAGAAAAAGTGCTCTTTCCGATTGGACATCTAACCAAACAAGAAGTGCGCTCAATCGCATTATCTCACAATCTCTTTACAGCGAAAAAAAAAGATAGCGTAGGGATCTGTTTTATTGGCAAACGCAACTTCAAAAAGTTCCTTCTTCCTTATCTTGGTTATCAAAAAGGTGCATTTGAAAACATCCAAGGACAAATCTTAGGTTATCATGATGGCTTAGCTTACTATACAATTGGCCAACGCAAGGGACTAAAAATTGGAGGAGCTGGCGATGCTTGGTTTGTTGTTGCTAAAGATATAAAACGCAATGCCATCATTGTTGAGCAAGGCTTAGACCATCCTAGCCTTTATCAATCAGAACTTATCGCGACTGACTTAAGCTGGATAGCGGATCTTCCCCCTCAAACACCCTATGCTTGCTCTGCTAAAATCCGCTATCGACAAAATGATCAAAGTTGCGTCATTGAAAAAATCTCCGAGACAAAGGCCTTTGTACGCTTTTTAGAGCCCCAAAGAGCAATTACCCCTAGGCAATCGATCGTGTTCTATACCGGTAATCGGTGCCTAGGTGGCGGGATGATTGAACCAGACGATGTTTTAAGGCTTTAGTAGATAAAAACAGAGGAAATAAAGAGGACCTATGAATTCAAAAACTAGACTACTGCTTTATCCTGCCTTTTTACAAGATATCAAAAGCCGAAATGCGGGTCTCAAAGAGAATAGCATGTAAACTTGCTCTGATTGATTTTTCATTGCTTGGGTAAATCCTGGATTTCGTTATAATTTTTTAGAAAATTTAATCATATTTTTTTAAAAAAACTTTTTTGTTTAAAAAATCAAAACAAACCATATAACAATCAAAAAAATCAAACCCCAAAATTCCTTGTAATTCAGCGCTGGAAGAATCAAAAAGATAAAATGAAAACATCCCTAAAGAAGATCCATCGGATAATTTAAGGGACATTTCTTTTTTTTTATCATTAAAGTTAAAGGGTTTTAAAGAATTATCATTTATCATAGAGATATTACTACCTGTATCTAAAACGAGATCTCTTTTATCTTCAGAGTTTATAGTTAGGCTTAAACTGATCCCTAATCCTTTATCTAAAATAAAATTAGCTTCAATCCATTTCCCTGGATGATACTTTTCTGGATCCATTTTTTGGTTAAAATAAGCCTGATCAACCATGCACAATTGCTTTTTTCGATCAATAAAAAGCACTTTATCAAGAAAAGGTTCTCTTCCTATGTGCCCGTAAATTAATGTTTTCGGTATTTGATCTCCAAAATCTTCATTAAAATCAGCTATTTCATTAAATTCTAGGTAAGGTAGTAAATAATTTCCAATTAGAATTTTACAAGCACTAAATACTCTATGGATAGTTTTTTTTCCAAAAATATCCATAGAATTAGTAGTTTTTAGTTCTTTATTTAATTGTATTTTTTCTATTGCCTCTTTAGTTAATGCTGAGAAATGAGCACCCAAGTTTAACATCAGTTGTATTTCATGTTCTTGGATATTCACATTAATCACAGGAAGACCATAAGCAATTTTTATAGGTATTATTTGCAATGGTCTTTTTTTAGGAAATATCCAGCCACAAACGAGTATCAAAATGGCAAGTAAGCCCGCAACAACAATAAAAATTCGTTTATTTACTTTCAATTATGCACCTGTTTTGAACTATGGGCAAAGATGTGAATAAAGTTTCTTTAATCTTATCCATGGAAATTCCATTTTCAATAAGATATTTGGCCACGTAGCTATAAAATTTCTTTAATCCAGAGCAGAAAACAGAAGGGTTATTAAAACCATTTTCTAAACTATAACGAGAAATTAATGCATTTCCACCACAAACATTTTCCCAACAACAAGATTTACAAATATCAGGACTGTTTTGTGAAGCTTGAATGACTTCTTTCATTTCTGGCATAGAAAAGAATTCCATTAAAGAAGTAGAGAAAATATTATACTTGTTCATAAGATGAGGTATGCCTGAACGCAAAGAATCATCGGGGGATAAATTGCCGTTTGAGGAAACAGTAATGGCTTCGATTTTATCTAAGGTAGGGCCAAAACCTTTGAGATAAGTTTTTCCTCCAGTAAGCAAACTAAGAGCCGAATTTAGAATCCGTACACGAATGAGCGGATCATCATCAGCTACCCAAGCATGCAAGAGTTCGCATAAAAACCTTCCATATTCGTTAGGGTCTTCATTTTTAAAGTTAAGATGCGTATAATCAGGTAATAAAAAATCGAGCTGTCGAATTTTTAATTCATGTACGATATGTGTATATAAATCTGATGCGTTATTTTTAGGATTGATTACACAAAGAGCGGCAATCCCATCAATTTTTTTTGCTAGAACAGCAGCTTGAAGTTTTTGTAGACCAGCAACTGTTCGATCATATGTTCCTAAACCTTTGTGATCTATTCGAAATCGATCATTAACTACCTTTGGACCATCAATACTGATGCCAACAGAGACTCGATGCTTAGAAAATAATTCTATCCACTCGTCATTAATTAGTGTGGCATTTGTTTGTAACGCAAAGGTCAATTCAGTTAGAGGACCTAAATACTCCCTAAAGTATTGACACATTCGGTCAAAATCTGTTTTTCTTTGGAGAGTTGGCTCTCCTCCATGAAAATCTATTTGAACGCTCTTGATATGTAATTTTTGAATACCTTCAGCAAGAAATGTTACCAGTCTTTGAATGGCCCCCCATGAAATAAAAGGAGGATGCTTTTTATAACTTTTATCTTCTCCCTGGAAAAAATAACAGTAAGAACAGTTAAGATTACATCTTTCAACCGTCTTTAAAATCACTTCAAGACGTTCTAAATGTTCCATGTTTTTTCCAGGAAACTTGTTAAAATTTTAAAGTGAGCATAAACATATTTAAAATGACTTCCCCCAGTCAACTCTTCCAAAAGCGTCCCAGCAATCAGTACGCTTTTTATCATCTTGCAAAGTCATCAAAACAAGATTCGATAACTTGTTCTTCGTCGCTTCCTCTTTAATTTTACAATCTGATTCTTCATTAAATCTTTGGAAAACAGCTTCCAGTTGCATTTTTTTTGCTTGATTAACATTTGCAATTTCAGTCATAGCTAATTTCTGGTTGGTTTTTTATATGAAAAGAATTTTAATGCAATATTAAAATTTTACACAATAGATTTTAATATCTCTTGGGCAATTTTGATCTCAATTGAATCTATTCATAATAGAGCGCCGATTAGCGAAAAATTATACTTATTACCTACATTCCTAGATCTTTAAAACAAGTTTTTTTTGGATTAGCTTAAGAGATATGTTTATTACGCTAATTTAACGTAAGCACCTATAAGACAGATTGAAGCTGGATAGTAGATCTTCTATTTCTATAACGATCAGCTAAAATTTTGAATCGCTTAAGCAGACCAATAACATTTTCATTAATTACACGTTCTTTGGAAAGGAATTGATTATTTTTTTTGTCTTGTTTTGTTAAAGGATTTTTCTTACTTCTTCTTTTAGGCATTTGGGTTTTAGTATGAAGCTTTTGAAGTCCTCGATACCCTCCATCTGTTAGAAGGTTTATTTCGGAATGAAACTTGATTTTAGACTCCTTAAATATCCTAAAATCATGTCTTCTACCTTTGGAAAAAAAGGTACAAATAATCTTTTTTGTGTCCTTGCTCATTACAAGCTGTGTCTTTAAGGTGTGCCTTTTCTTCTTCCCTGAGTAAAAATGTTTTTGTTTTTTTTAGGGCGCTCTATGGGTGTTTCTGTAGCATCTATTAAAATAACATCATATTCCCTATCGCTTTTTAATAGCTCTTTACGTCCAGGCAGTGCAAATAGGGGATGTTTTATCAGGGTGTCTTCTACCCATTTTATTGTTTTATAAGCTGTACTTTCACTGATATTA
>DASZIJ010000014.1:0-8726 GCA_035949155.1 Candidatus Rhabdochlamydia sp. | reverse complement strand
ATAAACTCATGTTGATGTCTGATAAAATCCTTTTAAGAAAAAGAGCAATTATTGAAAGCGTAAATAATTTATTAAAAAATAGTTGTCAAATCGAGCATCATAGACATAGGAATAGGTGGAATTTTTTAAGCAATCTGATGTTAGGAATAGCAAATTATTGTCTCAATCCAGACAAGCCACGTTTATTTTTTCATCGAAAAGAAATTGATCAAACAACTATTGCTGAATATGTGTAAAGGCTTCTTATGTTAAACTGGCGTTTAATTAATGCTAGTACCTTAAAAATAAGAAACTATTATTGTATTTAAAATATAAGTTAATAATTTTAGCAGGCTACAAATCCCTACTTCTTAAATATATTTGAAAAACAGGTAAAAGATTTAATACAGCAATTAGCTTTAGTCTCTTTTATGTTAGTTTTTCCTCTTAAGGAAGAAGCTTGTTCCAGTTTGTTCAAGTCATTACGCACTGTTATGCTTCTTCTAAGCTCTTTGTTCTGTTTTTCTTGCAACCAGTATTTTGAGGAAGTGCTCATTAATCCAATGCCTAAGGGAAACATATCTTTCCTTTTAATTAGTTTAAAAAGAGATATTCTACTTGTAATATCTCTTAAAATGCTAGTTTATAACGAACTTATTTTAGCATCCGCCCTTTCCAGAGACAGTGATGCTTTAAACCAAGCCTCTCATAAATAAGAGAAAAGTTTCACAAAAAATACTTTGAAATAAAACGTTTTTTATTGTTTTCTATTAGAAACAAAAACTCTTAAAAAATAA
Source organism: Candidatus Rhabdochlamydia sp. (assembly GCA_035949155.1). Classification (GTDB taxonomy): domain Bacteria; phylum Chlamydiota; class Chlamydiia; order Chlamydiales; family Rhabdochlamydiaceae; genus Rhabdochlamydia. The sequence goes on along the minus strand of DASZIJ010000014.1, from coordinate 7,950 downwards.
CAGAGGTATTATCTTGAATAATTTTTCAAAAAATATACGCTTAGTCATTAAAATTATTTTTTTAATGGGTGCTTTCTATTCTGTTATGCCCGCCTTAGGGTGTATAACTATGCCCTCTGCCAACTCTTCTAAAGATTCTGATATTGTTGATCCTATTAGAACGTACTTTGGGAACTTCGAAGCTCTTGCTAAATCGGAAAATTGGAAGGAAATTATTGTTCAAGGTAAAATCGCCTTAGAATTTGCTAGAGAAAACAATCGATCTCAAGATGAAGCAAAAATTTGCGCTCAATTAGCTTCAACAGCCTTCTACTCAGGCGAATATACTCAAGTCCTCATATACGTCAATCGCTGTCAAGAATTATCGAAAAATTTAATAGACCCTTCTCTTTTTCTTCGATCACTTTATCTAAAATCAGCTGTTTATCGTGCTTTTGCAACTAAAGAAAAAGAGGAACAAACACAGCAAATATCTTTTCTTCGCGCCATTGAAACTGCTGAAGAAGCCGCCCTTATTTATACAAAAAAGAACATCAATAATATAAATTTACAAGGAAAAATATACTTTAATTTGGGAGCTGCACATGCAGATAATCCAAAGGGAGATTTGGAAAAAGCTGCGCATTGTTATTTCATAGCACTTGAATGTTTTAAAAAAGCAAACGCAATTGATGACTGCATTCGTACCAACATTCGACTAGGTAAGATATATTTACTGCAAAAGCAATATGATCTTTCTCAACAAATTATCGACGAAGTTCGATCTCAAATATCGAATGAAAGACTTGCAATGCATGCAGACTACTTAGAGGCTCAGCTTAAATTAGCTATAAATGACATTGAGCGTGCAAGAGGAATTGCCGAAAATGGGTTGGTTCGAGCCGAAGCTCTTGGATCAAAAGAAGATGCATTGCGCTTGAGCAGATTATTACGAACTATTCAAACCCATGCAGAAATATAGTTTGCATACTGATAATACATCTCATGAAAAAATTTAAGACTCTTAATAGTTTAACAAGGAAAGATCTGGCTTAACCGACAAACCTGCATATACCTTTGCTTGCAAAATCCCTTCAATGGCTTGCAAGGTTGATCCTATTGCAGAAGGACAAGAAGTACAAGCCCCTTGGTAAGCAATAACTACTTGATTATCCAAAGTGAGTTCCTTAATCTCAATTCCTCCTGCATCTAATTCTATGTAAGGGCGAATATCATTTGCAATCACCATGTCTAATACAGCTATTTTTTGCTCATGACTAAGCTCTTTCCACCCCGGATACTCCTCTTGACTATGCAAGGAATTCAAAGGTGTTGGTACATAATTATCTGGAAGGACAATATCTCTACAAGACTCTACTGCATTTTCAATCGCATCAATGACCAGATTTAAATAAGAAAAAGCAGATTCAGGGAAAGCAGGAGTCTGGCTCTTATCACGCACTTGCTTATCAATTAAATCTACGCTTAAAAGAGCTGCTTGATGATAATTTTTGCGCATTAAAACTTCACATGCAGCTTCTAGAGCACCAATTAAGCAAGAAGGACCAAACATCTGAAATTTTGCATCAGCGATAACACCATCACTCTCATCTACAAGCAAATAAATTTTAATCCATTGTCCTAGTTGATCATTTCCCTGTGTTCCGATAGCTAATCTCATTCCCTTAGCTTGTGCTTCCACAAGAGAAAATGCACCTACATACAAAGGCTTTTCAATTTTTTGAACAAGACGTTTGCTATATTGCGTCCAAGGATGATTTTCTATCATGAGACATCTCCTAAAAGAGTCATTTTTTTTAATTGCCTCACGCAATCTACAATGATGCAAACAGCTGCTTCTATTTCCTCTTCTGTTGTTTCATAAGAAAGGCTAAAGCTGATTGCTGTATAGGCTAACTCAGGCGCAATATGACATTTAATAAGTATTTGAGAAAGCAATTGATACTGCCCAGATCCTATAGAAGCAAATAAACCCTTGCGGTTTAGTAGATACAAAAGCGCTTCTGCATGTACAGCTGGGAAAGCAATAACAGAGCAATTAGGGAGCCTTTCTACATGAGTAAAGAGAACCTTAGCGTCACTAATTTGTAGAGAGATTTTTTGTTCAAATTCATCGCGCAGTCTTGCAGTTTCTAAGCAAGTAGATTCAAACAGAGCGATATTTTCTTCAAGAGCTGCTACTAAACAAGCTAAAGAAGCGGGCATTTGTTGCTGTGGACAGGAAAACAAAGTATGCTCTTTAACAATCATGACAGACGTTCCTTGAGGTGCATGAATCAAAGATCCTTCTAACGTCAAAAAATCAATAGGGAGATCACGCAAGCAAAGATGGGCTTTCCCTAGTACAGAGCTTGCATCCACATGCAAAAGAATTCCTCTTTCTTTGCATAGCTCTGCTAAGTCAGCTAGTGGATGAATGACACCAGTCATTGAATTTGCCCAAGATAGACTTAAAATAGAAACTTTAGGAAGTAAAACCTTATCTAGCATCTCTTGAGTGACTTGTCCTTGCTCATTGACCTCAATTTGCCTACATATGCATCCTATATCTTCTAACTCTCGCCAAATCTCTAACGAACCTATATCTTCTATATTGGTCGTTAAAATCTGGTTTTTACCGGTTTGATAAACTGTATTGCGATAATGGGAAAATGCCAAATGAGATAAAGCTTCTAGACGGCTTTGAAAACAAAAAACACGGTCTTGAGCGTTTAATCCTAGTAAATCAGCAAAACGTTTAGTGTTCTTCCTTATAGAAGCTACTACTTGCTGCCCCATAAAATGAGGTGCCAAAGGATCCCCCCAGTCGCTTTTAAAAAATACGAGCATCCTTTCAATAGCAGATAGAGAAGGTTTTGTAGCGCTATGGTGATCGAGATATATCATTTTTTTCCCAAGTGTTATGCACAAAAGTATAAAGTATAGGCTCCCCTGTAGCAAGTTCCAACTCTACTACCTGCTCTTTAGACAAATGATCCAGATACATCACAATCGAACGTAGAGAATTTCCATGAGCTGCAATGAAAACATTTTTTCCTTCTTGCAAAATGGGTAATATATATTCTTTAAAATAAGGTATTGTGCGCCCTGCTGTCATAGCTAAACTCTCTCCTTCTGGGGGAGTGATATCAAAACTTCTACGCCATTTTTGTACTTGTTCTTTTCCAAATTGCTCGATTGTTTTTTGTTTGTTTAAGCCCTGTAAATCTCCGTACATTCTCTCATTTAATTGCCACGCTTTCACTACAGGTATACATTTTTTTTTAACACTCTCATCATGGATTTGAGACCATTCTTCCGGTTTATTCTTTTCTGGTTCTATAAAATAAGGAACTCTCCCTGATTGATGATACGCCATCGAAATCATTGCTGTCATTTGCGCTCTAAACAATGTAGAAGTAAAAACGTAATCGATAGGAATATGAGCAATTCTTTTACCAGCTTCAATCGCCTCTTCGATTCCCTTCTGGCTTAAAGGAATGTCTACCCATCCAGTAAACAAATTGTGCTTATTCCATTCTGATTGTCCATGGCGCATCATGATTAAAGTAGCTTTTTTTGACATATATCTTCCGTTTAAAATATCTCTATTGGAATCATATTAGCAAAAGCTAGAAAAAATCAAAAAACGAAACAAAAATTTAATAAAGAAAACAAGGCAATCTTTCCTTAGATAGAGCTCTGCATAAGCAATATGATTTTCTGCTCTCCTGAAAAAAGCTTGTAAGATTGTAATAAGATCAGTTTGGTGCAACGGACTAAAGAAATTTTTTGAATTTGGGATTAGGTCTGGAATTCAGGTAGCTCATGCAAAAAGAATTAAGCTTATCTTAGATCTGCTCAATAACGCTATGGAAGCTAAAGATATGAATTTTCCAGGTTCTAATTTTCACTCATTAAAGGGGAATCTAAAAGGATTTTATTCAGTACATGTGAATGGTAACTGGACAATCATTTTCAAATTTGAAAGCAATGAAGCCACTAGTATTGACTTAATTGACTATCATTAGAAAGGAGTTAGTATATGATAAAAAAAAGGAAACCAACTCATCCTGGAGAGATCCTCGATGAGCTTTACATTAAACCGCTTAGCTTAAACCTACAGAAGCTCGCTGATAGGTTAGGCATTGCTAGAAACACATTATTTAAGATTAGATCAGGTGAGCTAAGTATTACTCCTGCCATTGCACTTTCACTTTCTGAAGCATTTGATACAACTCCACAGCTTTGGCTTAATTTACAACAATCCTACGATCTATGGATAGAGGAGCACAAACATAAACGCGTGGAGCCAATCATTAGAAAACGGCGTAATCATCCCTCTTCCACAAAATATGGGAATGACTAGATCATCGTATTCTAAAATTTAGTAATGTAGATACTTGAATCTACCTGCTCCGTGTATTTCTGAAGCAAAAATTTAAACCATTGAAATTTACTGTTATCCTTTATATAATCCTGCCCCTATGGAAGATAAAAAACGTTTAAGTAAAGTCCTGGCTGCTTCTGGAGTAGCCTCTCGAAGAGCTTCAGAGGAATTGATTTTTAAGGGTAGAGTGACCGTTAATGACGAGGTCATACTTGTTCCTCAAACTCTTGTTTGTGCCCAAAAAGACCAAATTTGTGTGGATAACGAGCCAATTCAGGCTGAAGAAAAAAAAGTTTATTACCTTTTAAATAAACCTCATGGCTTTATTTGTTCCAACGTTCCTTTAGGGGGGAAAAAAAGAGTTGTCAATTTATTTGCTCATCTGCCCTATCGTCTATTTACCATTGGACGATTAGATAGAGATACAACTGGGCTCTTATTAGTGACCAATGATGGACATTTTGCCAATAAGGTGATTCATCCCTCTTCTAATATTCAAAAAGAATATTTAATCAAAACACTACAAGAAGTGACTGATTTGCATCTAAAGCAAATTTCTAAAGGAATTTTTATAGAAGGATCCTTTGTAAAACCTATACGAGTGGTAAAAGTGCGTAAGGGCACATTAAAAATTGTAGTCAAAGAAGGAAAAAAGCGAGAGGTTCGCTTGCTTGTGCAAGGAGCAAACCTTGAGATTTTAGAATTGTGTCGTATTCGCATTGGCGGATTACTTCTAGGCCCTATTGCTGAAGGCGGTTTTCGGCCTATGACAGAGACAGAAAAACAGATTATTTTTCAATCTTCTAATCTTTGAAAAAGAGTTGTATTCAATTAGCTTTAAAGCTAGATTTCGATATGAGATTTGAGTATTTTATAACAGGATTGTATGCTTAACATCGCACGCCTTTTTGGAAAGTCTCCTTTTGCTCCTTTGCAAACCCACATGAAAAAAGTAGCTCATTGTGTAGAAAAGCTCTCACAGATGTTTGCTTCTTTAGCAAAGAAAGATGTAGAAAAGATTGCAAAAGCAGCGCATGAAATTTCTCGTCTTGAGCACGAAGCGGATTTAGCTAAAAATGATATCCGCAATCACCTTCCTAGAAGTATCTTTTTGCCCATTGATCGGGCACAATTCCTCGATATTTTATCTATCCAAGATGATATATCCGATAAAGCAGAAGACATTGCTACCCTGCTCACTCTAAGTCCTCTAGAAGAGTGCAATGGATTTCTTCCACAAGTGCAAAGTTTTTTTTATAAAAATGAAGAAGTATTTATTCATTCTAAGCGTATCATTGAGGAAATCGATGAATTGCTAGAATCTTCTTTCGGAGGAATTGAAGCAGAAAAAGTAAAAACAATGGTAGAGGAAACCGCCTATCTCGAACATGAAGCAAGCAAAATGCAGCATGTACTCACAAAAGAGTTATTCACTAGAGCTCATTCTCTTTCTAATGCAGGTTTCTATTTATGGGTGCGCTTGATTGAAGAAATAGCAAAAATCTCTCATCTTTCCGAGAGCTTAGCAAACCGTATTAGAATGGTCCTAGAACTAAAATAAACGATGGACACTGCAACAATACTTACACTGCTTGTTCTAGCCATTGGTTTTTATATGGCTTGGAATATTGGAGCCAACGATGTTTCTAATGCTATGGGAACATCTGTTGGCTCTGGAGCTCTTACTTTAAGAAGAGCGGTTATTCTAGCAGCTGTCCTAGAGTTTAGCGGAGCTTTCTTCCTTGGATCTCATGTCTCAGAGACCATGCAAAAAGGCTTGATTCATACTCAATTGTTTGCAGAAGATCCTCTAATCTTAGTCTTAGGAATGTGCGCCGCACTGTGTGGAACTGGGGTCTGGTTGCAAATAGCTTCTTTTTTTGGATGGCCTGTTTCTACAACTCATGCAATTGTAGGAGCTATTTTAGGCTTTGCTGGCGTGATCATGGGAATCGATGCCATTCAATGGACTGTAGTGAATTCAGTCGCAGCTAGTTGGGTTATCTCGCCTGTTTTAGCAGGAATGATCTCTTATTTTGTATTCAATATGTTGCAACGCAATATTTTATATGCAATGAATCCTCTAGAAGCAGCCAGAAAATTTATTCCCTTATTAACCTTTATTGTTCTTGGTGTATTTACCTTAAGTTTGTTATTTAATGGCCTTACTCGTTTGAATTGGCATTTTTCTTTTATCCAAGTATTAACTTTTGCCTTTGTCATCGGTAGCGTTGCTTCTTTTATCGCTTTTTTATTAGTTCGCAGAGTGTATTCCCCTAACGAGTCAAACCCCATTTCTCGCTATTCCCCTCAAACGGTTATCAGTTTAGAAAAAGCACTCAAGCACCTTCAACGTGTTCATGTGGTATCTTATGATGAAACCCATGAACAGATAGGACATTTAGTAGAAGAAGTACAATCCCTCTCTCAACAGTTAAGACAAGAAACAAACTTTTTAGAACGCACTTCTGAATATACTTCTGTAGAAAAAATGTTCGGTTATTTGCAAATCTTAAGCGCCTCTTTTGTTGCTTTTGGTCACGGAGCTAATGATGTTGCTAATGCTATAGGCCCTGTTGCAGCCGTCCTAGATATTATTAATAGAGGTATTGTTTCTCAAGCAGCAACGGTCCCTTCCTGGCTACTTGTATTTGGAGGTTTAGGAATTGTAACAGGTCTTGCAACCTGGGGTTGGAGAGTCATTGCTACCATTGGCAAAAAAATTACAGAGCTTACCCCCACCCGTGGCTTCTCCGCTGAATTCGGTACTGCTATTACCATCCTTCTAGCTTCTAAACTAGGCCTACCTGTCTCCACCACACACTGCTTAGTTGGTGCTGTTCTAGGTGTAGGACTAGCCCGTGGAATCCGCGCCTTAAACCTTAGGATGCTTCGCGACATCGCACTATCTTGGGTAATCACCCTTCCTGCCAGCGCAATAGTTAGCGTTCTTATTTTCTATTTACTAAAAGCTATTTTCATATAAATACTTATTAAAAAAAAGTAGATGAACTAATCTACTTCATGTTATCTAGAAATTAACTAGGATTTAAATCTCGATATAATATAATGGCTCTTAAAAAAAATTAAGGACCTGCAATTTCATAGTTTTTAGATATTCTTCTGTCCAAGCAAAACCTATTATACAAATCGCTTATGCTCTTGTAGAAAGAACCACGTATTGCACCCCAGCTTTGCGTGAACATGCTCCTAAAAAAACCGATTGTCTAACAGCCATTCATTATATTTTCAAAAAAGCCTTAAACCTCGATATGCCCCTTACCTTCATAGGAGACATGCCACGTCAACTTTTATCTCTAGAAAATTGGAGTCCTATTAGAGCTCTTTCAAAACTAGGAAATAAAAAACCCATTCTATAAAATAATGCCCGTAAAAACATTCCAGGGGCATGATGAAATTTGAAAAAGCAAAAAGTTTAGCCAACGAGAAATTCCGAAGATTAACCGGAGTAAAACGTAGCACATTCGATCAAATGAGCTTGATATTGGAGATAAGTCACAAAGAGAAAAAAGCCCGAGGAGGCCGCGTCAATAAATTAAAAATAGAAGACATGTTACTGA
>DASZIJ010000013.1:0-2283 GCA_035949155.1 Candidatus Rhabdochlamydia sp. | reverse complement strand
AGGTTCTATACTCTCTTAGATACTCTAAGGTCATCAGTAACATGTCTTCTATTTTTAATTTATTGACGCGGCCTCCTCGGGCTTTTTTCTCTTTGTGACTTATCTCCAATATCAAGCTCATTTGATCGAATGTGCTACGTTTTACTCCGGTTAATCTTCGGAATTTCTCGTTGTCTAAACTTTTTGCTTTTTCAAATTTCATCATGCCCCTGGAATGTTTTTACGGGCATTATTTTATAGAATGGGTTTTTTATTTCCTAGTTTTGAAAGAGCTCTATTCAATGAAAACTAATGGATTTGATTGTTTCATTTTGTTCAGCATCTCACGATAAAAAATGCCAGTAAAATAGGGTTGTTGAATAAGTGACTTTTCAAGGTTATTATAAAAAGAAGAGTCCTGTACCCAACTTAAGTCAAGAGGTTTCAATAGAGGCAATGTTCCTAAAGTTTGTGGGTCGATATCTAATAATTGTACTTTGATCGTAAGGGCAGAACAAGGAGGCAGGGTTGTCAAAGCACCATAAGCTAATGTCGGATGAATAAAAAGGATGCGCTTTTCTTGTACATGCATTCCTTGTAATCCATAGGCAAATCCGGGAAAAGTCTCCGAAAGATTTATCCAGCTGTCGTGATTAGCAAAAAGAATATTTCCTTCAATATCTTCAATCACAAACCCAATCCGCACCCGATCTTCTCTTCTCAATTTTTTTTCATTTCCTGGAAGAATGGTTTTAAAATAGAGCTGCTTAAAGATAAGCTCCTTCAATGTCTCATCTTGTGATAATTTGTCAAACTGCAGATTTGCCTTTGTAAGATTGCTCCGAGCTTTTATTAATCCTTCCAAAACAGCATTTGAAGCGCCCATCATCACCGGAGGTTCGCGATACGTGTCTTCTGGATGATTAAATGCTTTAATAAAAGCGACTTTCTTTTCTTTATCTACAAATCGATTAGCAACACTATGTAGAATTTCATTCCAGCAATTTGGAGATAGTTCAAAAGATATTGGCTCATTGAACGTTGCTTTTTTTACTTGAATTACAGGTCGTTTTTTATTAATTATTTCTAATACGCATTCAAGAAAATGAGAATTACTTAGAAGAGAGCGAATTTTCTTTTGCGTTTTGCTCAATTGCTTAAAGAATGGTTGGTTCGGCGGTCCTCCCTTAAAAGCTCCAAAGACGAACTTAGGTTCTTGCCAAAATGTAGGGAGAATTTGTTCCTCTAGTTGATCTATACTGCGTATTTCATCTATTAAATTGACAAATCTCGATTGAGTTTTGAGTCGAGGAAAATCCACTCTAAAATTAACATCATCTCCTCCTGCTAATTCTAAATAATAAGTGCCATACCTTTCTGGAGTAAGAAAGTCTAGGCTGTGTTCACTTCTGTCTTGCATTAAGTAACTTTGAGGAGAAAAAGGAGGGTAATCTTTAGAAATAGATAAAGCATAAATTGTCTCTTGTCGTCCGCCCACAATGCTATTATGAGATCCGAATCCAAGGACTATACCCATTAAAGTAAGATCATGATTCAAAATGTTAATGAGAGATTGATTAGAGTTAACAATTAAATCCACAATATCTTGAATTGTGTTCGTAGGTCCAAGAATATAGCGAAACAAATCGCTATTTTTCTCAACAACCTCTTGAAGTTTAGAAACATTAATAAAGGCAACCTCTAAAGGAGATAAAAAAAGCGATCTTTGATTATTTAAAGTAACAACTTTAAGAACAAAATCTTTTTGTTGACCACAGAACTTATTCCAGAGAGGGATTGCTTTTCGAACAAGGAGCGTATTATGAAATCGTTTTTCTTCATATTTCAAATCTTTTGATATAGGAAAAGAATCAAGAGCGGGAAAGTTTTTTATAGAAATAGGTTTGCAGCCCTCGAAGACGTAGCCATATTCTTCTGATGAAAATGTCATTTTAAAAAACTGATCTAAAATTGCATATTCTTGACTGCAGTCAATACAAATTGATTCTGCATGACAAGAAAAGCCTATGAAAATACAACCAATCCATATCTTTTGAAAGATGCAATTTGATAAGAGTATTAAATAGCTTGGCTTGGATGATAATTTATGTTTTTTCAACATTTTTTCCATAAAATTCCCGTCTATTCCTACCATTTTAGATCCTTAACTCATGTTACGCAAGGCCAACTTTTTTGCGTAAAGTTTTTAATTCACTAAAGGCCATCTGATTTGCTTTAAGAATTAATTTATACTTCAGAGCAAAATGATTTAACGAAGTTTTAATTTTAAGAAATTCAAGCTTG
>DASZIJ010000012.1:0-47605 GCA_035949155.1 Candidatus Rhabdochlamydia sp. | reverse complement strand
TATTATGAAAAATTCGTAGAGTTCAAGAAGGCAACCCTCAGTTTTTTTGAAAATATTTCTAATTACAAAGAGGAATTAAAGAGTCTTCTTTCTAAAAAATTTCATATTGTAAATCCGTAATTCTAAATCCATCGAGTATATAGCAAGAGAGGCTGCTTGACCTATAACTGCTTTTACAAGTTGTATTTCTCGTAATTTTGCAGTCTTTAAACCATGTCTATTGAATATACTTACATACACAATAGGACAAGACCAATTCCTTTCTCTACCCTCAGGGTTTCTTAAAGTATTTATCCCAGTTAAAATTAGGCTAGAAGCACATCTCATATTCAAGATATAATTTATTTTTAAACAAGAGTTTATACAACGATTAAAATTAACAGTAGTTTAATCTAGAATTTCTCTAGAGACCATCCCCGTCAGAGTGGAAGATTAGTCAAAAATGCACATAAGACATTTTTTAAATCCATTGATAAACGTAGAAAATAAGCCTGAAAATCCTTTTTAGCTCATACAACATATAAGTCTAAATTTCCAATGCCTTTTGCAAAAAAATAGATTTAATCACAGTTTATTATCAATCTCTAAGTTTAGCTTAAAATGTATAGATGAAAAAAAAGAATAGTAAAAAATCTCTTTCCACGGCATTTTCAAAAGTATAAGAAAACTTCTTTATGATGAAAAATATTACGGAAAAAGCACCTAGAGAGTTCACTCTACGCGCCATCTTGTTAGGGATGCTGCTTGGACTCATCTTTGCAGTGGGTAATGCCTATTTGGGCTTGAAAATCGGCACAACTGTCTCCGCTTCTATTCCAGCTGCTGTGCTATCTATGGCTATTTTGCGCACTTTTTGTAAAAAGGTATCGATTTTAGAAAATAATCTTGTACAAACAATTGCTTCTGTAGGAGAAGGATTAGCCGCTGGGGTCATCTTTACCGTTCCTGCTCTCTTTTTTTTAGGAGAGCGTTTATCTGCTTGGCGCATTTTTATACTAGCTGCATTAGGTGGAATTCTAGGTGTGCTGTTTATGATCCCCATGCGTCGTTACATCATTGTACATGAACATAAGAGACTTCCCTTCCCAGAAGGAACCGCATGTGCGCAGATTTTACAAGCTGGTGCGTCTTCTCAGAAAATGGCTTTCTTTGCCTTCTTAGGAATTATCGTAGGAGCTGTTCATAAATGTTTCTCTGGAGCTTTTCAACTGCTAAAAGAAACCCCTAAATGGGTTTTACCTTTTTTTCAGAAAACAGAATTTAGTATGGACTGCACTGCTGCTCTACTCGGTGTAGGTTTCATTGTAGGTCCTCGTATTACTAGCTTACTCTTATGGGGAGGGGCTTTAGGATGGTGGATTCTCATTCCTTTAATTCAATTATTCGGCTCCAATCAAACCATTATTTTCCCAGCAACCATTCCTGTTGCACAAATGTCTGCTGAAGAGATCTGGGCAAATTATATTCGTTACATAGGCGCTGGTGCAGTAGCCATTGGAGGGTTGATTAGTTTAATAAAGATAGCACCCATTATCCGTAAAACCTTCTCTGTTGGTTTAACAGAATTATTTCAAAGAATTCCTAGGAAAAATATACCTAGAACGGATCGAGATATTTCCCTTCGTTGGCTCATAGTTGGATCTTTAGCTATTATTATTACTCTTTGGCTCCTTCCCGGATCTGCTATGAATCTAACGACCATCATATTACTTGCTGTACTAGGATTTTTCTTTGTAGCGGTCACTTCACTAACAGTTGGCATAGTTGGAAGTACTTCCAATCCTGTTTCTGGCATGACTTTAACAACCCTTCTTCTGACCTGTTTAATTTTTGTCGCTATTGGTTGGACAGAGCGCATCTATTTGATCGCTGCATTAACTATGAGTGTCGTTGTCAATATTGCTATTGCTTTAGCGGGGACTACCTCTCAAGATCTAAAGACAGGTTTTTTACTCGGTGCAACTCCTAGATGGCAGCAGATTGCAGAGGTTATCGGTATTTTTCTACCAGCTCTTGCCATTGGAACCACTCTATATTTGCTAGATCAAGCCTATGTCTTAGGATCTGCAGAGCTACCAGCTCCGCAAGGCACCATGATGGCTTTAATTGCAAAAGGAGTAATTCAAGGCAATATTCCTGTTACTTTAATTTTGGTAGGGGTACTTTTAGGATTGTCCATGGAACTTCTTCGCTTGCCTGTTTTGCCCTTTGCTCTAGGTTTATATTTACCTCTTTCTTTGAGCACTGCTATGATGCTAGGAGGGGTTGTTTCTTTTTTTGTGAAAAAAAGAGAAAAAACAACACACATGACTACAGCTTCTGAAAAAGGCATATTAGCCGCTTCTGGTCTTGTAGCAGGAGATGCTTGTACAGGTGTGATTATCGCTTTGTTAACCGTGCTTGGTGTTATCCCTGCAATAGAACATTCTTTTTTTTCTAATACAGTTAGTTTAAGCGTTTTTCTACTACTTGCGATAGGGCTTGGTGCTATTTGTTTTTATAAAAGAGAGAAAACTTCCTTGATGTAAAAAAATTTTACAGTTGAGAGCAATACAGGGTATATGAGAAAATCTTTTCCAAAAGGATTTCTTCATGATTCGTAAAATGCCAATTATCCTCTTAGCTATTATTCTTCTTATTCTCTCTATCGATCGGTTTATTCCTATTTATCTCAAGCAGTTTATCTATTCTCTGAGTTTGTCTGTAAAGTCCTTAATTATTTTTATGCTACCGATCCTTATTTTCATGCTGCTGTTTAAAACGATTTCTCAGCTATCGCGCACTGCTACGAAAATGATCTTACTTCTTCTTACAGCCCTTTGCTTTTCAAATTTTTTATCAACAATGATTAGCTCTCAGATAGGATCTATCATCTATCAATTCGATCTTTGCATTAAAATGCCAACAGATCAAATAGCTCTTATGCCTATTTGGTCTTTTACTCTTCCTAAATGGATTGCTAATGATCATGCGATGTTTGCAGGGATCTTCTCTGGGATATTCTTTTCTCTTTTCAAACCAACGCTTGGTCTAAAAATTTCGTTCTATTTTGAAAAAGCTATTCAGAGAATGCTGAATCTGCTCACCTTTGTGATCCCTATTTTTATCTCTGGATTTATCATGAAGTTGATTCATGATCAACTCATCCACACCATTATTTATGACTATTCTCTGATTTTCCTATTGGTTGCTATTTCCCAATTTATCTACATCGCATGTATCTATTTGGTATCTAATCGCTTTTGTCTATCCTCTTTTCTACATACACTTAAAAACATGTTCCCAGCTGCTCTTACAGGATTTAGTAGCATGTCAAGTGCAGCTGCTATGCCTTTAACCATCATAGGTACAGAAAAAAATACGAAAAATCCTTCTTTAACTCGTCTTAGCACTCCTATAACCGTAAACACTCATCTAATCGGAGATTGTTTTGCAATTCCTATTTTTGCTTTTGCAGTTATGAAAAATTTTGGTATTCCCGAACCTACTTTTTTTGCTTATCTCATATTTGCTCTTTACTTTGTCATGGCGAAGTTCTCTGTAGCAGCTATTCCAGGAGGAGGAATTATTGTCATGCTGCCCATCTTAGAGAGTCAGTTAGGGTTTACTACAGAGATGTCTTGTCTAATAACCGCTTTGTATATTTTATTTGATCCTGTAATCACCTGTGCAAACATATTGGGAAATGGAGGATTTGTATTAGCTCTTAACAAACTACCTGTTTTTTCTAAATTAGCACAAACAGGTAGCAATGAACATTTAAGTCTTTAAAGCCTATCTAAAGCTTTTTTTACTAAGGTAGCTACTACAACTACGCCTAAAACTTTTGGAGCCCAAAAGCGAACAGATTGAGAAAAATCTTTAGCTTTTTGCTGATAGTGGCTAACTAAAGCATCTACAACAATCTTATCTACTCTCTTTTTAAGATGATTTGCTGGAATACGCATTCTGGTACCTTCATATTCGTATCGGACTAAAACACCCTTTTCCTTAATCTTTTCCGGCCAATTTTCAAAAGGAACACTTCTCCATCTTTTTGCCTCATCATCTACAGATCTTAAAGCTCGGTCTCCTGTTATCATAGCCGCCAAAACTTGCAATACAGTTGACTTTAAGTCTTCTTTAATTGTTTTATTTTCTATAACCAACTCACCGATAGCATTAGTTAGTTTTTTTCCATTCTCCTGATTTGCTATGGCATCATTGGACTGCGTTGGAAATGAGTTAGATAAATCATGAAGTTGGTTACATAAGTCAGCAACAAAAGAAACAGATTCCATCACCTCATTATCGTAATCGTAATCTTCTTTAATTTCTTCAAGTCTTGCCTGGAATACTTCCTGATTAGCAAAAGCATTTGCAGCTCGAGCAGACGGAGCAACTTCTTGCGTACAATAACAACAAGATAGCTTTCTTTGTCCATTTTCTTGGTAGATTAAAGATTCTGATATACAACCAATATGATAGAAATGATGACATGTTAATTCAATAACCTTAGTAACATCAGATATTTCCTTTCCCTGATAATCTTCATAGCATATTACGCACATTTCTTGTGTGGTATTTGAAACAGAAGCAGACATGAGTACACCTTTTATAAATTTGTTTTAAAACAATTAATTCAAAGTTAATATTCCAATAAGTTTAAAATGATTAGCAAAAAAAGTCAATAATATCAAAATTGGTGTAATTATTAAAAACTAAACTATCATTCACAGATTAAAAGATAAAATATCCATAAAGAACCTGCTCAAAAATTAAATTTGAGAAAACAACTCATCCTATGGATAGGAATCCTATTTATCTTAAATATAAGAATAATTTAAGATCATTATCTGCTTTAAGGATGACTTAAAAAATGCCTAGGAAAAAGCACTCCATTACCTTATTAGAAGTTTTGATTGGCTTGGTTTTAGCAGGGATCATACTGAGTTTTTTATTTTCTTTGCTTAGGCAAACCCTAGAGAAAAAGCAGGAAATCGCTCAATTAAAACAAACGATCTTTCCTCGTGAAATGATGCGTTTGAGAATGAATCAAATCATAAACTCTCTTGCTAAAAACGAGTCTAACATCTGGATAGATTCCTATGAAGATCATCCCGCATTGTCTTTTTGCTACGAGAATAGAGATAAAGATGTAAATTTTTGTGGAATGATCCATTCTATGCTTTATGTAAATGAACATAAGCAACTTGTTTTAAGCACCTTTTCTAAACAAGATAGCAAAAGAGATGAAATTCTATTAGAGAATATCCATACTTTTACATTCGAGTTATTTGATCAAACAAAAGCTATTTGGAAATCCGAGTGGCTAAAAACAAAAGCACAACTTCCTGAAATGGTTCGCCTACACTTAAAAACAGATCAGGATAACTATGACCTGGTATTATTTGTTACAGAACCCAAAAACCCTATTATCTATGGTGTAAAATCATGAATGTACTCCCCTTTATTTTTGCCATTTTTGCGATTTTTACTTTTCTATCAAATTCTTTATTAAAAGACACAAAAGAAACAGGGATAGTAATAAATGGGATAGAAAATTTTTATCAGTTGCAGCAAAAACACTTTAATGGCGCAGCAGGTCTTAGCTATAGATCGCTTACAGCAGAAAAACCAGGAAATTCGCCTAAACCCCCGGTAAAACGTAAGACAGAATACAAATCTCCTCGTTTGTCACAAGCACTCAAAGGATCGCAATTGAACCTCTATCCTTTAGTCCAAGAACAAGAGCCCAAAAGCCATCCTTTTTATGCTATTACAGCTAAGCTTTTATGCCTGCTTTATCCAAAGATATTACCCAATAATGACGCTGCATGCGCTTTATTAGATGCTCTACTTGCTAAAGCAAAAACACTAGACGAACCTACCTTAAATGAACTCATGCCAGAAGATCCTCTTCTTCAAGAACATTATTATCAAATGATCCAAGGCACTAACCAATACGATATTAAACAGAAGAAAGGAATCCCACCACTTGCTGATTTTTTAATGATGCATAAAGGGGCTTGTTGCTATTTATGCTCCGCTCACTTTTTTGTTTTACAAGCAATGTTTGGAGAAGAGTTTTCTCATACGATCATTGCAGGTGAAAAGAAGAAGTGGGAAAGTGGAAAAACAAAGCTATTTAATAGACAAGAGCTAGAGTCTTTGATTAAACAATATCCAACAGAAACCGCCTTTTATGAAACCATCAAGAAATATTGCCGAGCACAGTTAAATCAAAAAAAGACAGTCTCTAAGAAAACTCAAAATGGAATGAGTTTTAGGAAAGAATCTTAAATAGGTACTATACGTTTTAGCTTAGGCAGCAAAATCGTAAAGGTAGTCCCCACTCCCATTTCAGATCTTACCGAAATAACCCCGTGGTGGTTCTCAATAATTGTTTTTACAATAGAAAGACCTAATCCAGCTCCTCCTAAGCGTCTTGAGTGTGCTTTGTCTACCGTATAAAATCTCTCAAAAATATGTTCAAGATCTGCTGCAGGAATACCAATTCCCTTATCTTGGATGGTAATAGAGACCTCTTCTGAAGTTTGTGTAATTTGCACCAAAATTTCAGCTGGAGGAGGAGAGTATTTAGCAGCATTATCCAATAAGTTAATAATTGCTAGTTCTAAGATATCTGAATCAGCTGCTACAAGAATCGACTCCTCTTGTTTTTCAATGTGAATTTTAGCTTTTTCATAAATGGATAATACCACTTGGCGACAGGTTTCCAGAATAGCTACCACATCGCATTCTGTAAATCGAGAGGGAGGAAGATTTTCTAAATCAGCCAAAGTCAATAGATTTTTGACCAAACTATCCATACGCTGACAATTACGAACGATTTTCTCAGTAATTTCTATAACAACATCACGCGGCAAATCCGGCAAATCTTGCAGGGTTTCTGCAAAGCCTGTAATAATGGTAATGGGGGTGCGCAATTCATGAGAGGCATTTGCTACAAAGTCCTTTCCCATTTCCAAAACTTTGTAATGACTGGTCTTATCCTGTAGAACTACAATAGCTCCACTTCGATGATTTTTAGGAGCTGCAATAAGATCTATGTATATTTTTTTACCATTGATAACGATCATGGAATCGGTTAATAAAGCTCGCTTTCTTTGGCAGCTTTCTAGAAGTTGTCTACATTTATTGAGCAGCTTAGCATTGGGTGTTTCTTCTGAAACAAAAGTAAAAACATTTCCTAATACATCTTTTTTAGACAACCTTAGCATCTTACTAGCCATAAAATTGATATAGCGAATATGCATCTCTGCATCTACTGCAATAACTCCTTCTCCTAGAGAATCTAAAATGGCTTCCTTTTCATTTCTTTCATCGATAATTTGTTTAATGTGAAGTCGCAAATGCTCTGAAAGAGAATTTAATGTTTGCGCTAATTGATAAAACTGATCTTTTTCATCGATGGAATCGCTTAATACAATCGGATTGATAACGGTTTCTACTCCTAACTGATAAGGTTTGA
Source organism: Candidatus Rhabdochlamydia sp. (assembly GCA_035949155.1). Taxonomy (GTDB): domain Bacteria; phylum Chlamydiota; class Chlamydiia; order Chlamydiales; family Rhabdochlamydiaceae; genus Rhabdochlamydia. Next base: position 40,131 of record DASZIJ010000012.1, on the reverse strand, counting down.
TCGCGCGGATAATTTGTTGAATAGGATAATTAATCCGATGAAAAATCAACCAAGTAATTGCAGCAAAAAATAACATGGCTAGAAAGCAGAAAGCCAAGAACCACATTTCAAACTCATGAGTAAATTCATGCATTTGAGAAAAGAGAATAGCTGTCCGCAAAATATATGTTTGATTGTTTACATGAAAAGGCAGCGTAATATACGCCAGCTTTTCCGCTTCTTGTTTATTATAACCTATAGAATAAACAATTTTATGCCCTAAAGCATCTACAACCTCTGAATATGTTAAGGGATTTATATTTTCTCTTTTAATCATTTGTTTTAAAGAAGAATCATATAAGGCTTCGCCTTTATCATTAAAAAGAGAGACATGGAAAAAGATATAATCATCTGCATCTTTTAAAAGAGTTAAAATTTGCTGTTCACTCCGTGCCTTCTCTAATAAATTCACAAGATAAGAAGTGCTCACATGCAAACTATTAAATACGATTCTTTGTACCGATTTAGTGATAAACGGAAAAGCAAAAGCAATAAAAACCACAAATAAAAAAATATGACTGAGTATGATTTTTTGACGAAATCCAAGCTTATTTTTCATGAACGCTTGAGCCTCTTTTTTTTACTTTTATTCGTCTGGGTCAATGGGATAAAAAAACCGATAACCTTCTTCTGTAATAAGAACCATATCTTCATATCGCACTCCACCAATATCTGGTAGATATAATCCTGGTTCAATTGTTACAACCATATTTTTCTGCAAAACCACCTGAGCATCCTTTCCTTGATGAGAAATTCGAGGAAACTCATGAGTGTTCAAACCGATTCCATGGCCTAAACTATGCACAAAAAATGGTTCTAAATCATGTTTTTTAAATACTTCACGTGCAGCTAAATCAAGTTCTGCAAGTGTGGTTCCCGGAGCACAAAGATCTAAAGCAGCCTTTTGAGCTTGCTTGACAATCTGATATAAATAAGAAAGCCGCAGGTGTGGCTCTTCAAAAAAAACCACTCGTGTCATATCAGAATGATAATGATCTACAACTACACCAATATCCATTAAAACGACATCTTTTGATTGCAAGGCAACATTTTGACTATGGTAATGAGGCATTGCACTACTTTTACCAAAAGCAATAATGGGCTCAAAAGCCAAACCATCCGCTCCTTGCTGCAGACAGAAAATTTCAAATTCTTTAGACAATTCTTTCTCTGTAATCCCGACTTTTAAAAGGGAACAAATATGAGTAAAGCCTCGCCTTAAAAGTTGAGCACTCATGGTAATCTTCCCCATTTCAACCGTATCTTTGATTGCTCGTACATTTTTAAGTAAGTTAGGAGAAGCAACGAATTCTTTGTTATATTTTTGCCACTCAAGATACCTTTCATAAGATACCTTTTCAGAATCAAAGGCTATTTTTTTAAACAAGCTATGCGCAAAGAACCCTTCCCAAGCAATAGGTAGATCTCTTTCAACCGCTACAACAGCTTTTTCTATAGCTGATTGAAAATATCGATCATCTACAAGTAGAAGCTGCTTTTTTCGAGTCAATAAAAGAGAACCTTTAGATAAGGATAAACCAGTCAAATAATAGAGGTCTATGGGATCTTCAATCAAACACGCTTCTACAGAACCCTCTAATTGTTCCCACAGTCTAGCAACTCTTTTTAAGAAAACTTCCTTTTCATTTAAACCAATCATCTATTTGTCCCTTTGTAATACAGCTTATAATCCTTCTGCCTAAAGGGCAAAAAAGAGGGTCTGGCAGACAAAGCAATTGCTTTACTAACTTCAAGGCTCTATCTTGTGAAAATGGGTGCTTACTTTTACGAACCCATCTACATAAAATCGAAGCGTACTTTCTTTTTTGTTCTTTACTACCTTGCAAACACTCTAACATGAGATCTCTTACTTGATCTTGTTTCACAAACTCAGGTATAGCCTCCACTAGAAAAGCAGACTCGCCAATGGGATGAACCTTTAAACCTAACCGATATAGCTCATCTAATATGCTCAATATCTCTTCGCTTTCCGCTTTTGAAAAAGATAAAGTATCGGGTAATAATAAGGTCTGTGACCCTTTAGGTTCTTGATTGTTCATCATTTCATCAAATAAAATCTTTGATTCTGCTGCATATAGATCAACCCCTATCATGGCTATGGTCTCTTTTGCGTCCACTATTTTCAATAAGGCAGGTTGGGGATATAAAAGAAGATAGTGAGAAAATAACCCTATGATCTGAAGTGTATTTTCTATCAATGATTCCTGCTTGAGCTCAGGTAAAGAATCATATAAAATGGAAACCTCTTTTGTCCAAAAAGGGTTTTCATGATGCCCATATGAAATGGGCATGGAAGCGCTTAGTTGATTCCCACTTCTTTTTTCTAACGCTTTTTCTACAGCCCATTGAATCAACTGTTTTGTATATTTTTCCTCTTTTAAACGAATTTCCTTTTTCTGTGGGTGGACATTTACATCTATTAAATGAGGAGCAATTGTACAGTGTAGAACAAATAAAGGGTGACGATCTTTTTCAATCCGCGTAGAAAAAGCATCTCGCACCGCATAACTAAAGATAGGGCAAACAACAACTCGACGATTGACAAATAGATATTGTCCCGAACGATTTACACGCACTTTTAAAGGAGAGGCTACAAACCCCATCACTTCACAACCCTCTTGTTTATGTTTAATTATATGAATATCTTCTACAAAATCATTGCTAAGCAAAGTCTTAGCTCGCATAAGCATTTCTTCTTGTTTATTTTCAGAACCACAAAAATCAAAGACTCTCTTATCCTGATGCCACAAAGAAAGCCCTATTTCTGGATAAGCTAAACTTAAAAAAGTCATTAATTTGGTAATCTCTGCACTGCTTGCAGAAACACTTTTCTGAAACTTTTTACGAGCAGGAACGTTGTAAAATAAAGAACGCACCTCTATGCTGCTCCCTTTCACTCTAGGAGCCGGATCTATCGATAAAACCCTACCAGCTTCTACTTCCAGCTTAACTCCCGCAGCTTCATAAGAAGTGATCAATATAACCTTAGAAATAGCAGCAATAGAAGAGAGTGCCTCTCCTCTAAACCCCATTGTAGATAGATAAGATAAATCTTCCACTTTCTGGATTTTAGATGTTGCATGACGCGTAAAACAGAGTAACGCATCATCTCGGCTCATGCCCGATCCATTATCACTAACAGTAATACTTTGAAATCCTCCACTAAAGATCTCCACTTTAATTTGAGAGGCTCCAGAATCAACAGCATTCTCCACCAGCTCTTTTACTACAGATGCTGGATTCTCTATTACCTCTCCTGCAGCAATCTGATTAATGGTTTGTTCATCTAATGTTTTGATTTTCATATGGCTCTAAAAAAACAGTGATATAGGTTCTATTATAAAGGAATAACATAAAATCACGCATCTGATCTCTTCCTATTTTTTTAAGGATGGTCTTATCACACAAAAAAATTATAGAAGCTGTGTTTACTTTCTTTTCATTGCAAGATAGATACGGCTATATTCCCAACAAGCCTTTTAAAAATCTTAAGGTTAATTTAAATAAAAAATTTAACAGATTTTCATTTTTTGATTGAAAAATAAATATTTAAATTGCTATTTATCTTCTTGCTCGAAAACACCTTTAATCAAAAATAGGAAGGTAAATATGTCTATTTTAGTTTTTCAAGCCGCTTGTCATGAACATAAATTCTCTACTTCTTTTTGCACTACAAAAACAGAGAATAGGCTCCCACCAAGCTCTCAAACAGAAAAGTATATTATCCGATTTTGGAGAGACTCTGGGAGGTTTTCTAGTTTTGAGAAAGCTTTGCAGGATACATCTGTTGTCTTTGATCCTAAGGATAGAAGTATAACATATCCGAGTGAAGAACAGTTTGAAAAGCTAGATGAAAGAATTAGGGATTGTGTTTCTCCTCTATTGTCTTGTTTAAAAAATGAATCTCTTCCCATAACAGAAGACAAAGTAAAGAATATACTTGGTGACACCATAGTTGTATTGACTGATGAGTCCCAGCAAGAAACAGCTCCTCTATCTTTCCAAGCCACCTAATATTTCTAAACTTTACCGTACCAGCAGGAGCATTTGCTCCTGCTTATTCCTAATGGCATTCATTGCAAATCCTAGTTTTTTTAGAATCTCTGCATAAAATTTAAGAAACCAAATAAACTTTTATTATAATAATTAATCACTTGAAATTTAAAAAACATATAAATAAAAACACGCGCAAAAATCATTAATATTAATTCGTTTTTATGGTTTAATGTAATAAAGGAGCGTACATTTTAAACTGTTTCATTAATTAAAAATAAGAACACAGTCGCTGAAATTACTCATTCTAATCACAATTGAGAATATCGACACTTTCCTCATTACAAATCTTATGCCTTTCAAAACTAGCGGCAATAAATCTTTTAAACAATACAAGGAACTTATGTCAGATATAAACTCAACTTCCCTATCAGATCCTTTTAAAGAACAAAACCTCCCTCAAAAAGAGATCAAACAATCCCTTCTTTCAACAGATCTAATCACTCCTGAGGATTTAAAAAAGCTTGAGCAAGAGCATGCTAATCATGTACTTCAACAGTTTCCTAAAGTCCAAAACAAAACCCGCTATGTAGAAAAAAAATCTATGATTCCACCTGATATGCCTTTAAATGAACAGAATCTAGAAGAGATCGAAAAAGAACTCTCTATTCTAGAGAATTTATCACCAAAACAAAGGTCAAAGTTTTCTGATCAATTAATGCAAAAAGAATTTATGCTGATTGATCCTCTCATTGAAAAAAAATTTTCTCAACTAGCCTCTATGCCACCAGAAGAGCTAAAACCACTGATTGAACAATTAAAAGAAAATATCAGCCAACTCAAAAAAAACGCTAGCAAACTAAAAGAGCTAGATCCCAAAAAGGCAGATTTTATCTTAAACACCCTACAAGGTATAGAGCTTGAATACACTTCTCCAGAACAGCCAAAAAAGCTTATTGACCAATTGGAAGAACAAACAACTGCTTTAGTAAAAAACCAACAATTAGAGCCTAAAATAGGCAACGTTCTTCTACTCTTTCTAGCTTTTGCTAAAAGTCAAATGGATCAAAATGATAAAGCCATGCTAGCAGGCATAGAACAAACAAAAGTAAAAACAGCTCAATTGGAGATTAATGCTGAAGCAATAAAAGATCAGGCTAACCAGTCCGTACAAGGTCGTCATATGAGTACAACAAGCGCAGCGATACTTACTGCATCCGTATTCGGTCTTTGCTTTCTAGCTCTAACAGGCGTAGGATTCTTAGCAGGGATGGGACTTTTAAGTGGAATAGTTGCAATAGGAGGTGGAATTATGGCTTCTTCCTCTTTGGCAGTAGGAGTAACCGCAGGATTAATTACTGGTTTATCCGCTGGTAGTATCTGTATCGCAGCTTACAAAAATCCAGAACTACCAGGTCTTGAATGGATGACAGAAGTAGGGCCTGAAGACACAAAGCTCATGCATTCACAAAATCTTATTAGCTTTTTTAATACCCAAACACAAAAAATTAACTCTCAGTTAGGTTCCACTGAGAAAATGTTTGTAGAGAATGTTTCCGATAGATCCGCACAACTAGGCCAGCAATCAGGACAAGCAATTACTGAATTTGGACAAATGATGAAAGCAGGATAAACCATTTTGGAGCTGTCTTATAAGGACAGCTCTATTGTAAAGTCTGCTCCGAAAAAAATTGCTCATACAGCTAATCATTGGAACTAGAATGCTTGTTTTATCCATATATTTTAAACTTATTATTTTGTAGTAAAAATACTCTAATATCTTAATTCTTTGTATTTTTTTAACCTACAGATATCCAATTCTAAATCTTATTTACAGAAACGAGAAGTAAGGATATATGTATAATTATTTTTCCAAAAAGGACTCATATCAATGGAAAACTCAAATTTTTCTAACGCTCTCGAAAACCATAAACGTGATTTTTCACAAGAAATGGAAGAATATCTAAAACACAAAATTATTATTTATCTCGCTGGCAAAATTCCAAATGAAGATGAAACCCCTAGTCATACCTTACATTGGACTAAGCAACATATGGATCACCTACGATCTAATCTCAGTGAGTTTGATGTTGTGCTTCTAAACCCAGCCTTTAAAGATTGTGATCTTAACAGCCAAGACACAGTATTTGGCCGAGATATGCATTACGTATTTTCAAGCAATATCATTTTTGTAGATGCAAGAGGACCTCGTGGATTGGGAGTAGGTGCAGAGATGATGTGGGCAAAAGTAAATGGAATCCCGGTAGTTTCTTGGGCTCCGAAAGATACCCATTACAATGCATCCAATTTCATTCATCCTTTTGTGAATGGTTTAAGCGATAAAGTGGCTGAGAACATTGAAGAAGGAGCTAAGTGGATCAAACAGTTTGTCAAGGATCTCCATTCTGTAAAAATCAAAAATTCTGATAGCATCCATTCTATTATGGAATACTACAAAACAAGCCAGCAAACTTGTAGCTAGCACTAAAAAATGATCCTTCTTTGACTTCTTTTCGAGAAAATGATTCTCAGCATCTATTTATCTCAAACGATTTTTTATATTGGAACTGTCTTTGAAAAAGAGATAAAAGTAACATAGGTAAAAGATCAACTTATAAGCCTTTATGCGTAACTTTGCACTTGCTAAACAGATTGTACAAACACTTGTAGAAGCGGGATTTACTACCTATTTGGCAGGGGGTTGGGTGCGTGATTACTTGATGAACCATCCTTCTGATGATATAGATATCGCAACTGAGGCTCCAGTAGATGTCATCCAAAGGCTTTTTCCTAAAACAATCCCAGTTGGATTAGCTTTTGGAATTGTGATTGTGGTTGTTGGAGGACATCAGTTTGAAGTAGCTACTTTTCGCAAGGAAAAAGACTATGTAGATGGAAGACGTCCTACTCATGTTGAATCCGCCACTCCAGAAGAGGATGCGCTCCGCCGCGATTTTACGATTAATGGTTTGTTTTGGGATCCTCTTACAAAAACGCTATATGATTATGTGGAAGGACAAAAAGATCTCACAGCAGGAATCATTCGTGCGATTGGAGATCCGCATGCTCGTTTTTTAGAAGATCGATTGCGTATGATACGAGCTGTGCGCTACTCCACTCGCTTTAATTTCTCTATTGAGATAGAAACCTATCAAGCTATTATCGCTCATGCAAAGAGCTTATTTCCTTCTGTTGCTATTGAGCGTGTATGGCAAGAGTTTCATAAAATGGCTCAATTTGGGAAATTAGATAGCAGTTTTTTAGAACTATATAAACTAAATTTATTAACAACCATCTTCCCAGAACTTCAGCATCTGAAACTACACGAGTTAGAAAAAAAAGTAGAGCCCTTTAAAAGATTTCCTAAAAAAACCTCTATCATTGCTTATGTATTAGAGCTATTTCCCGATCGATCTTTGGAAGATCTATTATCTATTTGTGACTATCTCAAATTATCTCGCGTAGAAAAGAATTTCACTCTGTTTTTTCACCACGCAAAAAAAATGCTATCTATGCCTAAAGATTGGAAAATAGAGCTTGTTGAGTGGGCACATTTTTATGCGGATCCTCAGTCCTATATTTGCCTGCAGATTTTTGGAAATGGTTTACCCAGTAAAGACAGAAAAGAGTTTTTCGATTTTCATCAGCAAAAACAGCACCTATTGAAAAAAGCTATTGAAAGAATTCAAAAAAAACAACCTCTTGTTACCGCTAACTCTCTTAAAGCAGCAGGGATAGCCCCAGGTAAACAGATGGGCCTTTTACTACAAGAAGCTGAAAAGATCTCTATTAATCAACAAATGGAAGATCCTCAAGAAATCATTTCCCAGCTAAAAAAAATGCCCCTTTGGAGCCATTCATGAATCTCCTTTATCTTCTCATTGCTTTTTTGCTCTTTGCTAATCAAGAACTATCATCTACTCCATTCGTTGCGCTCAAACATTTTAACCCTCCTTTAGAAGTTAGCTCTGCTTTTTACACAGTCCATTCTAATGAACTTATTTCTTTTGAGGGAATTTCTCATCGAGTGGACTTTATAGAAAAATTCAAACAAGGAAAATGGGAGATACAACCGGTTATTATTTCACAGAGTGAGTTTGTTCCCAAAGCGATGACGGAGCATTTAATGACCAACAAAAAAGATTCTGCTTTGGGTGTTAAATATAAAAAGGGTGACAAAATTACCAACATGGAAGGAGCCTTGCATACTTTTGTAACTCCTATTTTCCCTGTAACTATGCTGGGTGATTATATCTACAAAGAAAGACACAGTATTATGCTGTTAAATAAAAATCAGGGAAGAAAGGTTATTTTAAGCGCTGCTATCCAGCCTGATTTCGAATTGTCAGGAAATGATGAAGTCATCATGAAAATTGTGGAAATTAAGCAGCAGCCTATAATAGGGCAAATACTTCCTTCTGATTTTCAACCTCTTTGGAACCAAAGCAATGGGGACCAAGAGGTATTTGAAAAAAAATTCAAATGGTATGAAGAATCCTTGCAAAAGCACCTGATTTATTTTTTAACAAGAAAGCATCGATTATCTGCATTACATGAAGTGCAACATATCACAAATTATCAAGAAACAATAGAGCTACTCGAACAATTAATTTTAAGGGAAGATGTAGATATCTTAGAGGCTTTAAGCGATAAATTTGCTGTGTTAAATAGTCATGTGCTCTCTCTTGAGGCATTGTTTGCTCTTTATACTCAACAACTGCGCAATGAATTTAGTGTTTTAGAACAAATGCTTCCTCAAGGATATATTTATACAATGAACCCACCTGCTATTTTTACGACACAGATTGGGGGTGTAAAAAATGTCAATTTGCTCAATAGATTGCAAATTCTCAGTTTTAAATATTTAAGAAAAGATTCTTCTTTTGAAAATTTAAAAGTGATTGGCTTTAATAATTATTCCGATAAAGAAGCTATAAGCCTTTTTAGACATGTTTTTTTTGATAAGATCGTAGTGGGAACCCAAACTCTTTTTGAACAAGGACATTACTCCATGACAGACCCCTATGCTTTGGTTTTGCATAACAATAGCGATGCATTTGGTCAAAACATTGAAACAGAAGGCCCTTCGAGTTTAGACGGAGTAATAGGAAGTTACTCAGATGCTGCATGTCATCTACAAAGAGACAGAGAAAACCTGGTACGTTTTGTCTTTTAGAAAATCTAAACTTTTATGTTTAAAAGATCTCTTTAATAAGAAATATCCAAAGTGTTTTTTAACATTTAAGTGAAAAACAAGCTTTTATACGCCATATATTTTTTTAAAGATATTCTATTCACAAAATAAGACCTCTTTTTCGCAAAAGGTTCAAGAATAAATGGAATTGCTATTGCTATGCAATCTATTTTCTGACAAAATGGGCCTGTTCGAAATAAATATTCTCATGAGCTACCTTTCCAGTTTGCAACATCCTCTTGTCAAGCATTTAGTTAAATTACGACAAAATCGCGCTTATCGCTATGAGCAAAAAACCGTCCTAATTAGTGGAATAAAGTTGGTTCGCGAATTATCTCAAAAGTTTTCTTTTAAAAATATTTTAGTCGAAAAAACATATCGGCCTCTTTTTTCCTATAAAGCAGAGCAAACCAATACTACTTCTTTAGCTATTCTAGAAAAAATTACAGGACTTGAAGCTCCTGAGCCCATTGCAGCTGAGATCTGCATGCCTATTTTTCAAGATTTACAATCTACTAAACGCCTATTGATCCTAGATAGAGTTGTGGATCCTGGAAATCTAGGAACTCTTTTACGCACAGCTTTAGCATTTGATTGGGCTGTATTCTTAGTAGAGGGTTGCGTAGATCTATATAATGATAAAGCATTGCGCGCTGCTAAAGGTGCAACTTTTTTTTTAAATTTAGCCCAAGGAGGTCTTATCGACCTACAGAATCTACTGAAAAAAGGATCTTTTCATATCTATGCAGCGGATGCTAAAGGAGATAAAATTCAAAACCTATCAGAAAAATCTATTGCTTTAGTTTTGGGAAATGAATCCCATGGCGTAAGTCCCTTTATTATGCAACATGCTAAAAAAATAGCTATCCCGATTAAAAAACCGGTTGAATCTCTGAATGTGGCGATTGCAGGAGCGATTTTCATGTATCTGTTACAGGAACTTAAAGAATGAGTAAGCAAGATCACTTTCTCAATTGGGAGGAGCAATATTGGGACTCAGATAAAAAGACTTCGCGCAAGCAAAGAAAAACCGCAGAAAAAAAAGACCGCTCCAAATTTAAAAAAAGCAACCAAGACCAACTGCTCAAACAGAGTAAAAAGCTTGTGAATGCAACAGATATACAAGGTAGAGTTCTCACTATTGCAGCGGATGGAATTACGGTTTTTACAAACGAGCATTCCTATCTTTGTTCTTTAAAAGGCTCTCTTAAACAAGAGCGTGACCTCATGAAAAACCTCATAGCAGTTGGAGATCTTGTATCCATGCAAATCATCGATGAGGCTCATGCCGTGATTACTCAAGTATTGCCTCGCAGTTCTATTTTATCTAGAGCAGATAACCTCTCGCGCAATAAACAACAGCTAATTGCTACCAATGTAGATCAAGTTTTCATTACAGCTTCTGTTTGTAGCCCTAAATTAAAACCCCTACTTATCGATCGTTATATTATAGCCGCACAAAAGGGAAATATTTGTCCTATTATCCTTATTAATAAAGTGGATTTATTAGACAACCCTCCTGATAGGCTTTCTTTGGAAGCAGTTGAAGAAGAGAAAAGATTATATGAAGAGTTTATTCATACCTATAAATCCCTGAATTTCATGGTAATCCCTCTGAGCGTTATCACTCAAGAGGGCATCAATGTATTAAAAACCCAAATGCAAAATAAAACATCGGTGTTTTCTGGGCAATCTGGTGTAGGCAAATCTTCTTTGATTAATTTGGTCACAGGTCTTTGTTTTGCAACAAGGCAAGTGGTAAAACGCACGGGGAAAGGCTCACATACGACAACGCAAGCCCGCATGATCCCTCTAGAAGGAGGAGGATATTGCATTGATACACCCGGTATTCAGAGTTTTGGAATCTGGGATATAGATAAAAAAACATTATCTTCTTACTTTTCTGAAATCTTTACCACTTCAGAGGGATGTCAATTTCCTAATTGCACCCATAGAGAAGAACCTAATTGTGCAGTAAAAAAAGCAGTAGAGAAAGGAGAAATTTCAACCTTGCGCTTTGACTCTTATTGCGCTTTAATGTCTTCTCTATCTAAAAAACATCAAAACCGTTAACCATTTTAGGCATTTTATATGAGCAACATCGAATTTATTGATGCTTTAGAAGTACTTGACTCCCGTGGCAATCCCACCATTGAGGTCTCTGTTTTTGCTACAGACGGTAGTCAAGGTAAAGCCCTTGTTCCCTCTGGAGCATCCACTGGTGAACATGAAGCTGTTGAGCTGAGAGATAAAGACCCTAAACGCTATCAAGGTAAAGGTGTTCTGCAGGCTGTAGAAAATGTAGTAGGTCCTCTTGCTAAACTCTTAAAAGGAGAATCCATTTTTGCACAAAATAAAATCGATCAGTTAATGATCCAAGCAGATGGAAAAGAAAATAAATCACGCTATGGAGCCAACGCTATTTTAGGGATTTCCCTTGCAGTAGCTAAAGCCGCTGCTTGCTCTAAAAAAATGCCTCTTTATAAGTACTTACATCCTCAGACTAATTACACTATGCCCTGTCCTATGATGAATATCATCAATGGAGGAGCTCATGCAGATAGCCTACTCGATTTTCAAGAGTTTATGATTCGTCCTATCGGAGCACCTACTTTTCGTGAAGCACTGCGTTGGGGTGTAGAAATCTATCACACTCTAAAATCGCTTTTAAAAAGCGAAGGATACTCTACCTCCGTTGGAGATGAAGGAGGGTTTGCTCCTAGATTAGAATCCAATGAAGTAACTCTTGATTATATTTTAAGAGCTATTAGGCAAGCTGGCTATGAGCCAGGTAGCCAAATAACCATTGCCATGGATTGTGCCGCCTCTGAATTTTATGACAGCTGTAATAGATCTTATATTGAAAGAAAAAAACAAGCAGCTGGTATGCCTTTTAGTACACGCTCAGCGGAAGAGCTGATTGCTTACCTTAGCGAATTATGTGAAAAATACCCCATTGATAGCATTGAAGATCCTCTCGATCAAAATGACTGGAAAGGCTGGCATAAATTAACAACTACATTAGGAAAAAAAATCCAAATAGTCGGAGACGATATCTTTGTAACCAATCCAAAATTTCTACAAAGAGGAATTGATCAAGGAGTCGCTAATGCTATTTTAATTAAACTCAATCAAATTGGAACTCTATCAGAAACTCTCGGGACTATGGATCTAGCCAAAAAAAATCGATATAAAACGGTTATCTCTCATCGCTCAGGGGAAACAGAAGATACAACAATTGCTGACTTAAGCGTTGCTCTTTCAATAGGGCAGATTAAAACAGGGGCACCTTGCCGTACAGATAGAGTTGCCAAATACAATCGCCTCCTTGAAATTGAACACGAGCTTAAAACCCATGCGCATTTTGGCAGATAAGGAGCGGCTGCCCTGCAAATAATAGAGTATGCGCAACTAAAGGCTTTAGCTTTGCATCTATGGACAATATATATCTATTTCCAATAAGAGAGCCTACTTTAGAGACAAAGTCTCCTTGCGCAACATAGGTAATAAATCGCTGCTTGATTTCCTTTTCAAGCTGATTCCAGCTTTTCTTTGCCTGTGTAAATATTCCTGGGGGATGAAAAGCAATAGAAGGCTCTTTGCTTAATAGATCGTAATACTCGATGAAGGTATGCCCAGCTAATGCTCCTCCTAAACTACAGCCCATTACACGCGCAGCCTTTGTTCTCTGATGAACTTGGGTTAACCATTCTTGAATCTGTAATTTTGCTTTCCTAAAAACTCTAAATCCAGGACCGGAAACATCCAAGTCGCTGAAAAGAGAAGCCAATCCTCTTCTAGTAGTGGGACTAAAGTCCGTTCCTCGAAAGATTAAGAGGGAAGAAATATGAGGGTTTTTTGGAATCCAACCAAAAGCCGGCATTTGCTGCCAGAGGTTAAAAACCCGGTCTAGAACAAATGTCTCTAAAAGGATTTGATTTTGTAAATTACGAACAGGAACTCTTATCTCATGGTTTAAAACAATATCACGATAGGCTAATGCTTTGCAAAGAACCTCCGTCACACAAAAATCAAGCCAGCTACCTTCTGCTTCTATAGCGTTTTCTAACGCCTCTTGTACAAATATTAAATCTTCTTTACTACTAGATACTAAAGAGAGCAAAGGCGCCTGTGAAAAATACCCATGCTCATTTGCAAACTTTTGCAAACTTAAAGGGCTTACATAGGTTCTCATTTCCTCTTGTGTTTTGTAAGAGCGCCTCTGGTAAGGGAAACATATCCCCAGTAAGGAATCCAATTTGGATAGACTCCAAGTTCGTACATTACTCATGAGAAGAAAATACTTTTTGAAGAGCTGGTTTAAATCGCTCTTCTATAATTTGTTCTTTGTTAGTTAATAGATCATCATGCAATGTTTTTACATCTATAAGTTGTAATCTTCTACAACTAAAAACATCCTTTTCCGCACGAAAAATGGCTTTATATTCTTTATCGTGAATACAAAATTCTGTAGGAGAAAAACAAGCATTAAATCGAGTAATTACTGCATAAGGCCAATGATTCTCTTCTAAAACAGATTGTCCTTCATAGTTTCCTATAAATGGTTTTTTCAATAAATAGTGAAATAAAGTGGGGAAAATATCCATATGCGAACTGAGTCGATCTAAAGTGCATCCACTCCATTTAGGATCGTTTCCCAATCGATAATACAAAGGGACATGAACTTGTGGGTAGCTTAAATGAGAAGCGTGAAAAAGATGCCCTTGTTCATAAAATTCTTCTCCATGATCTCCAGTAATTACTACCAAAGCATCTTTATCCGATGCAAGCGCTGTAAAAAACCTGCCAAACAAGGAATCCACAAAATGCAGCGCATTTCGATAGCGGTTTTTAATTTTTTCTAAATACTCTTTGTTATTAGAGAGCGCTTTCAGATAGTTAAGTGTTTGATCCACCGGTTCAAAAACAGATTTTTTCTCAAGAGGCCAGCTATAATCTAAATGCGTAGAATCTAGAAAAGTAATAAATACCCGTCCACCTTTATCCTGTTGCATATCCTCAATGAGACAATCAATAACGGATTGATCTTTTAAATAAGTAGGTTTCTCTACAGAATTCTGCGTCACTATTTTATCAATAAGCATTCGATTATGGCCAAATAAGCTCTCTTCCATTCCGTAATAACCAAGGCGTGAAGAGGCGTATACATGGATACGATACCCACTTGCTTTCAGTGTTTGTAAAAAAGGACTTCCCATGGCTTTTTGCTTTAATAATAAAGAATTCCAATGAAATGGCAATTGAGAATAAAAAAGTGAAAACCAGGAAAGATGCGTTGCATTTGCATTTGCAAGAGCTAATGAAAAAGAAAGTGCCTGCTCTTTAAAAGAGCTTAAATGAGGAGCTATCTCTTGATTAATAAAGTCTTCTCTTAAAGATTCTACTATGAATAAATAAATATCTGGCTTTGTATCTAAATGGATTTTTTCGATCTCCAATAGATTATGCTCTTGCAGAGCTAAAATAGGTTGATCTACTTCTAAATACTTTTTTTCTTTCACAAAAAAAGTTGTTTTCCAAGGTAAGATTTTTTGATATGCCTGCATATTGTTAAGCATTTTCCTATCTAAGGTTACTAAATCCCAACCACATAATAAAAAAAAACTACCACCTGCTAATACAATCAAAGAATTGAAAGAAAGATAAAGAGGGATTCTGTCGCTCCAGTATTGTGTTTTCTTAAAACACAATACACTCAAAATTAAGATAATAACCGCGCTAAAAAATAGGAGAACCCAATTGCTCAAAGAGATATTACTCGCATAAAGTAGCTCTAAAATATTGTCTCCTCCCTCTTGCAGCATAAAATTCAGAGCAAACCAAAAAGAAATATCCATCAATCGAACAAGAGGGAAATCAAGAATATGAGCTAATATTAAAAATAAACTGAGCCCAACTATGTTGATAGCAAAAGGAATATATAAACTGAGAATTTTAGCTAGTATCATTAATAAAATAGTTTCAAGAGCACATTGTCCTATTGCATCAACACACCATATAGCTGCGCTGGGTTTTAGCAATAAATGAACAATATGTAATATACTTATTAACAAAAAATAGAAGCCAAAAAACCAATAATTAATCGATTTTTCTTTCATGGATTATCTTTAATTTAATAAATCAGCAACCAACTCTTCCCAAGATTTTTTTCTAATAAAACTCTCAATGCGTTCGGGATGTTTTGGATGCACCTGTTCCACAAATTCTGGAATAAAGCGTTTAAGATTATCTACAACATATTCTTCATCCATACGGCGAGAAAATCCTTTAATAAATTCATTCCATTTAAATCTGCTGGTCTTAATTTGACGCATACAATCTTTTAGCTTTTCATCGGAAAAGATATATCCAATAAAGCGCAGAGGATGAATGTAATTTACTTGATCCCCCTTTTTTTCTAGATAGCGCCTTTCAAGGAGTAACTTTACTAGCCCCTTTTCTGCCATTGTTTTAATAATAATCCTGATATTTTTTTTATCCTCTTCCAATAGAGGAAGTTGATAAAAAGAATCCTGCATAGCAACAGAAATGAAAAAAGATTCCATTTGTCTTTGTATCTTTTCTTGATAGGCCGTTAATTCTTTTTGCATATCTTCCCAGCTAATCTTTTCAAATAGTTGACAAAAAACCAATGGGATATTCTCATAATCTCTTGTTAATCTTTCAAAGACCTGATTTTTAATATTTTGATAATTCTCATAATCAAATCTTTCAGCAAGAAGAAGATTTTGAGAGATTTCTTGAATAAGCACTGCTTTTGCTTGAGAAAAGTCATTTTGATCAATCAATTGATAAACAGTGCCAGAAAAGTTCTCCTCTATTTGCTCTTTAGATTGCACAGAGATAAATCCCATATGACTGATAATCAGAGATAAAAGGAAAATTCTCAGCATCTAACCCTCCATAAATTAAAATATTAGTTTTAATTATACAAAGAATTTCCTACAACAACTTTACTCAAAAAAAGGAAGTAAAAAAATGACCAGAGTTTTATTGAGTTTTTTTTTGAAAAACTATAAGAAACAAATAAGCCCCTTTCCAAGGAGAAAGAGATGCGTCATACCGTTTTTTTATTTGGAGAAGCAGAAAAAGGAGAATTTTGCACCCCTAAGATCTGTGAATCTGCCTATCAATTAGCAGAGAAATTTGGCAATCCTCCCAAAGAGAGTGAAGGATTGCCATACGGCATTCAAATGCTGCTCTACAATAGATTACTTATCTATTTCAGAGTAAAAGAAGAAGGCTTTAGCTTATCTGATTATAAGCAAGGACTAAAAATGCTTAAAAACCCAAAGGCATTCCCTAAGCTATCAGCTATTTGTATGCCTGGAATAGGAGACGCAGATATCATCAAACGCACCATTGCTATTTGTTTTTTATATCAAAGCATCTTCGTGACCTCTCAAAAAGATCTCTACGATTTCTTAACTAGCTCCGCCTCTTAACTAAAGTAATTAATTAACCCTACTGCGTCCGGTTGCATGGTTTTTTTACCCACATTCCAATTAGCAGGACAAACCTCCCCATGCGCTTCAAAGCAGATCAATGCGTCTAAAGTACGTAAAGCCTCCTCTACAGAACGTCCAAGGGGAAAGTCATTTATTAAAAGATGACGTATGATCCCTTGACGATCAATTAAAAATAAACCCCGATAGGCAATTCCTTCTTCTTCGTGCAATACACCATAATCACTAGCTATTTTCTTATTTAGATCAGCAACAATCGGATATTCTATCCCTTCAATACCGCCTTTGGCCTTAGGAGTAGAAAGCCAAGCTAGATGAGTAAATCCACTATCCACTGAACAACCAACCACTTGAGCATCTCTTTTCTTAAATTGTGGAAGATCTTCTTGAAAAGCATGTAATTCGGTTGGACAAACAAAGGTAAAATCTAAAGGATAGAAGAAAAACACAACATATTGTCCTAAAAAATGATCTAGAGAAAATCCATCTATTATTTTTCCCTCTTGCACTACTTTTGCTTTAAAAGAAGGGGCTTTTTTCCCAATCAATCGACTCATATTGTCCTCCTGTATAAAAGTTTTTCCATTGCATGAATATTTGAGAGCTCTTGCTCAATTGTGGTTTTCTCCCCATGTCCTGGATAGACAATAGTCTCTTGTGGAAGAGCTTCTAGTCTCTTTAAAGACTCTATCATTTTAAGAGGAGGACAGGCTGTTGGCAAATCCATTCGACCAATAGCTCCTTGAAATAATGTATCCCCAGAAAAGAGCATTTTTTGTTCCTCTAGATAAAAGCATACACCTCCCGGCGTATGGCCTGGGGTGTGAATGACTCTAATACGCAAATTTCCTACCTTAATCATTTCCCCATCTTTTAAATGATGATCTACCCTCACCCCTTGAATAGGAATAAAAAGAGGAAGTCCATCAGAACCAGGATTTATAACATTAGTTTCATCATCTTGATGTACATAAACCGGTATATCCCCATGATTTTTCAAATGAGCAACATCTGCAATATGATCCCAATGAGAATGAGTAAGGAGAATTTTTTCTAATTTTAATTGGTGCTCTTTTGCATAAGAGCTAAGCTCTTTAGCACTATCTTGGCCCACATCAATTACAACAGCTGATTTAGAAGATGGGCAGATAAGCAAATAGCTATTAGTATCTATTGGCCCGGTTGAGAATCTTTTTACAATCATAGATAGCTCTCTAAAAGAAAAAAATGCACCAGAGAGGATTCGAACCTCCGACCTCCCGGTTCGTAGCCGGGTGCTCTATCCAGCTGAGCTACCAGTGCATAGGGGTTATATCATCCTGATTTACTTGATTTTCAGCAAGAGTGTTTTATTTCAAACACGATCTTTTTAATATAGTCTTTTTTTGATTCTTGTAATACTCTCTTTTTAAAAATCACAGGAGCTCTCTTATGAAATTCATCCTTAAATGCACATTAATACTTGCCATTTCAGCAACCCTCTATGGAGAAATAGAAAGTAAGATTCCCATAACTCAGCAAACTAGGTTTAGTGATTCAATAATTGGGTTTAGCGAAAATATTTCTGATAAATTCATTTATTTGCCCGGCACATGTGTAGAAAAGGAAGATTCTGTAATAAATCTTCATATCTTAAATCTTGAGTCTTGTTTAAAAGTTCCTGCATCTCTTTTAGCTGAATTAATTTTATCACAAGATGCTGATGTGGTCTGCATCCAAGATATGGATACCCCTTATGCCCATGATTTATATGAACTCCTTCTGGCAAGCTATGCTCATTTCTTATACATGAATCTCCCTTTCAAAAAACACCTGGATTCTCCTCTTGATGGATTTTTTATTGCTAGTAAGTATTCTATGGAAAATGCCCAATTCAACTCTTTTAAAGATCAAAAAAATAATGAAGGTTGTCTAGACTTTATCATCAAAAACAAAAATACGCCTATTGGACATATTTATCTAGCTCATCTACAAAAAGATCCAGAAACCCAAACTCTTAAATTTTTAGAAACCATAGAAAAAATAGAATTCGATTTCCTAAATGCAAAAGAGCAGCTCCCATTTGTTCTTTGTGGTAAATTAAGTCTATTAGAAGACTCCGAAGAAGGCTTCTGTTTCTTATCTGATTATAACCAAATAGATTCTACAGATATGGAATCTCTTACATTAACTTCCATTTGTGCAGTAGAAGATGATAACTTGCCGTTTGCTTTTGAACAAGAAACCTCTTATTCATTAAACAGCTCTCTTTGATATTGAAGAGAGCTATTAAAGATCTTAAGAGGTTTCTTCTGGTCTTAGAGAAGAGGAAAGTGCTTCAAATGTTTTTTTGATTACGAATTCTATAACAATTGCTACACATATAAACTTCATAGTAGCCTTATTAGCACCTTTCCAAGTAAAAATTTCTAAGCCTCTTGTTCCCACTAAAGAGCGAATCTTACTATTAAGAGACATCGATACAGCCAGTCTTGCAAAGCTCCTTAAGATTTTTTCTAAATCTCTATAAGCATCAGACATCAAAGGCTCTTTTACAAACCTATTTTCGATAAAATTAATAAAAATATCAGAAACTGTACTAGCCGCTAAAG
This sequence comes from Candidatus Rhabdochlamydia sp., assembly GCA_035949155.1. GTDB lineage: Bacteria > Chlamydiota > Chlamydiia > Chlamydiales > Rhabdochlamydiaceae > Rhabdochlamydia. The sequence continues at coordinate 20,806 of DASZIJ010000012.1, read as the reverse complement.
AAATCGCTCCATCTCTGGGAGAAATAGCCCCAGTAATACGACCTGCCAAGCATCCAACTACTCCCGCTTCAAAGATATTAGCTGCATTTTTAGAAGCCGTTTGCATGTAAAAAGAATCGTTCAGCCAAGAGGATTTTAAATTTTCTATTGTTGTCATTATTTTTTGTCCTTTATTCCAGTTTTAATTAAAAGATAAAATATTATAGTATTATTTTTAATAAAAAGCAATTAATTTAATAACTGGAAATAGCATTTAAATAATTCGCATTAAAAACGATTTAGGCAGAGGAACTTTCTAAAAAAATTACTGATATTCCTCGTTTATACCTTTTTTTTATTTGAAAATCTGAAGAAGATACAAGTTCCATAGAAAAAAGTAAATATTTAGGATAGCCCTCACAAAAAACTCTATTCTTAGCTATTCTTTTCCCAAAAATACTAGAGTGACTATAATCATGGCTCAATTGATCTCTGGAGAAAAAATGGACAGCGAAATATCGATGGATGAGATTGTAGCTCTTTGTAAAAGAAGAGGTTTTATCTTTCAAAGCTCTGAAATTTATGGGGGCCTTCAAGGGATATATGACTATGGTCCTTTAGGAGTTGAACTGAAAAATCATTTGAAATCAGCCTGGTGGAAATCTATTGTTTATGAAAGAGATGATATCGAAGGGTTAGATTGCTCGATTATCACCCATCGTTTGACACTAAAATACTCTGGCCATGAAGATACTTTTACTGATCCTATGGTGGATTGTCGTCAGTGTAAGCATCGCATGAGGGCAGATCATATCGTTGATCACACATGTGATCACTGCGGATCTAAGGACTTAACAGAGCCTCGTAATTTTAATTTGATGTTCCGCACTAATTTAGGACCTGTTGACGATGGAGTAAGTTTTGCTTATCTTCGCCCAGAAACAGCACAAAGCATCTTTACCAATTTCAAACACGTAGTCGATTCAACCTCAAGAAAGCTACCCTTTGGTATTGCACAAATTGGAAAAGCATTTCGCAATGAGGTTACCCCCAAAAATTTTATTTTTAGAGTACGTGAATTTGAACAAATGGAACTCGAGTTTTTTGTAAAGCCAGGTGAAGATGAAACCTGGCATAAAGTTTGGGTAGAGAATCGATTAAATTGGTGGAAAGAACAGGGCCTTCAGGCAGAAAATCTTCAATTACAACCACAAAAAAAAGAAGAACTAGCGCATTATTCAAAAGCCACTACCGATATTCTATATAGGTTTCCACATGGATTTGAAGAATTAGAGGGAATTGCCAATCGAACAGATTTCGATTTAGGGTCTCACACCAAAGCTAAGGAAGAATTTAAGTTATTTGCCAGTGTAGCAGCTAACAGTGATTCAAATACAAAACTTGGCATCCAAGATCCTCAAACCAAAGAATATATCATCCCTTTTGTTATTGAACCTTCTGCTGGTTTAGATCGCGGAGTATTAGCTGTTCTAACGCAAGCTTTTACAAAAGAGATCTTACCAGAGGGGCAAAAACGTATTGTCCTAAAACTAAAACCTCATCTAGCTCCGATTAAAGTAGCTGTTGTTCCCCTAGCTCGTAATAATGAAAAAATTGTGACAAAAGCTAAAGAAATTAAGCATTTCTTACAAAAATTAGGTATTGGTCGTATTAAATATGAAGATACGGGCAATGTTGGTAAAGCCTATCGCCGTAACGATGAGATTGGGACACCTCTTTGTATTACAGTTGATTTTGATACTTTTGAAAACACAGAAGAAACCGTTACGATTAGAGACCGCGACTCGATGCAACAACAAAGAATTGCAGTTAAAGAACTCCTTCATTTCATTAAAGACTACTTCTCTTAGAAAACATGATCAAAATCGCTCTTGAAATAACAAGAGCGATCTTGAAAGATAAAACTTCTACGAAATACTGCAACTATTATTAGCTGAACCACCGGGAGAATACACAGCGAGAGATTTAGAACCAACATCTGAGCTAGAGCCTGCAGCAAGACATTTGCCACCATCGTACGTAACAGGTCCAGATTTACCGGAAGAAGATGAACCGCGAGCTTTTGCAGCATAGGCATCATGTATAGCTGGATTCTTCCAGCTAAGGACTCTTTGTCTAGCAGCAGCAACCTCATCCGTTTCACGAACAAGAGACTTGCCGGCATTCATTTCAGCAGCCGATTTACTAGGATCTATATACATGACATTAGGCTCATGCTGGTCTCTAGGAGGAATGGGTCCAATTTTTATAGGAAGAACTGTGCCTGGAGTATTTTTATTTTTCGGCTCTAGATTTCTTTTCGTGTCTGGCCTGCTTTCTTTAGGCTTACTTCCTCCTCCAGACTTACTTCCTTTGCTTCCCTTGCTTCCTTTAGCCTCTAAGCTAACAACATCCATTGAGTTTAATGAAAATGGTGGTGAATTGGTTATAGCTGACATTTTATTCTCCTTCTTGTAGGTTTTCTTGCAATTTCATATATATAAAAGAAGATTCTTGCTTCATACGATTTAGAAGATCTATTTTATAATCTTTATGAAAAGAAGATCTTCTTTCCCATAGATCTTGCAGTTGTTTTATGTTTTGATAGAGAATCTGCCAAGAATCAATAATCTCTTCCATGACAGGAGCTTCTTCATCGAGCAGAACTCCTTTTTCTGCTGATTGGATATAAATTTCTCGTATTTCTTCGAGATTTTTTATAAATTGCTCGCTTGCTTGTAAAAAAAAATCCACTTCTTGTAGTTCTTTAGCGTCCATATATCACCTGTTATTTTAAGCAAGTTAAGATATTTGCTTAAATTCACTGTTCGAGGGTAAATTTTTTAATCATTTTAAGTAAATAAAAATTTAATGACTGATCAAAAAATTTTTTTATTAATCTTTATGAGAAGATGAATATTTCTGAACATGTGGATTTGAGAAGAGAGCTGAAGAGAAAAATGATGTGGATAAATAAACCTCATAAAAGATTAAGCTCTTTTATGAGGTAAGACCTAAGACTTATTACTTAAAAACCCATGCCGCCCATCATTCCACCCATGCCGCCTCCCATCATGCCGTTCATTCCACCCATATTAGGCATAGAAGGAACCGTTTTTGATTTGGGTTTGGGTTTTTCTGTAATGATAGCAGTAACTGTTAATAACATACCGGACACAGAAGCTGCATGCATAAGAGCACTTTTAGTCACGCGCACTGGATCGATAACTCCATCCAAAACTAGATCGCTAAATTGATCTGTAAGACCATTATAGCCCCAGTTATCCTCTTTCTCAAAGACCTTCTCAGCAATTAAATCTCCTTGCTTGCCGCAATTATGAGCAATTGCAGCCGCAGGAGCAAATGCAGCTTTGCGGATGATTTCTACACCGATTGCCTCATCACCGCTACATATAATAGAATCTAGTGCCTTAATAGCTCTTAAAAGTGCAACGCCTCCTCCTGCTACAATCCCTTCCTTAGCAGCGGCACGAGTTGCATGTAGAGCATCCTCAACACGCTCTTTTCTTTCTTTGAGTGCGGTTTCCGTGCCAGCTCCCACATTGATGATAGCTACACCGCCAGATAGTTTAGCTAATCTTTCTTCCAGATGCTGTTTTGCATAGTCGGACGTCTCTCTTTCAATTTCTGCTCGTAAAAAAGATCTTCTTTCTTGAAGATTTTTTTTGTCCCCAAAACCATCAATAATCGTAGCAGAATCTTTGGAGATTTGAATGCTCTTTGCTGTTCCTAGAACTTCTAGACCTACATTCTTTATAAAAAGTCCCAGACTTTCTGTGATTAGAGTAGCTCCAGTGAGAATCGCTATATCTTCTAAAAGAGCTTTTCTTCTATCACCAAAGGAAGGGGCTCCAATAGCGCATACAGGCAGCGGAGATTCTCCTAGTTTATTGATGACTAAAGTGGTAAGCACCTCTTCTTCCATATCATCTGCGATAATCAACAAAGGTCTTTGAGTCTCTTTTACTTTTTCAAGAATAGAAACCAATTCTTTAGCCTGGGATAACTGTTTATCCGTTATCAAAATCAAAGGATTTTCATATTCGACGATCATTTTCTCAGCATTATTTACAAAGTATGGAGAAAGATACCCTTTATCAATCTGCATTCCTTCTACAACCGTTAAAGTAGTATCAATCCCTTTTGCTTCTGCAAGGGTGATTATGCCATCTTGACCCACTTTTTGCATGGCCATAGCTACAATTTCTCCAATTCCCGCGTCATTATTGGCAGAAATTGTTGCAATTTGCTTGATCTCTTCATCACTCGTAATGGGAATTGCTAACTTATCTAAAGCGGTTAACAGATGAACTACCGCTTTATCCATACCCTTTTTCAGCAACATCGGATTTGCACCAGCCCCCACATTTTTCATACCTTCTTTATAAATAGCATATGCAAGGACAATTGCAGTCGTTGTACCATCGCCTGCAGCATTTGATGCTTTATTAGAAGCTTGCTTGACCAGTTGGGCTCCTACATTTTCAAAGGTATCTGTGAGGAAAATTTCTTGTGCAACGGTTACTCCATCTTTGGTGCAAAGAGGAGATTTTTCTCCTTTATTAATAACAACATTACGACCTTTAGGCCCCATTGTTGCAGCTACTGCTTTAGATAGTTTTTTTATCCCTTCTAAAATAGATTTTAGGGCTTCTTGATTAAATTGCAGCATTTTGGCCATATAGCATATCTCCTTTAAGGCTTAAAATTTAAACAAGAACTCCGAGAATATCATCTTGAGATATAATCAGATATTCAGCTTGCTCATCTTCTGTTTTTACTTCAGTACCAGCATAGGAAGAAAAAAGAATATAGTCTCCCACTTTTACATGCATGGGCCTTAATTTGCCTTGTTCATCATATTTGCCAGGGCCCACTGCAACAACCTCTGCTTCTCGAGATTTCTCTTGCACGGATTCTGGTAATAAAATTCCACTTTTAGATTTTTTGGCAGTAGCTCTTTTTATAAGAACTTTATCCCCAAGTGGCTGCATATGATTAGCTGACATAAAATAACTCCTAATTTTATTGATTTTGCTTAGCAAAGCCTACAAACACAATCTATTTTTGTCAACGCAAAGAGAGAGGTTTTTTAGCAAATTAAAGCTGCAAGTGCTAATTAATAAAGCAAATAAGCTTCGCGTTTTGCTAAGAACTTTTGACGATCTTCAAATTGATAGCCAATTAATTTCCAAGCAACATACTCTTCGCTGTTTAACACCTCAAGCATGTACTCATTTCCATTAGCTTTACAAAAACCTTTCTTTCTTTCCGATCCTAACCGTTTGAGTCTATTTGTAAATTGTTCTCGATAAAGGCTTTTTAAAAGACCTATGATCATATACTGTACTTTGAGCGGTTTATAAATTTTATGGTCGAGAATAAATAATAAAACCCCTTGACAATTCTCTGATTGATAAAGTCCTGTAAGAGGGCGATAATAGCAAGGATGAAAAATAACGCCAGGTAGTTTCTGTGCATTCAATTTTTTAGCAAACTGCTTTGCATTGATCCAAGGAGCTCCTACAACTTTAAAAGGAAGAGTACTTCCTATGCCGATATTTGCAATTCCTAATTCTCCTAAAATTCCAGTAGAGGCGTAAAATAAAGGGGTTTCTGCTTCAGGAATATTAGGGCTTGTAGGAATCCAGCATAACTTTGTGTCTTTAAAGGACATCGATCTTTCCCATCCTTGCATACGGATTACTTCTAAATCACACCCAATTTGATATTCTTGATTAAAATAACAAGCTAACTCTCCGATGGTCATTCCATGACAATAAGGAACATTGATATATCCGATATAAGATCGCCATTTATCCTCTAACATAGGCCCATCTACAATCAAGCCGCCCATGGGATTAGGACGATCTAATACCATCACCGAAATTTTACGTTTAGCTGCCTCTTCTAAAATATAGCAAAGGGTTGTAAGATAAGTATAAGATCGGCATCCGATATCTTGTATATCAAAAACCAATAAATCAATTCCTTGCAACATACTCGAAGTAGCTCGCCTAGTGGCTCCATATAAACTATACACGGGCAAGCCATCTATACTTTGTGACTCTACTTTAACGCCCGCTTGCTCCAAACCATATAAACCATGCTCTGGCGCAAATAAGGCAATGAGCTGAATATCATGATTTAAAAATAACTCGATGGTAGAAAAAAGATCACTACTGACCCCTGTTTGATTGGTAATAAGTCCTAGTTGTTTGCCTCGTAATTTAACAATATTGCTCTCTTCAAATAAACAATCCACTCCCAGTTTCAGTTCTAATCCTGTTACAGAAAGGCAAAAACCCCAAATGGCTAAGAAAAAAAATAGATAATTAAACATATTATATTCTTTTTATCATAGACACTAAAATATCATCCATTATTTATTTTTAAAACACTGTATATGTGAACCTTAAAAAGGTAATTCTACTAAACATATCTTATATAGATAATTTAGATAAATTTCTAAAACAACAAAAAATGTTTTTAAAAAAAATACTTTTTTATTAATGTCCAGAAATAGAGAAACACCATTACCCATGCAGATTAAAGGGGGAAAAAAATGAAGAAGTATTTATTAGCCATTGGATTGGCTTTGTTGCAAACAACATTTAGTATGGCTCGAGATCACTCTCCTGCTCAGAATGATGGGTTTGAAAAAGAAGGGTATATATCCCAAGAAAACAGTTCCAAAGAGTTTGCTGATACAAGCGATCTAGTTGGAGCGCGTAATGCTAAGCAACTGCAAGCAGACATGATGCAGAGAGACGATGTATATAATAAAGATGACAGATACGATAATAATAGTAGACGTTGGGGAAGAAAAAGAACAGATGATGATAACAACGGCATGACGAACGGAGATGGCTGTTGCGCTCCTGCTCCGAAACCTGTATGTTGCCCTAAGCCTAAGTGCTGCAAACCTAAATGCTGCCCTAAGCCTAAGTGTTGCAAACCTAAATGCTGCCCTAAGCCTAAGGCCCCATGCTGCCCTAAGCCTAAGTGTTGCAAGCCTAAGTGTCCTAAACCTTGCTGCAAACCTTGTGAACCTACAAGACAACCAGCTTGCACTACAGAAGGGTGCTGTGTACCTACAAGAGAGCCATCTTGTACTACAGATGGATGCTGTGAGCCTACAAGACTTATGCAAACTGAGAAACCAAAGTGCTGTAAACCAAAAACATGCTGCAAAAGAACACCAAAGTGCTGTGATGACAACACGATGATGATGGATGATGGTAATTATAGAGACAATAGAGGTAATTACAGAGACAGCAGAAACAATATGATGAGAGATCGCAATAATGGGACGCTAAACCCTCGCGATAGAAATGCGCCAAGAGACATGTAAACCAAGCATGTCCGTTATCTTTCTAAAACATGTTTTAATTTGCCTTTAAACCCAAGAATTTATCAGATTACTTGGGTTTAAAAGCAGTAATTTCCTATCATCGATTCAAAAATTTTAAGCTTCGGTGGTATGGATTTTCTAGAACAACTCAATTCCCAACAACGTATTGCAGCAACTCATATTGAAGGGCCCTTACTTGTATTAGCTGGGGCAGGCTCTGGTAAAACTAGAGTAGTGACCTATCGTATTGCTCATTTGCTTAAAATAGGCGTTCCCTCCTCTGAGATCTTAGCTGTAACCTTTACCAATAAAGCCGCTGGTGAGATGCGTCAAAGAATTTTTCATCTAACCCAGGAAACAATACTCTCTTGTACCTTTCATAGCTTGTGTGCACGTATTTTGCGCGAATCGATCACTCATTTGAATTACCGCAGTGATTTTACCATTTATGATGAAGAAGACAGTGAAAAAGTAATGAGAGAATGCTTAAAAACACTTAGGTTAAAAGAAGACAAAGCCACCCTTAAAGCGTTAAAGACGCAGATTTCTCAAGCAAAAAATGCATTGACTCAACCAGAAAACATCCCTTTGGATGAAAAACCTCTTTGTCAAGTATACGGAATGTATCAACAAAAGCTCAAAGAATATAATGCACTTGACTTTGACGATCTGCTATATTTAACCGTGGGTTTGCTTAAAACAAGCAGCCAAGTTTTAAATATATATCAAAAACGATGGTCCTTTATTCTAATTGATGAATATCAAGATACTAATATGGCGCAATACATTTTAATTCGCCTATTAGCAGCTCATCACAATAACGTTTTTGCAGTGGGGGACCCTGACCAATCTATTTATTCTTGGAGGGGTGCAAATGTGCACAACATCCTAAATTTTGAAAAAAATTTTTCAGGAGCTAAAGTCATTGCTTTAGAAGAAAACTACCGTAGTCATTCTCTCATTTTAAAAGCAGCAAATTCTCTGATTCAACATAATCAAGGAAGATACCCTAAAAACCTGTGGAGCAAGAGAATAGAGGGGGAAAAAATTACTTTGTATCTTGCTGACACTGAATATGAAGAAGCTCGTTTTGTCATCTCACAGGTTCAAAGACTGCACATAGATCAAAAAATGCGTTTAAATGAGTGTGCTATCTTCTTTCGCACGCACTCTCAATCTCGTTTATTTGAAGACTATCTACTGAAAGAAAATATTCCTTATGTAATCGTTGGAGGACTCTCCTTTTATCAAAGAAAAGAAATCAAAGACATATTAGCTTGGTTACGCATGACTTTGGCCAGCACAGATTTTATCGCTTTTTCGCGTACAATTAACCTGCCAAAACGAGGCTTAGGAGATACAACTCTTCAAAAATTACGTGAAATGGTAGAAAAGTATAAAATCGATATTCTAACATGTATTCAAGGCATTCTTAAAAATCAAATCCCCTGTAAGCTCTCTACTAAACAGCTGCAGGGCTTAAAAGAATACATCGATCTTATTCTCTCACTACAAAAAAGCGCTTTGCAAAAGACAAAACTCTCTTTGCTCATTGAACAAATTATTCACCAATCCCACTACCTTGATTACTTACGTGAAGATCCAGATAGCTACCAAGATCGAAGAGGAAATATAGAAGAGTTGATTACTAAAGCAACAGAGTGGGAAGAAGAAAACAAAGAAACCTCTCTAGCTCAGTTTTTAGAAGAGTTAACCCTTAAATCTAGTCCAGAGAAACCAGAAAGCAGCGATCATATTCGTCTTATGACCTTACATAACGGTAAAGGCCTTGAATTCTCTTGCGTGTTTATGGTGGGACTAGAAGAAGAATTGCTCCCTCACATTAATGCGATTGGTCACCCTGATGCTTTGGAAGAAGAGCGTAGATTATGCTATGTAGGAATGACACGTGCTAAAGATCTTTTGTTCCTGACAGCAGCTCGTCAGCGCCATCTCTGGGGAATCGCTAAAATAATGAGACCTAGCCGCTTCTTAAGCGAAATTCCTTCTGCATTTATTCAAATGTCTTCCAAAAAACCCGTAGAAGCTTATACCCACCAACAAGTAGAGAGAAAAAATTTTCAGGAAGGAGATAGAGTATTTCACAAGGATTTTGGTTTAGGAATCATTCAGAAACAATATAACACATCCCTTGGCGCAACATATGATGTATTCTTTCCTCAATCTAAAACGCTACGCTCTTTAGTTGCAAAATATGCAAAATTACTCCCAGCTGATTAATAAATCGGATATATTAGAGTCAACATATGCCAGCGTAATTTTTTCTCTTTTGCCTCCCCTATATATTTTCGCATTTTATCAAGAGATTTAAAAGCAAAATCGATGATCTCCCTATCACTGAGTCTTAAAGCAAAGCCAAGTGCTTTATCGGGCTGCTTTAGAAGCTTGCGAATTTTTTTAAGACATAAGGAGAAAATGGTTTGCACAATGACAACTCTTACTATCAACAGCCCTGTTAGAATGTAAGGAATCCATAAAGCTAAATTGGGTAAATCATCAAAAAAAAATAAATAACTTAATTGATAACACCAAGTTCCAACCAACAAGAATAAAAATAGTACAACTTCCTTTGGATGAAAAAAGATAGGGCCAAAATAACGCCTGAGCCAGTTACGTGAGGTTTTATAAGCTAATACCTCTTCAAAAAGGCTCTCCTTAAAAGCAATTCGCGTGGCATGAATAAGCTCATGCGCTAGAATTTCTTCTTGAGAGCACCAGAAAGGGACTCCTTTTTTTTTCATTTGCACAACAGGGGTAAAAACACCCTGACTCTCTTCTATATAGGTAGCAGCAGCTTCCCAAATAGGTAATCGATTAGTAGGCTCAATTCTTACCCAACTTGGGCAAACATCAAATAAATATTGTACAATAGCTATTGCTTGATGAGAAGATTTCTGATATTTAGCTAATTCTGCTCTTTTAAGAAAAATGGCTACTTCCTCTCGAGGGCCAGGGATAAAACCATGGAAATTGTATTCCATTAATTTTTCATCATTAATCATGTTCTTAGCAATCTGCGCATGAAGAGAAAAAGCCCTATAAAACCCAAAATGTTTAATGCCCCTAGAGCGGCAAAACAAAGATACATTTGATTCAGCTTTTTGCAAACTACAACTAGCTTTTTACGAACCATTTTTTCAAATACAGATTCTGTCTCATGCCAACTTCCTGCATATTGATGCCGAGCAAAAATTGCTAACTCATCTTTTGGCGCATCAAAATAATAGGCTGGGAAGACAATATCTTGATTCTCTCCTTGATTATTTTTATTCTTTACCGCCTCTCCAAATAGCCAAAACGTACGATGTAAAACACGATTGAGTGTAGCATCTCGATCGTTTCCCTGATATTCCTCTTGGATTATATCCCACTTATTAGTCAATAAATCCATGCATTGCTTTAAGATAGGATGATTCGGTTTTGCTCCAATTAAACTATTTGTAGTACAAATACAGGACGGTAGACTGCTTGTATACGGCATATCAATACCACAATAAAAATCATAAGCTCGATTTAGCAAATCAAATTCCTTAAAACATTTTACATCGTGATCGACGTAAATCCCTCCTTCTTGAAATAAAATCTCATAACGTAATAGATCGGATTGCTCTCCATAGTTATCAGAAATTACAAAATAGTCACGCAATTGCGTAAAAGAAAGACTATTTATCAAACGTTTTCTCATACCAGGGCAAGGAGATGGTCGATTACGATCTGTCCAAAAATTAATCTCCCAATCTGGGTGTTTTGCCATCCACATACGTACATTCTCTACAGAAGCCAATGGAAATGGCTTAGGGCCAAGCCAAATAAAATGAATGGTCTTAGGAATTCGATAGGACACACCGGGATCTTTTAACAAAGGTCTACGCTGCTCATACATATGGGAGAAAAGACGCAAATATTCGAAATCTTCTTTGGTTTTAATATACTTCCAAGCAGAGGTATGTTTGCCACTCAAGCTTTCAAAGTCATCTACTACAATGATACTTTTTTGTGAACTACACGAAGAACACAAAAAAAGCAGTAAAATAAAAAGGCTTTTAGCCATAAAACTTTTCCTTAAAAAGAATTTTACTTCAAGAGTAATAATCCTTTCTGTTTGCCGTCAAGACTTATAGGAAAAATCAGCCTTATTCTTTTTACTTTAAGGGAGCACTTCCAGATAAATAGCAGGTTCAACTTGGCGAGGCACTTCATAATCAGAATCTGAAAAGATACTTTTTATAGATTCTCTTGGAGATGATGTGGATGTTTCATATCCAGAATCTTTTCTTTCTTTGATATTTTTATAAATAGGCTCCTCATTATGAGAAATATTTAAAGGTCCTTTAAAATCTTTAGTCTCTGCATTACATGTAAAACCACTATCAAAAGCATGCTGGATAGGCACCGGCAAGGATTTTCTTGCAAAGCATTTATTGAAAAATTTTCTGATTTTTCCTGGATTTTTTCTTTCAGTTACTAGCTCATAAAGAGGATTAAAAAAAACCCTTCTAGTAGGGAGCGTTTCCAAAGAAGGAATAGGAGGAGGGTTATTTTTTTTGGAATCTTTATTCTCTTTTTGGAAAGCTACTTCTTCATATATAGGTTCTTTTACTAGATTATAAAGAGGGTTAAAGATAACTCCAGTAGGATATGTTTCCAAAGAAATAGACGGAGAGTTACTTTCTTCGGAATCTTTCCTTGTTTGAGAATCTATTTCTTCATATATAGGTTCTACAGATAGGGTAGTAAATGTAAATGTAAGAGAAGTAATACCATTTGCATTTTGATGACTTATCATAGATTCAAAAAACGCATTTTTTACATTTTTCAAGGACAAATCCAGTGTAATTTTTGCTTGATTTCCCGCTATATCTGATGCCTGATACCTAGTCTGATTAGAAAAAGATTGTTTTCCCATAGCTTCTTGGAAAACATTTTTTAAGTTTTCATAGACACGAATTTTGGATGACACATTAAATGTAAATATCAAACAACGAACTTGACCAGATTTGAAACTTTTTCTCATCTTTTGAAAGACTACTTTCTCTACATCTTTTGCGACTAAATCCAGTGTAAATTGCGACTTCTTTTTTATTAGACTTGATGTTGCTGTAAAAGGACAAATAGGTGTCATTATAATATTTCCTCATGAACGTATCTTGAATTAAATTTACTATTTTAATAATGCTCGTCGACTTAAGAAATTCATTCAATATCCCAGTAGTCCAAACATTAATAGCCCCTTCCAATATATCATCTTTCTTTCCCAGCGTACTGTAAGACGACGAAAGCCTGTCTTTAACCAAGAAATTGTTCTTTCAACTACCCAGCGCTGCTTTTCGAGGAGACAGACATCTTGCATTTTATATCCCTTACTTCTTTTTTTTCGTGCTATCAAAGGAAACACCTCATGGGAAAGAACATCGATACGTGTTTGCTCTGAATCATAACCTTTATCTGCTTCAAGTATGGGTGCTTTTCCCTGATTCCATACTTTTTTAAGCACAGGGACAACTTGTTTCCTCTCATCTTCGGATGCTGATGTTGTAGTGATTGCAAGAGGCTTTCCTGATTTCTCTACCAGTAAATGTGATGTCACTCCTTTACCTTTATACCCATAATCAACCTGTTCTCCTCCTCCGCGTCCGCTGGAAAAAAAAACCATCTATAGAGAGTCTCTGGGCCTCAATACATCCTAGCTGTTCTGCAATCTTAAGAAGTTCTTCTAAAAATTGATCTAAAAATCCAGAGGATTGCATTCTTCTAAGCCATGCATGTGCTGTTGAGGGATGGGAAAACTCCTTGCTTCTAGGTGCATCTTTCCAAGGAGCTCCTGTGCGTAAAACCCAAAAAATGGTATTCACTACAGGCCTCCATGGCGCTAATTTTCTCCCATAATGATTGCGATTTACCCATTTTTCCATTTGAGGTTCGAGAACTTTAAACTGCTCTTCGTTTAATCCTTGTTTGCTCATGTCATGTGTCTTTGGTTAAAAAATAAAAAGATCAGGCATCATAGCAAAAATTAATATTCAATTCAAGATAGGTTCATCTTAACTTAAAAGCAGCTTGGTTATAGAGGTTGGTTTAAGGTGTTCTGTAAAAAAGAATTTTTTATGACAATCAAAATTTAGAACCCAAAAACTTATCTTAAAAAAGATTTTGAGCGGTTTCTAAGTTAGCTTCGTATTCTTCTTCATTCAGTAAATAAGTGTCGCAAGTATTTTTCCTGAGAATTTTCGAGGCTTCACTATAGCCAATTGATAGTAAATCCTTTGGTGTTTGTCCTTTATTATCTTTAATATCAGGATCAGCCCCTGCCTTTATTAAGGCAGAGATCATAGCATTATCTCTTCTTGCACACGCTAGGTGCAGAGGGGTATAACCTTCTTTGGTTTGTAAGTTAGGATTGGCTTTCAGTCTTAAAAGGGTATTGACAAGTTCAAGGTTGGAAACCGTAAGACATTCCCCATGTTTACTTCGATCTTTGTATCCTTTAGTAATAGCTAAATGCAGAGCAGTATTTTTATGTAGGGAGCATTGGATATCTAAATAAGATCCTTGGCCTAATTCCTGTAAAATCAATAATGCATTAGTATTGCGAGCATTGGCTATTGCCCATATCAATCCTGTATTACCCCAATTATCTTGTAATGATGGATCTATGCCAGCAGAGATAAGTGAAATAAAATAGTCCTTAGTCCACTCCATCTTTGAAAAATGATGAAAGAGGGTTCCACCAAGAAAATGCCGGAATTTGAGGTTAATGAAATTATTATTTTTCCCTTCTTCTAAAAGAATGGTAAATTGATTTTTGTTGTTTTCCCTTGTTACTTTAGAAATTTCCCGAGCCCAATTCAAGGCATTTTCCGATATTGTTATGGGCTGTGAAAGAGCGGATATGGATCCTTCTTCTTGGGTATCGACTAGATACTGAATTTGTTCCTTGGTACAGAATAATTCTTGCTGTGCATTTTCTGTGATGCTGCTACAAAGATCGATATCGGATAGAGTTTCTATCAATTGTTGTGCGGTTTCGCTGATTTCATTTATGAAATCCTGGATATCTTTTTTGATTAGGGAATCTTTAATTTTTTGGGCTACAGTGTGTGCTTGATTTCTGGCTTCTTGTATAGGCTGAATATAAGGAGCTTTATCAAAATTTGAAGCAGGAGGAGGGATCTGGTCAGTTTCTGTAGTTTGGCGATTATAGGAACACAAAACTCTTAGAGCAACATACATGATTGTATTAACTATAGGAATGAGCAAGCTTGCTCCTATGAGTACACATAGAACTTTTTCGTAGAGTTTAAGATTTGGTCTATTCTCACATCTTGTATTTATTGCATGAGTCAAATAAGCATAGCCCAGGGCATAAGGCTGTATTAAAAGATCTGCTACTATGTGCTTAGGTGGATTGAGCAACAAATATTGACTGGTAAGCTGAATAGGCATTTAAACCCTTAATTTAAATAAAAAAATTAGTAATATTTTAATATAAAATATAGAAATAAGTCAACTAACATTATTTTTTTATTGAGCTGCAATTTTATAGTATGAAAAGAGACTTATCATAAACTTTTTTCTTATTGAGTTCTGTTAGGGTTTTTTCATGAATACAAAAAAAGTTATTTATTCCAGCTTCTATCTATCAGAACAAGTTGCGCCCATTTCTTCCCTTACTCTTTTTTTGTGCTGATAGGCACAGATTAATTTTCCATTTTTTTACTATTAACTTTAAGATCTAAAAGACTTAAAATCGTAGTTCACGAAGGATGATTTTTTATGAATGCAGTGTCTTCAAACTCTCGCACAATCGCATGGGCGGTATGGATTGTTGTATCTATCTTTTATGCATACCAATATATTTTAAGGGTTATGCCCAACATCATGCTGAACGATATTATGCAACAGTTTGATATCGGGGCGGCAACTTTTGGTCAATTCTCTGGAGTTTATTACATTGGTTATTCACTCATGCATTTACCAATTGGTATTATGTTGGACCGCTATGGTCCAAAGAAAGTGATGACTGCTTGTATACTTTGTACATTAGTAGGATTAATGCCTCTTCTTTTTGCTAAGCACTGGGTTTATCCGATTGTTGGGAGATTCTTAATAGGACTTGGTTCTTCTGCAGCGATTTTAGGTGTCTTTAAGATCATTAGGATGACGTTTAATGAAAAGTTGTTTCCTCGTATGTTAAGTCTTTCTGTAACCATAGGCTTAATAGGTGCAATTTATGGAGGAGGGCCTATGAGCTATATGCGAGAGGTTTTTGGCTATCAAACAGTCATACAGTTATTTGCTATATTAGGGCTATTATTAGCAATTATTACCTATTGGATCGTTCCAGATATGAAAAACTGCTCACAAGAAACGGTACTCTCTGACATTAAAGAGGTGTTAAGTAATAAGAGAGTTATTTGGTCTTGTATTTTTGCGGGGATGATGGTGGGTCCTTTAGAAGGATTTGCTGATGTATGGGGAACTATATTTTTAAAGCAGGTATACGGGTTTGATGGGAGAGTAGCTGCTAGTATACCATCGATGATTTTTATGGGCATGTGCTTTGGTGCTCCTGTGCTAAGTTTGATTGCTGATAGAATGGGAAATTTGGCTACGGTTATCGGATCTGGAATAATAATGGCAATCTGTTTCTTCCTTATGCTTTTCTGGCATTTGGCACCTAGTATTCTTACTACGAGCTTTATCTTGGTGGGAATGTGCTCTGCTTATCAAATTTTAGCTATTTATAAAGCTTCAACCTATGTACGTGAGCAGGTAGCTGGATTAACTACAGCTGTTGCCAATATGATCATTATGATCTTTGGCTATGCCTTTCATGTCAGTATAGGTAGCATCATTAATTTTATGGGAGGGCCTAATACATCTTATGCTCTTGTATATGGTGTACTGGTAGTTCCCATAGCGCTTTGTTTGGGAACTGGTGGGTTTATCTTATTGTTCTATTCCTCTAAGAAGAAAGCGCAAACAGAAAGAAGGCAAAAGAGTTTATGAATGAAAAAACCGATTGTGAAATCTATAAAAAAATATTTGTAATTATAGAGAAAAAATACTAGAGAAAATTGCTGTTAATTCGGTACCATTCGTTATATGAAAACATTTTTTGAATCAATACAACAATCGTTTTTATCAAGTCCTGAAAAGGATTCCTATCCACCCCACCACTTTGTCAAGACGGGATTTATTCGCACTTGCCAAGTGTGTGACTCGAAAAAGCTACATGCAATATTAGACTTAGGTCATCAACCTCTCTGCGATTCCCTTTTGAATAAGAAAATGTTGAATGAACCGGAAAAAGCCTATCCACTAAGGATGATATGGTGTGAAGATTGTACTGTGGCTCAGATTGATTACTGCGTGGATGGTAAGGAAGTTTATCATCCTGCTTACCCCTATCGAAGCGGTATAACCAAAGAGCTCTCCGAATATCAAATCAATATATGTCTTTCACTGATTGAAAAATATGGATTGAAGTCAGATGATTTAGCAATAGATATTGGTTCCAATGATGGAACACTTCTAAGTGGCTTTCAACGAGAAGGCATTCAGGTGCTTGGAATAGAGCCTACCAATATAGCTACTATAGCTCAGGAAAATGGGATTCCCACCATCCAATCTTTTTTCGATATTTCAACTGCCAAAAAAATAAAAGCCGAATATGGCTTGGCTACTGTGATTACAGCTACGAACATGTTTGCTCATATGCAGACTATTGGTGAGGTTATCCAGGGAATCCACCACTTGCTCAAGGGTGATGGTGTTTTTGTCGCAGAAACCCACTATTTATTAGATGTAATTCAGGGAGGTCAGTTTGACACTATTTATCACGAACATTTACGTACTTATTCTTTGGCTTCGTTGATAAAGCTGTTTGAACCCTATGACTTTACTGTTACGAATGTCGAACGAGGAAGCCGCTATGGAGGAAATATTCGCGTTCATGTCACCAAGGGCAAGGGTAGACCTGTTGAGCCTGCTGTTGCCCAATTACTCCAAGTAGAAAAAGAAGCAAAACTTGACAAACTTGCAACCTATACCCAATTTGGGACACGCGTTCAAAGGGCTCGTCTAGATTTTTTAGATTTTCTGATTCAAGCTAAGAAAACAGGAAAACATATCGTAGGAAACTCTTGTCCAGGACGTTGCTCAACGCTTCTGAATTACTATGGCATAGATACTGCACTTATTCCTTATTTAGCTGAGCAACCTACCTCCTTAAAGTTAGGGATGTACCTCCCAGGTAAGCACATTCCCATTGTGAACAATCAAATTCTCATCGATGAACAACCTGACTATGTTGTCTTAATGGCTTGGCATTATGCTAAACCGATTATGGAACAGTTAAAAGAGCGTGGCTTAAAGTCCGATTTTATGATCCCGTTACCTGATTTTCAGGTAATTAAGAATTCGGAAGTATGATAAGTATAGGGATTATTGGTTCTGGTTTTGGACTATATGGTTTATTGCCAGCTTTCCACTCGCTTCCAAATTGCCAGGTAGTCGCCTTTTGTGGTAAACAATCCTCACGACTATTGAGTATCATCAAAAAATTGTCCCTTGAGGGAACTGTCCAGTTTTACCAAAACTGGCAAGAAATGTTGGACTGTGAGCAACTAAATGCAGTAGCTATAGCAGTGCCGCCAAACGCTCAGTATCAAATAGCCAAAAGGGCACTAGAAAAAAATATTCATATTTTCGCTGAAAAACCACTGACAGCTCAATTAACAGATGCTTATGATTTAGTAGATCTTGCTACTCGCAAAAAAGTAACACACGGCATTGATTTCCTATTTCCTGAGATTGATGTTTGGCAAATGGCTAAAAAGATGCTTGATGAAAAGAAATTCGGAAGAATGCGCCATGTGGCTGTGAACTGGGATTTTCGTAGTTATGATGTGCGGCAAAAAATTTCTTCTTGGAAAACGGATCCGAATCTAGGTGGAGGAGCGCTTTCGTTTTATTTTTCTCACATTTTGTATTATCTAGAATATTTTGTTGGCACTATTATAAATCTAAAAAGTTGCTTTAGCTATTCTCCAGATAGTCTCAACGGCGGTGAGGTTGGTGTAGACCTAGATTTGGAATTCATTGGAGGGGCGAGGGGTGTTGCCCATATCTCTTGTGATAGCGACCAGATGCGGCACCAACTCATTTTCACCTGTCAATTAGGACAAATATCGTTAGAAAATTACCAGAATATAACCGAAAATTTTATTTTGAAAACCATAGACAATCAAGGAAGTGAAGCTATAACCGCATCTCAAGATTTAACCCCTGGTAAAGGTGCAGATAATGATGAGCGGGTTCTCATTGTCAGACGACTAGCCAAAAAATTTATCAATGCTTGTTTACAAGGACAACAGATGACCCCCTCATTTGTAGAAGGAGTACGTGTTCAAGAACTAATTGAGCAAGCAAGAAAAAATCTCCATGTGAATAACTTAAGATATTAGTATGAAAGAGATTCCTACAACTTTACCAAAATTTTTATGGCATTACTGCAAGAGGACTAAATTAAGTTTATTCAGTCTGATAACTTTTGTTTTGATTTGGGCTTCTACCGTATCGCTAAATCCCTATGCCCTTAAATTGTTTATTGATGAAATGAGCAGAATAGACTTAGAAAATGGAAATTTAATGCATGGCCTATGGATTCCGGCTTTATTTTTCGTTCTTTTAACTATTGTTACAACTGTTATTCTCCGGCTTTATGATTGGGCCATGCTCAAAGTGTTCCCACAAATTAAAAGTGAAATCACCTCTGAGATGTTTGCTTATTTAAAATGGCATTCCTATAGCTATATGCATCGCAACTTTCTTGGTAGTTTGGCAAACAAAATAAATGATATTTCAAGAGCTGCTGTTATCATCATACATTATATCATTGATCAGTTTTGCTCGCGCATCTTCTCATTCATGATTGCTGCTTTAGCTATGTTCTTTGTACATCCATGCTTTTCCATCTGTTTAATGATTTGGTGTGCTTGCATTATCAAAACTTCTATGATTTTTGCAAGGAAGGCTCAAAAACACTCTGCATATTTTTCACATGCACGTAATCATGTCGCAGGCAAAATAGTCGATAGCATTTCGAATATCCTAAACGTCAAATTATTTGCTCGAGAAGCTTACGAGAGTCGTGTTCTATCCAATTCTCTGGAAGAAATGGTTTCCAAGGAACGGAGCTTACAATGGTTTCTTTTGAAAGTGAAAGCTTTTTATGGAATAGCGATTGCAATACTGACCAGTTGCATGATATTATTAATCATTTATGAGCGATCGCTAAATAATATCACTATCGGAGATTCTGCTCTGATTCTTACTTTGACTCTTTCCTTAATCAGAGATATTTTTATTATTACCAATCAATTAGTTGTCTTTTCTGAAGAGATTGGCATTTGTAAACAAGCCATCTCCACTATCCTTTCTCCTCACGAGCTTATAAATGAACCTAATAGTTCAACTTTGCAAGTTACTCATGGGAAAATCTCTTTTGATCGGGTTCATTTCAAATATAAAAAGGGAAAAAATCTTTTCGTAGATAAGTCTGTAACCATTTCTGGAGGATCGAAAGTAGGACTAGTGGGTCTTTCTGGTAGTGGAAAAACGACTTTTGTTAATCTTCTGCTTCGTTTCTATGACATAGATTCCGGCAAGATTTATATCGATGGTCAAAATATAAAGAAAATCACTCAGGAATCATTACGCAGTCAAATTGCAATGATTCCTCAAGACCCAGTCCTCTTTCATCGTTCCCTCATGGACAATATCCGTTATGGCCGTCTAGATGCAAGCGATGAAGAAGTTATCGAATGTGCTAAAAAAGCGCATTGTCACGAGTTTATCCTAAATCTCAAAGATGGTTATGATTCTTTAGTAGGTGAACGCGGGGTTAAACTCTCAGGCGGCCAAAGGCAATGCATTGCAATTGCAAGAGCAATGCTAAAAAATGCTCCTATCCTGATTTTCGATGAAGCGACATCCTCATTGGATTCTATAACAGAAAGCTATATTCAAAAAAGTCTACCATCATTAATGAAAAACAAAACAACGATTATCATTGCACATCGCTTGTCTACCTTGCGCTACATAGATCGAATTTTAGTTTTTAATAAAGGTAAAATAGTAGAAGAGGGGACTCATTCTCAATTGATAGACTTAAATGGACATTATAAAACTCTTTGGAGCGTGCAAGCCAATGGCTTTGATCGTACCACTTTTTTAGACAGTCAACAACCTAGGGTAACTACATTATAGATTTTTTTTATTTATAGGTGGCCCATTCAATAGAGAAGTGCGACAAATAGATTAAAATTTAAAGTGGTCAGAGATGGCTGCAACTTCTATGGTGTTTTTAAGACAAAAAAATACCAAAGGAGGAGCAAATGCCCAAGGGCTACCATCATCTAACCAGAG
>DASZIJ010000011.1:0-16917 GCA_035949155.1 Candidatus Rhabdochlamydia sp. | reverse complement strand
TATTATGAAAAATTCGTAGAGTTCAAGAAGGCAACCCTCAGTTTTTTTGAAAATATTTCTAATTACAAAGAGGAATTAAAGAGTCTTCTTTCTAAAAAATTTCATATTGTAAATCCGTAATTCTAAATCCATCGAGTATATTCAGATAACCTGAATTCTAGCAAAATGCGCCGCACCAAACAAAGCTGTTGTGTCCTCTAATATAAGATGGATAGGAATATCTTGCATAAGGGAAGAAAATCTTCCCTTAGCTATAAAAGCTGACATAAAGCCGCCATGTTTAAAAAAAGGCAATAATCTTGGAGCTAACCCACCGCCCAAATAAACGCCTCCTCTAGCTAGATATTTAAGCGCTAGGTTTCCGGCTTCTGCACCATATATGGAAACAAATATTTCTACAGTATGTATACACGCTGTAGACAAACCCTCTAGCGCTTTCTCTATCACAAGTCTTTGCGGTTCTAGCTTAGTTGAGACCGCCTCAATCTCCGGATCTCTTTCTTCTTTTTGAGTATCAACTAGAAATCGATATATTTGATAAAGGCCAAATCCTGATAAAACTCTTTCATAGGAGACATGTTTGTATTGTTTATATAAATAAGAAAAAAGCTCTATCTGCTCTTCATTGCAAGGAGCAAAGTCGGTATGACCACCTTCTGTTGCAATAGGTTGGTGTATTTTTGTATCCCAAAATAGACCAGATTCCCCTAAACCTGTGCCGGCAGAAATCAACACTCGATTGGCATTTACGCTCTTCCCTTCGTTTAATGTTACATATTTGCTAGGGGAAAGAAGATGTAGTCCCCATCCGCTGGCTTCTAGATCGTTGAGTAAAAACACATGAGGGATTTTACATTGATGCTGCAGCTCTTCTGCAGAAAGGGTCCAAGGTAGATTTGTTGCCCGGCAAACCCCATTTTGCACAGGTCCGGCTATTCCGAATCCAGCACGAGAAATAGAAATAGGAGAAAATGGGGTTAAAAAATGATGTAGTAAGGAAGAAAAGTCGGAAAAATCACGACTATGAAAAGTTTTTTTCTCTACGCACCGCAGCTGTTTGTCTTCTTCAAAAAGAGCTAAACTAACCTTTGTTCCTCCTATATCACCCGCCAACAACATAATTTATCCTTTATTTTTTTATAATTAATTCTGGAATTAGACACCATTTGCAAAATCGATTATCCTTGACGCAAAGGCTAAATCAGATTCAAGCTTAAGATCAGATAACAAAAGGAACTTTATGGCTCAACAAAATGATACAGGAAAAAGAAAAGCTCTAGAGCTAGCAATGACACAAATTGAAAAGCAATTTGGTGAAGGGTCTATCATGACCCTAGGTAAGCACTCCTCTTTAAAAGGAGAGATGGGAGTGATTAAAACAGGTGCAATAACTCTTGATCTCGCATTGGGAATTGGGGGGGTGCCTCGTGGAAGAATTGTAGAGATATTCGGTCATGAATCTTCTGGAAAATCCACACTTGCTACTCATATTGTAGCCAATGCACAAAAGAGCGGGGGCCTTGCTGCTTACATAGATGCAGAGCACGCATTAGATCCAACCTACGCCGCTAAAATCGGTGTTAAACTCGATGAACTATTGATCTCTCAGCCTGATTCAGGAGAAGAAGCGCTAAATATTGCGGAGATGCTCGCGCGCTCTAATGCAATAGATGTTATCGTCATCGACTCTGTTGCGGCTTTAGTCCCTAAAAGCGAGCTTGAAGGAGAAATCGGCGATTCTTTTATGGGGTTGCAAGCAAGAATGATGTCACAAGCTCTTAGAAAGTTAACAGCCACTCTTTCTAAAAGCAATACTTGCGCTATTTTCATCAATCAAATACGTGAAAAAATTGGAATTATGTTTGGTAATCCAGAAACCACAACAGGCGGAAAAGCTTTAAAATTTTACGCTTCTGTTCGGTTAGATATTCGTCGCTGTGGCAGCATTAAAGGTCCAGATAACACAGAGGTCGGTAACCGTGTTAAAGTAAAAGTTGTGAAAAATAAGGTATCTCCTCCTTTTCAAGTAGCTGAGTTTGATATTTTATTCAATGAAGGGATTTCCCGTATTGGCACTTTAATCGACTTAGGAGTTGATCTAGGTATTGTGGAGAAAAAAGGCACTTGGTTTAGTTTTCAAAACCATCGCTTAGGACAAGGAAGAGAATCTGCTAGAGAAGAGCTGAAAAAAAACCCTCATTTAGTAGAAGAGATAGAAAGATTGATCCTAGCTAAAATCAAAGAAGCAAAGGGCCCAATTACTCCTCTTGTAAAAGAAGAGAAAGAAGAGGCATTGGTCTAACAAAAACAGACTACCGGTTATTGTCGGTGGTCTTTCTTTTAATATTAAAAAAGATAAAAAAATGAACTCCAGGCCTAAATCTTCTGCTATAAAGAAAAAAAGAACCTCTTTTGGTACAAAAGAGACACTAGAAGATGCTCACGATATACATGAAGCAAAATTAGCTTTAAAGGAAATCAAAGAAAAAGGAAGTCTTTCTTTTGAAGAAATGAAAAAGCGCATGAGCTAACCCAACTACAGCACATATAAGAACAAAGATTTTTGATCGTACTTAAGAAGCTCTTTTCTTCTCTTGTAAATCTAATAAAAATAAACCACCGGTAATAACTGGTGGTCTTTTTTTCATAAAATAAATTTTAACTTATACAAGTTCAAGAAACCCTAAACTTATCCTCCTTGCACGAGAATATGGAGTAACCTTTTTTTATACTTCTAGCTGTCTTTTTATAAAGAGATTCTGATTTATATTCTAACTCTTCATTGCCACCACGATCAATCAGCAAACAATAGCCTTTTTCTAATTTTTTATTTTCTACATTTGCTTTTGGGAAAGCATTAACTATCCAAGCATCTATCAATCCTGAGGATCCTAAATACAATTCTTCATATGGCAATAGTTTCCAAAGCTTTATTGAGTTTGAATTTTCGGTGTACTTATTCACAGTTTCTGAAAAGAGGTTGCATACTTTTTGTGTCTGTTCAAAATAAGTTACATTAAAATAAAAAAAGATACCCTCATTTAAAGCAACTACAGTTATAGAATGCTTTCTTGCAGGAATGCTCACACCATCATATTTATTTCCACTGCACTGCATACCAAATGACCAATCTTTTACAGTTTTAAATTTTTTCTTTCTTTGAAAGATTTCTTGTGAACCAAACGAGTTGCTTAATCTCGAATAACTTGTTAAAATAGACACAATTTAAATCCTTATTTTTAATGAATAGCCAACAACTATATTCATTAAAATTATAACAATCAATACAAAATGTTTTTTATAAAGCAATTAATCTTATAAACTATAAATGACTTGTGTATGGAAGAAATTATTTTTCAAATTTTGCGTAATGAGAAAGCATATTGACAATGCTTTCAAAGGAAGGAGTGAAAAGATCTAGCCCTTTTAAGCATTCACAGCAGCTAGATAGTTCATTTTGGAAATACTCTAGCGCTTTTTCAGGACCTAGCATATGGGCTATGCTGAGCTTAGGATCCTCTTGCTGATCTTGTTTAATGTCATGAAGATCGTCTGCTATTTGAAAGGCAAAACCAAAGTGATGAGCTAGTTTTTTAACCAATTCAAGTTGATTTATATCTCCTCCTCCAAAAAGCCAACCGAAGACAAAAGCGATTTCAAAAAGGGTTCCTGTTTTTTGAGAGATGACTCTTTGTGCGGTCTTTAAAGAGTGATCTGGGGGGAAAAGATCAAAAAATTGCCCCCCTGTAGCTCCTAAAATCCCAGAGCATCGGGTGGCTATGGAAAGGGCTAACGTACAAATGACATCGCTCGATGTAGAAAAAAGAGAAGAAGAGTTTTTCAGATTTTCCGCATTTTGATGAATCTTGCCAAATCCAGCTGTCATTAAAGAATAGCTGGCCAAAAGGGCTGTTGATTCTCCATAGATTTTATGAGTGGAGGGCTTATCACGTCTTTGGTCATCATCATCCATACAGGGAAGATCATCAACGATTAAAGAGGCTGTGTGAAAAAACTCTACAGATAAAGCTACATCTAAAACATCTAATTGATTGTTTAGCGCCTCTGCAACCAAAATGACGATTAAAGGACGAAAGCGCTTGCCTCCACTCATTAAAGCGTATTCACAGGCATCGCGTAATTTAGTTTTCTCCCCAAAATCAAGAAGACTTTGGATGATTTTTTGATCCACCTTTTCTAAATATGAAGAGAAAGAAGGTTGCTTCGTTAAGATTGTCATAGAGGCTCTACCGTCACACGTGAAGAGGATTTCACAAGACTTTTTTGAGGGATATACCCCTGTAGGGTCATATTTGGATAACAAATCACATCTTTGCCGATACAGATGCCAGGATTAATTACCGTATTGCATCCAATTTGAGAGTTATCGCCTATACATGCACCCAGTTTTTTGAGCCTGGTTTTTATTTTTTGTTGCCCAAAATGAGCAGAAATACATTGATGATCTAGTCGATAATTTGCGCATTTTACGCCTGCACCAAGATTGACGTTATTACCTAAAATAGAATCTCCCACATAATTAAAATGAGGAGCAGCTGCTTCATTAAAAAAAATGGAATGTTTTATTTCAGTACCATGACCAATTATACATCGGTCTGCAATTAATACATCCCCTCGAATATAAGCCCCTTGACGAATCTGACAATCCCGGCCAATTACACAAGGGCCTTGAATATAGACACCTGGTTCAATGATTGTTCCGGGGCCAATAGAAATTTTATCAGGATCAATAAGAAACACACCGGAAGCGATATTTGTCTCAATTCTTCCCAAGTCCTGCTTTAAGAGATAGACACGCAGCCGCTCCAATGCTTCCCAAGGATATTCCAGGTCGTTAAATAAATCCTTGTGCCTATAGGCATCTAGACAAAATAATGAAAGATTTTCCATGCTATCCTTAAGATCTTGAATCTTTCATTTTAAAGGATAACGGAGTTAATGTGCAGAGACATTTTTTCTATCTCCTTATTAAATTTTTTCATAACAGGCATGAGGGCGAACTTTTTGTGCAACTCCACAGTAACCTGTTTTAAGAGAGGAAGAAAAACAGAAGGAAAAATCAGTAGAAACCTTTTTAGTTAATAAAAGGCGAAAAAAACTCTTGGTCAAAATTTTAGGGCGAAATCCTTTTAAATTTTCTATATTAAAACCATTTGAATGACACATTTTCTGCAACTCCTTTGGTTTAATAAATAAGGAGTAAACGTGCATGTTTTTTGGAGCATTTCGAACAAACCAATCTACTCCTTTAATCACGATAACATAACTAGCAAGAGTGCGATTAAATGTGTGAAAAAAGAAACGTCCTCCAAGGCGAAGCACTCGAGAAGCCTCTTGAATCAATCTTTCTGGATATTCTAGATGCTCCAAAACATCCGTTGCGCATACAACATCAAATTTTGTTTTTTCAAAAGGAAGATGGTAAGCGCTGGCTTTAATATATTCCACCGAATGGGTTTGATCGTGTGAGCGCGCTACCTCTAAACTTGTTTCCGAAAGATCTATTCCTGTTACTGTATGTCCCTTTTCAGCAAGAAAATTTGCAAGAAAACCCGCACCGCAA
Organism: Candidatus Rhabdochlamydia sp.; assembly: GCA_035949155.1. Taxonomy (GTDB): domain Bacteria; phylum Chlamydiota; class Chlamydiia; order Chlamydiales; family Rhabdochlamydiaceae; genus Rhabdochlamydia. The sequence goes on along the minus strand of DASZIJ010000011.1, from coordinate 11,333 downwards.
CCAATATCTAAAATATTCTGATCAGGCGCTATTTGAGAAGCCACCCAATCTTTTCGAAGCGTATTTTCTGCTCTCAGCAGAGCAACAGGATGGTCGTTTTCTAAATACCACCGTTCTTGTAATTCATTGTAAAAAGAATTGTTAATTATTCTTTTTCTACGCATTTTTCTTTCCAGACTAAGTTCCAAAAGACTACTTGATAGATCAAAAAAAGAGTAAGTATGATCACTTGAAACAGTAAAAACTTACGTAAGATTTGTGGCTCACTCAACCACTGCTGCATCCAACTGGCAACGGGTTTTTCCTGACTGATCGGCCAAATAAATCCGGCTAGTCCCAAAGTAATCGGGTGAAGAGTAAATAACAATGCGTGCAACCAATTTTCTCTTGCGCAGCAATGATGCTTATGCACAAATTCATCTTTAGTTACCAAAACACAAGAAATAGCAGCAAGAAGTAAATAAATTTTTAAGGTTGAAAAAGAAAAAGGAGCAAAAAGGGCAAAAGAAAAGCAAATTAAAACGCTTAGCGTGTCAATCGGATGCCCAATTCTCTCCCAACGAGGAAGCGTTCTTCTTATATGGAAATAGCCTTCATCAAGAAGGATAGCAACAGCTTGTAAAATAAAAGGGATAACAGCTACTAACCACATGGCGACCTCTTTTCCATTATAGACCCACAAATCGTAAGACCTGGGCCAAAAGCCAAACTTACAATAAGAGATCCAGGTGCAACTTTAGGATCTTCTAAGATTTCCTTCCACACGTGTGGAAGAGTGGCTGAAGACATATTGCCAAATTGTTGCAAGATAAACTTACTGTGAGCTACTTGAGCAAAGCTTAAACCTAATACGGCTTGAATAGACTGAACAATCTTAGGCCCGCCTGGATGGATTGCAAAAAGTGCATTTTGTAGGATGTATTCGATAGTAAATTCCGACTTTTGACTCATGCGAACTAAGTAAGGGTAAATAGACTGAGCAATTAAAGCGGGTATTTCTTGAGATAAAGAAAGAGCAAACCCCCAGTTTTCTATTTTCCAATGCATAGCGTTAAAAGAATTAGAAACCAGTTCTTCATGAAGGATGTAGAGCTGAAAATGCTCAGAAGAACAACTCGCTTGAGCTCGATATTTTATAAATCCATCTGCAAATAACGATTGAGAAACCAATTGGTTTAATTCATGCAAAGAAGGATTCGTATGTAAAGAGCAAATCTCTGTATGAACAATATCGACACAACTCTCTGCCTGCAGAGATCCTTGTGCTAATCTCAAAGCGGGAATAGACGCGGAACAACCCATGTGATAAACATGCGAAACAACAGTTTTCTCCCCCCATCCTCTTTGAGAAACCATTTTTTGTCCCCCACTAGGAGAGACATATCCAGTGCAAGTTACATGAATTAAATGATCTGGAGAAGTAGCGAATTTGGGATAAAATTGCTCAAATGCAGCTTCTACTTGATCGGAAAAAACTTTAGAGCGAGCTGTTAAATCAACTCCAAAAGAAGACTCTTCTAAGCGATACACTTTCATCTTTTCCCATTCTGTGTGCAGAAAATCTCTTAAAACATGCCCTCTTTTTGAAATTCGATTGGGCTTACAAGCAACATGATCTAGTTTTTGTTTGAGATTAAGGGTAAAAGGTTGAATTTGCTCTGCTTTTTTTCCTTGTGTGTAAGCCTCTGATTGGGTATGCGCTTGAACGAGCCAATTCAACGTTTCTTCTTGGGAGCTTTCGTAAATAGGACGAATGATTTCAAATTGGCTTAAAGTTAACATAGCCCCAAAGGGTTAAAAAAACATTTATAGTATTTAGTTGCGTTAATTAGCTAGGTATTTTTCACAAGAATTTTGAGGCCTAAATTCCTATTAACTACTCTTATGTATATATATGTCTTCTTCTTATGGGGGTGTGAAAGTGTTCATAAGTAGGCATTTTTAATAGAGAAAATAGATTGTTCATGAATTGAAGATAGCTTGATGATAAAATAGCAGTTTTGAACAATCAACAACTTGTTGACAAGGTTATGGACATAGTTATGAACACATTTTCAACACCGCTTCGTTGCGATTATTTTCCTGTTTGTTCAGGTTGTGACTTTCAAGGACAAGAGCTTGTTCCTCCCGTTTTTTCTCCTTTACAAGACTTTTTTGCCGGCAAGGCCCCTAATATAGAAATTCCTCTCATCTATCAAGAGCCGCAAGGCTGGCGCTTTCGCGCTAAGCTTGCAGTACGAGGAGATTCTAAATTTCCTCGTATTGGTTTGTTTCAGAGAGGAACTCACAATGTGGTTTCCATCCCTAACTGTCCCTTGCACCACAGGGCCATTCTCAAGAGTTATCAACAGGTCGTACAAACCATGATTGATTTCCAAATTACACCTTATGATGAAGAAAAAGGTCTTATACGTTATCTGCAGTTCTTAGTGGAAAAAAAAAGCCAGATGGTTCAACTGTCTATTGTTGTAAACGTTTCCCAACCTACAAAGAAACTTGATGCTTGGATTCTTCATCTTTATTCTCTGGGAGGATTTCATTCGGTTTGGTTGAATTTTAATACAGAAAGGACCAACCGTATTTTTGGTGACAATTGGTTGTTGTGTGCTGGTGAGATGTACCTTCAAGAAAAATTTGGTAATATACTTTGCTCAATTCATCCTGCTTGTTTTGTTCAAGCGCATGTAAGCTTGTTTGAACACGCCTTATCCATCATTTGTCAAGAAGCTCTTCGGTCAAAAAGGATTTGCGAGTGTTATTCTGGAATGGGAGTTATAGGATTGAATCTCGCTTTGTTTAGCAAAGAAGTTCACTGTATTGAAATAAATCCCTTTGCCAAACAGTGCTTTGATCAAACTTGTTTCTTTCTTCCTCAGGAGATAAAAAACAAAGTGTTTTTCCATCTAACACCCATGGAGAAAAGCTTAAGGCTGTTTAAAACATCTGAGGTGATTGTTGTTGATCCACCAAGAAAGGGCTTAGAAGCCCTTGTGCTTGATGCAATTGATCAATCCCAAGCTGAGCAGCTTATTTATTTAAGCTGCTCTACAAGCTCGTTTATGCGCGATTGTGACAGATTGCTAAAAAACGGTTGGCAGATAGAAAAAGCTTTTGGATATCTATTTTTTCCAGGAAGCAATCATGTTGAGACTTTATGCATCTTGAAAAGAAGTTAACAAATGCGTTGAAAGATTTTGTATATTGGATTGTCACATCAAGGTTGAATCGAAATAAGGCCCTGAAATTTCTTGATTTCTATGCGGTTGTTCTTTTATCCTTTACCGAAATTTTTAATTCTAAAAAGAAAAAGGATAGGTTTCACTTGTTAGAGGTGTTTTTAAGTTTAGGTTCACTGCTCACACTAAGAGCTATCCAGTGTGTTTTTTTAGAACTTGGATTAGAGTGATTTTTCAAAAACTGGGCACTTTCAGTGGAAAAGAGTTTTAGGGTATTTTCTTGTCTCTGGGGCTTTGTCCAATATATTAAAGTAGTTTTTTAGTTTACACCAGCTGGAAGAAAGTGAAAAGGCTCAGAGACTTCAAATTGATCATTTGCGTTTCCTGAATACACTTTGCCATCGGTTAGGGTGAGTTTTTTTATGGGACTTCCCTCTGTCAAATCAAAATCTAATAAGGAAACCCAAAAGGTATTAGGGCTTGTAGCTGAATCAAAATAATACACTCTGTTTTTATGGTCTGCAATGGTACGCCAAAGGGTTGATGCAATGTTTGGCTGGCCTGGTGTAGTGATTCCTAAAGGCACGCTTACACTGCGGATAACACTTGTAACACTGGCTATTGCCTGGTTAGCATAGGTTCCCTTTGGTACTGTTGTAATATAGTTTGGATCTGTAGATTTTGGGATTGCTTGGATAAAAAAAGAAGCTCTAGCAAAACGATCCGCTGCGCGGCTAGTTCCTGGAAGAAAAATTTGCCCGCCAATGATTTCCCAGTATTTATTTAGAGCTAGCTGCTCATCGAATTTTGGCGAGTTTGTCATTACTGGATATTGCTTGCCGTGATGGATAACAAGCTTTTTATCTATATATTCAAAAATAGCGGAATCCCCTGTTGCATCTGAAATGGACAAGTGCAATTGTGCGGGTTTAGCATTGGGTAGGGTAGAGCCTAAAACTTGAAAGGGTTCCGAGCATAGCTGATTTACAGCTTCAGCAACAGTTGCAAAATTATCAAGAATAAACTGTGCCCACAAACTAACGGATAGTAGGGGCTTTTTGTTTTTAGGTTTGCCATAATCAGATTCCACAAGATAGAGCAAATTAGCAACAAGCCCTTTTTCATTTATCCCATCAGCGGTTCCAGCTTCGTAACCAGACACAATAACACTGCCATATTTTGCAGTCCATGTAATGGAATTAGGACCGGCTTCGCCGTTGCGCTCTATGCCTCTTGGAAACACCCAGAGATTGGAGCGCATGTCTTCCATCCAATCCATCGAACGTCCTGTAATAACAACATTTTGAGTGCCTTGATAGAGAACGCGGGTACAAGCATCAGCTGTTAATGAAAAAGCGCTGACGGCAAAGAGAATAACTATTTTTTTTAAGATCATGACTTTTTCCTCAAGAGTGATCATTAAAAAAAACCATAAAATAATTTCTATTAAAAAAAATAGAGATAAGATCTGGGTGAGAGGATTTGAACCTCCGACCCCTAGCACCCCATGCTAGTGCGCTAGCCAAGCTGCGCTACACCCAGATAAAGATTTAAATTGAGGTAAGTCCTTCAAATTGAAATTCTGCACGCTTAAATTCTTTGACGCCAATTCGAGCGCACTCTTCGATGATTTTTTCTAAAACATCACCAGCATGCACTTCTGCTGCAGATATGTCTACAGAGATAGAAGCAGAAAAATTCACTCCTGATCTTACACCTGTTACCTTGAAGTTTGCGTAAATAGCTTCTTTTTTTTTGGAAATATTTTTAAAGCGCACAAGGTTGTTTTCTGCTAGATCTTTCATTTTAATACCGCGTATTCTTGAACTAAAGCCATAGATCCTAAGTCTTAGATCATCCTTTTGTCAATCAAAAAACACTGGACCATTCAGATGAAAAAATGCTATTTTTAATCGCTAAGAGTAATGAAATGAAAGATTGATAAAAAAATGACCCATGAAAAATTAATGTATCCTGTTCGCGCTTGGAGCATTTGGCTTCTTAGCGCCATTTTTATGTTTTACAAATATGCTATTGAAGTATCTCCCAGCGTGATGACGGGGACTTTAATGAAGGCTTTTCACATTAGTGGCGTGGAGTTGGGGAATTTAGCAGCTAGTTATTTTTATGCCTATTTGCTCTTGCAAATTCCAGCAGGTTTACTTTTAGACAAATTTGGACCTAGGAAAACCACAACAATTGCCATTTTTCTATGTGCGATAGGAAGCCTTATTTTTGCTAGAGCAGATTCTTTAATTCTAGCAGGAACAGGGCGTTTTTTAACTGGTATTGGCGCAGCTTTTGCTGTTGTTAATTGCTTAAAACTGATTGCAAACTGGTTTCCTTTTAGACAATTTGCTTTCATGGCAGGTCTCATGATGACGGTAGCCATGTTAGGGGCTGTAGGCGGGCAAGCCCCTTTAGCTGTTTTTATTCAAAAGGTAGAGTGGCGTCATGCTATAGAGTTGATTGGAATAGCAGGACTTATTTTAGCTGTTGTTTTTTGGATTGTTGTACGGGATAAAGCGCCCGATCACAAAAGGGAAAAACACATCGTTCCCACTAAGATTTCTCTTTTTAATAGCATCAAGCAGATTTTTAAAAACCCTCAATCTTGGTGGCTTTCTATCTATAGCGGCTTTGCTTTTGCTCCTGTAATGGTCTTTGGAGGATTATGGGGTGTTTCTTTTATCATGGAGGCATTTGAGCTCACGCATCATAGGTCAGCGCAAATGGTATCTCTTATTTTTATTGGTTTTGCTATTGGAGCCCCTATTTTTGGATGGTTTTCCGATTGGCTTGGCCGTAGACGTATTGTCATGCTATGGGGAACTGCATTAGCCCTTATTACGATATCTGCAGTTATTTATGTATCTGGTCTTTCTGTATCTGCTCTTGGCTTTCTATTGTTTATTTTTGGATTTTCCATCAGTAGTTTTCTGCTCTGTTTTACTATGATTCGAGAGGTTAATTTGCCGATTTTTGCCGCAACGGCGATCGGGTTTATGAACGCTTTTGATGCGCTTCTTGGAGCTCTTTCTGATCCATTAACCGGCAAGTTTTTAGATTTGCACTGGGATGGAAGATTAGTGGAAGGTGCAAGGGTTTTTTCAGTAGATGCTTATCAAAGCGTTTTTATCACCCTTCCGCTTTATTTACTGATTTCATTTTTTACTCTTATGAAGGTTAAAGAAACACATTGCAAACCCTCTTACACCATTCCTCTGCCCTAAGGGTAAGGTTTTTTTTGCTTTCTTTTCTTTTTTTGAGTAAAATTCATTCTTTTTCATTATAGCGTGATCTTATGGGTATGAAATTAGCAGCTAGTTGGCATGAAGTATTAAAAGAAGAGCTTGCTAAACCGTATATTGCAGATCTTAAGAGCTTTTTAGCACAGGAAAAGTCTGAGAATAAAATCGTATATCCTCCTGAAGAGTTGATCTTCAATGCTTTTTTGCATACCCCCTTTGAGAGAGTAAAAGTGGTAATTATGGGGCAAGATCCCTATCACGGCCCGGGCCAGGCACATGGCTTGAGCTTTAGCGTTCCTTGCGGGATACCCCAACCCCCTTCCTTAAAAAATATATTTAAAGAACAAAAACAGGATTTAAGTATCAACTTACCTAAAGAGGGTTGTCTATCTTCATGGGCTAAACAGGGAGTATTATTGCTCAATGCAACGCTTACTGTACGTGCAAATGAACCAAAATCACATTATGGGCAAGGATGGGAGACCTTTACCGATGCGGTGATCGCTAAATTAGTGGAAAGAAAAGATCCTCTTGTATTTGTTCTTTGGGGAAAATCGGCTCAAGAAAAGATAGGCGCTGTTTTAGAAAAAAAACTAACCTCTCATCTTGTGTTGACAGCTGCACATCCTTCTCCTTATTCAGCTCTTGGGTTTTTTGGCTGTCATCATTTTTCTCAAATCAACGAAGCTTTAAAAAAATGGGGTAAAGAACCTATCAACTGGCAATTACCTTAAGATGTTATCCTCGCTAGAATCTAAAATCCAATCTTTAATACAAGGAACTTTTTTAAAAAATTGGGTAAAACAGGCACAGAGTTTAACTTCCACCTATCGTCAAAAGAAAAATAAAACCGAGACCCTTTCTTCAGAAGCCCTCAGAATAGCTTATTTGTGCTCTCGTCTCCCAGCTACCTATGCTGCCATCTCTTATGTATTCAAAGAGCTGCAAAAGCGCTTTGATCTTTCCTTGATTCGTTCTCTGCTAGACTGTGGTGCAGGTCCGGCAAGTGTGCTTTTAGCAACCGAGTCTTTTTTTTCTCTGCAACAAGCAACTCTTTTAGAGCGAGATCCTGGTTTCATTAAACTAGGGAAGCTATTATCTCATCCGACAAATGTAGAAGTTACCTGGATTTTGCAAGATGTCACAAAGGATATCCCTTCTTCTGCTAAAGATCTAGTTGTGGCTTCTTATTCTTTATGTGAGATTAGCAAAGAAGATCAACTGCAAATAGTAGAGTCTCTATGGGACAAAACAGGACAGATTTTCATCTTGCTCGAACCCGGTACTCCTGAAGGTTTCCATTTTATCCGAAAAGCAAGAGAGAGGTTGCTAAATTTAGGAGCTCATTTACTAGCTCCTTGTCCACATAGAGAGAGTTGTCCTATAGCCAAAGACGACTGGTGTCATTTTTCCGTGCGATTACCTAGATCTTCGCTCCATCGTCAGCTAAAGGAAGGGTCTTTAAACTATGAAGATGAAAAGTTTTCTTATCTGATCTTCTCTCGTACTCCTGTTTCTACTAGTTCCTCTCGTGTAATTCGCCATCCTTTCAAAGGATCGGGATTTGTAAAACTAAAGCTATGTGCAGAGTCAGGTCTTGTAGAAAAAACGATCAGTCGAAAGGATAAAGAGTTCTTCTCTTCTGCTAAGAAAATTCAATGGGGAGATGAGTTGAAATAAAGCATTTATTGATTTATTTTTTCCCTTAGAAAGAGTTTTCTTCTCCTGTTACTTGCCTTGTGAATGCAAATGTACCTTGAAAAAAACAACTTTGTTTTCTTTGCAAGAGGGATATGATTCCATAGTTTTGGCGAATTAATAATTTTAAAATAATATTTTGACTCGAATAAAGTGAGCGCATATGATGCTCGCATATCTTAGTCACCAAGAGTAGAGAATGGGTAATTCAAATCTGTTAAAAAAAATAAAAATCCCATTTCCTAAAGTAAAAAGGATTCTGTTGTTGGGTATTTTATCAACGGGATTCACTTGTCTAAAGGCAAGACAGACATCCTTTCCTTATGTGTATGACCAGTATACTGAAGCGCGAGGAGAATCCAAAATGTTGGAGATTACATGCGCGAAATGTCATAAATGGGTTTTAGATTATCAAAAAGATGGGCCAGGAACTCTTGTACGGATGTATGTGGATCGAATCCATCATCCACGGGATTTACGAGAACATACGTTCTCTGCAGAAACCATTAGCTCTACAGCCCCTCTAAGATGCTGGAACTGTGAGGAACTTCTTGCAGAGCCTATCATTTATTGCCGTGAAGGACCTTATCCAGAGACAAGGCCTGCCTATCGTATTCTCATCACCGGAAGAGAGCCTGCGATTAGGTTTGAGGAGAATGAAAATTGGTGAGTAGGCTCGTTTATAGAGAAACAAAGAAAGAAGACCATTTTAACTGCATCTAACTGAAGGAAGATAACTATGAAGCGAGTATTCTGTTTATTTATGTTGATCACAATGGTGTCTAGTTCCATAAACGCGAATGAGATTATTAAAAAACTAGACAATAGAATGAAAGAAGCTAGTTCCCTTGTGTGTGTGGGATTGGATCCTGATGTCGCTAAAATGCCGCTATCAATCACGCAATCGGGAAAATTCATTGAGGACAACGTCTTTGATTTCCTGTCTCAAGTTGTCGATATTACTGCTGAACATGCGTGTTGTTATAAAGTTCAAAAGGCATTTTTTGATCAATATGGGCAAGGTCATTTACTCTTCAATCGAGTGATAGCTTATCTGCACGAGAGACATCCTGAAATCCCAGTCTTTGCTGATTGTAAAATAGGTGACATTGACAACACTATGTTAGCTTATATGGATCGTTTATTTGTTGAAGCTGGAGTAGACGGAGTTGTCATTAATCCATACATGGGAGACGACGTTTTTACTCCCTTTTTACAAGACCCTAAAAAGGTTGCTCTTGTGCTGGTACAGACAAGCAATGCAAATGCAACCGTTCTCCAGAATCTAGTTTTGAAAAATGATAAAAAACTATGGGAGGAAATATTAGATCTTACGTTAAATCGCTGGAATAAAAACGGAAATATGATCCTCATTTTATCGAGCAATTCTACAGAGGATTACAGCTTAATCAGGGAAAAAATTCCACAAGACACCCCTATTTTACTTGCGGGAATTGGTTCGCAAGGCGGAAATCCGGAAATTATGAAGCAAGTTCTTAATGCAAATAAAAGAGGAGTATTTGTCAATTCATCAAGAGGTATACTCTACCCATACGCCCCTTCCAATGAAAATTGGCAAGCAGAAGTATTAAAGGCAGTTATTGAACTAAAACAGACTCTTAATAACCTCAGAGAGGGCTAATTGTATGATATGCAAATTTCTTGTTATGTTTTCTGCTCTTTTCTCAATGACACACGCAGAAAGTGGGACCTTTTTATTACTCCTTGGTCCTTCAGGATCTGGTAAGTCGACTCTAATCCGCCACCTTCAAGACATCGATGCCCGGTTTGTTTATATATCACCTTATACGACGCGAGAATTGCGTTTAGGGGAAATAGATAAAGTACATGTGGATCTAGAAAACATCCAAGAAATGGAAAGAAATGGCAAACTTCTTACTGTTAATTCTATTTATGGCATCTACTATGCCACTCCTAAAGATGCTATCGATAATGCTTTGAAAGAAGGCAATATTCCTGTTCTTGATTGGCCTATTGATGAAATGGATATAATGATGAACCATTACGGTTCCAATCTCTTGACTATTTACGTTGAGCCAGAAAGCTTAGATGCTCTAGAAATCCATCTAACTGTAGATGGACGTGACAAAGAAGGAAAGAGGTTTGCTGCAGGGAAGAGTGAGTTACAAAAGTACTATCGTGGTGATTATGATCATCTGATTCATTATAAGGTCCTTAATATAGATGGACAGTCAGCTGTAATCGCGAACTCCATCTATCAGACGATTCGAACAAATTAGTAAATTTTATTTGATACAAAGAGTCCTGGTCTTAAGTGATAGGCTGGTCTATCTTCTTTCTCATAGATAAATGAGGACCCAATGACTACATGGCATACAGGGCATGCTAGCTTTAAATCTGTCTTTTTATGAAAGACCTCGTACTGTCTTTTTTCGAGATTTTCTGGATGGTGAATTCGATCTAAATAACAACGTAGTAAAGGACCGGGGCCGTCTTTTTGGTAACTCATGACATAAGCATTGCACTCTGCGCACCTCACGATAAGCATAACCGGGGCCCCGCGTCTTTTCATGTAGGCATCGTTTTTAAACCGAAATTTGGGGATATCTCCCATTCAATCACCAGTTATTTCTTTTTAATTGCTAATAGAGTTGCCACTCTTAAAGTATCGGATGGTACATTTTTTTAACCGTTTAATACAAATAGTTTTTTTTAGAAACATCAAGATGACTTCTCATTTATTTCAGGAAATACGTGTTTTCTACGGTTTTGGTTAATCATTCTGATTGCCTACCATCTATTCTAGTTAGCAATTATTTGAGGAGGCTATATGACAATAAGAACAGACATCCCAGATTTGAATAGCATTGAGTGCATAAATAATCAATACACAAAAATGCGAGGGGCTCCCAAGCTATATAAGATACTTTGCGAAGGTTGTGAGAATCTTGTGCTTATCTATCAAAAAGACGGTCCAGGGAATTTGATCCGCTGTTACAAAGATCGCATTCATTATCCTAAAAGAGAGGCCACAGCGTCCGTTTTATCTTGTTCGGAGTGTAAAAAGGTTATTGGTACTAACATGATATATATAGTAATTTAACTTTAAACTTTCATGATAAAGAAGTATAATACTTACATATGGCATATTCCTATGATTTAAGAAAAAAAGCACTCGACTATATAGAGAAAGGCTATTCAAAAGAGGAAGCAAGTCAAATTTTTG
>DASZIJ010000010.1:0-29529 GCA_035949155.1 Candidatus Rhabdochlamydia sp. | reverse complement strand
AATATGAAATCCAATATGATAAGATCACTTTATCATTTTGCCGTTCAAATTCACTGAAAGTGCTATTGCCTACAAAGTTTAATCCCTGTTACACCCCGGCTCTTTCAACCTTGAAGTGCACAGAAAAAAGCGTATAAATGTTTTTAAATATTATTTTGTCTAGCGCCCCTAAGCGCTTTATCAGTTGGAAAAATACAAAAAGCCCTATTATAAAATAGGGCTTTAGTTCAACAGAAAACTATCCAGCAGTAGATACAAGGTCACTATCGTTAAAAGAAAAAATAAGTGGTTCTTTCTCTTCACGATCAAGATTTAAAACCCTTTCACGATATTCTTCAAATCCAGTTCCTCCAGGGATCATGTGTCCTAAGATAATATTGGATTTAAAGTCGAGCAGGTAATCTGTTTTACCTTCACAGGCTGCATCTGTTAAGACACGTGTTGTCTCTTGGAAGGAAGCAGCAGAGATAAAGGACTCTGTTCCCAATGAAGCTTTGGTAATACCCAAAAGAACAGGAGTTGCTTGCGCAGGACGCCCGCCTTCATTTAGAGTTTTAGAGTTCATTGCATGGAAGTTTTTCTTGTCTACATCCTCTCCATATAAGAAGATGGTATCGCCTGGATCTGTTACACGTACTTTTTGCAACATCTGACGGATAATAATTTCAATGTGCTTATCATTGATATCCACCCCTTGTAAACGATACACCTCTTGTACTTGGTTAACAAGATATCTTTGTAGCTCACGAACACCGCAAATATCAAGGATTTCTTGCGGCACAACCAAACCATCGGTTATTTGCTGTCCTTTAATGACAAAATCACCTCTTTGCACGATTAAGTGTTTAGTCAAAGGAATTAAATGTTCTTGTTCCATACCGGATTCATCATCACGGACAATTACAATACGTTTATTCTTTTGCACTCCACGGAAGTCAACAACTCCATCGATTTTAGCAATCTCAGCAGCATCCTTGGGGCGTCTAGCTTCAAATAGCTCTGCAACACGCGGCAATCCTCCGACGATATCTTTTGTCTTAATGGCTCCTCTAGGAAGACGAGCTAACAACATACCTGCTGTTACAACCTGCCCTTCTTGCACCGAAATATACGCACCTGAAGGAATCGCATACGTTCCCACAAGTTCTGTACATTTAGGATCTGCATAAATGACAATCTGAGGGTGCAATTCGCCACGATGTTGTTTAACAATCAGCTCTGTTTGCCCTGTTTGTTTATTAATTTCTTTTTGCGTAGAAATTCCTTCAACAAGATCTTCATATTTTACGTAACCTGGGCGCTCGCAAATAATCGGAACATTGTGCTGTTCCCAATAACCAATTTTTGTTTTCTTTTTGATATTAGTTCCGTCAGCAAGTAAAATACGCGTCCCCAATTCCACCGTAAAGGTTTGTAAAGGCTCTATGGATTTAGTGCTGAGTAGCTTCTTATACTCATCTAAAGTTCTTCCTTCGTTACGCACTATGTGCAAGGAACCATTTTTATTTAAAGCTAAGAACACATGTTCATCGGTTTCTACAGTACGAAGACCCATATAGACCAAAACACCATCGTGTTCTGCAATTAATTCAGGAGAAACACCCGCTGATGCAATCCCCCCAGTATGGAAAGTACGCATAGTAAGCTGGGTTCCTGGTTCTCCAATGGATTGAGCAGCTATAATTCCCACAGCTTCGCCTAAACCAATCAGCATTCCATTTGCCAGATCTGTACCGTAACACTTTGCACATATTCCCCTTCTTGCTTCACAAGTAAGAGCAGAGCGAATACGAACGCTTTCTATTCCTGCATCATCAATTTTTTCTGCTTGCAGAACATTGAGCACAGACCCTGCTTTTGCAATCAATTGCGTACTATCACCCGGCTGGTAGATATCTTCACAGACAGCACGGCCAAAAATACGATCTTTTAAAGAAAGAAGTTCTTCTTGTCCTTGCTTAATTGCAAAAACATCAATTCCATTTAACGTTCCACAATCAGCTTCTGTAATAATGACATTTTGCCCTACATCTACAAGACGACGAGTTAAATATCCAGAGTCCGCTGTTTTTAAGGCTGTATCAGCAAGACCTTTTCGAGCTCCGTGAGAAGAGATAAAGAACTCAAGAACACTCAAGCCTTCACGGAAGTTCGCAATAATAGGAGATTCAATAATCTCACCAGATGGTTTTGCCATCAAACCACGCAAAGCTCCAAGCTGTTTAACCTGAGATTTATTACCTCGAGCACCAGAATCCATCATTAAGAAAAGAGGATTCAATTCACCCTCTTTTAACGAGCTAATCATTTTAAATAGCTCTTCAGATAACAGATCGGTTACCTCTGTCCACATACCAATAATTTTGGAATGACGCTCTCCCTCGGTAATAATACCATCTTCATACTGCTTAACAACCGCTTCGATTCTTTTTTCAGCATCTTCAATAACTTTTTTCTTATTAGTTGGGATTTTAACATCGTAAACCCCCATTGATAAAGAAGCTTTCGTCGCTTCAGAAAATCCAAGGGTTTTAATATCGTCTAGGAAGCACACAGTCGCTTCTAAGCCAACCTTTTTATACACCTCAAGAACAAGCTCGCTCATTTTCTTCTTACGCAAGGTGTAGTTTTGAAATCCAAGCTCTTTAGGAACGATCATATTGAATAAAACACGCCCTGGTGTTGTTTCAATAATACCATTATCTAGCTTAAGCTTGATTTTTTCATGTAACCTGATTCCTCTTCCTAAGTCATCACGACGCTCACCTTCTAGTTGTGTCTCACCAAAGTTATAACTTCCAGCGCCTGGCGCTAGAGCCATCAGAACTTCTTGTTTATCGACAAAAACCTTCGTTTTTTTGCCATGCTCTTCCGGAATGTAAATAGGATCTAACATCAAGTAATACAAACCTAAGATCATATCCTGTGAAGGAACCGCGGAAGGCTTACCAGAAGAAGGTAAAAAGATGTTGTCTGGTGCCATCATCAATAACTTTACTTCTAGTTGCGCCTCTAATGATAAGGGCACGTGAACCGCCATCTGGTCACCGTCAAAGTCCGCGTTAAATGCAGAGCATACAAGTGGATGTACACGAATGGCTTTTCCTTCAACAAGTGTTGGTATAAATGCCTGAAGACCTAACCTATGCAAAGTAGGCGCACGATTCAAAATAACAGGATGGTCTTTTGTGATTTCCTCTAACACGTCCCATACCGCAGGAGCTTGCTTTTGAATCATCTTTTTAGCAGAACGTATCGTGTATACGTAACCTAAATCTTTTAAGCGTTTAATGATAAATGGCTCAAACAATTGCAAGGCCATTTGCTTAGGCAAACCGCACTGATTAAATTTCAGCTCAGGGCCTACAACAATCACAGAACGGCCAGAATAATCTACCCTTTTCCCTAAAAGATTTTGTCGGAAACGTCCCTGTTTTCCCTTTAGCATTTCCGATAAGGATTTAAGAGGACGGTTACCTGCTCCCATAACAGGATGGCCATGACGACCATTATCAAATAAAGCGTCTACCGCTTCTTGAAGCATTCTTTTTTCATTGCGCACGATCACATCAGGTGTTTTTAACTTTAAAATCGCTTTTAAACGATTATTGCGGTTGATTACACGGCGATATAAATCGTTTAAATCAGAGGTTGCAAAACGTCCTCCATCCAAAGGAACAAGGGGCCTTAAATCGGGTGGGATTACCGGAATAGCAGCCATTACCATCCAGTCTGGACGATTAGGAGAAGTAGTAAAACCCTCTACAATCTTTAGCCTCTTAGCTAATTTCATCCGTGCTTGCATGGATTTTGTCTTACGCAATTTGTCTTTTAGTTCTATTACAAGGGTTTGTAGATCTTCTTTTTCTAAAAGATCACGGATGGCTTCTCCTCCCATTTTAGCAACAAAAGTGTCGGTTCCCCATTTTTCTTGCGCTTCTCGATACTGCACATCACTTAGCAGCTGTTTTTTCTCCAATTCTGTCTGGCCTGGATCAATAACAATATACTCTTCATAATAAATGACTCTTTCTAAATCAGCAGAAGACATTCCTAAAATATTACCAATGCGAGAAGGCATGGTTTTAAAAAACCAGATATGGACGATGGGAACAGCAAGCTCAATATGCGCCATTCGTTGGCGACGCACTTTAGCTAGGGTAACTTCTACGCCACAACGATCACAAACAATCCCTTTGTGCTTGATCTTCTTATACTTTCCACAGCCGCATTCCCAATCCTTAGTAGGACCAAAAATCTTTTCACAACACAACCCACCCTTTTCTGGCTTATAGGTACGGTAGTTAATTGTTTCAGCTTTTTTAATCTCCCCACGAGACCATTCATTGCGAATTTTATCATCAGATGCAATTTGAATGGTCACTTTCCCAAAACGAGAGCTTTTTTCAAAGCGGGAATTATTGAATTCTTCCGACATTTAAGTTACTCCAAGTTTTTTACTCTTCTTCTGCTGACACGGCACACATGTCTATTCCAAGACCACGTATCTCTTTTTCAAGTACGTTATAAGACTCTGGGACCCTAGTCCATAGGAGGTTTTCGCCCGTTACAATTAATTCATAAGCACGAAGCCTTGCTTCCACAGCGTCTGACTTAACAGTTACTAATTCTTGCAACGTATAACCAGCACCATAGGCTTCTAGTCCCCAAACCTCCATCTCTCCAAACCTTTGCCCCCCCATTTGGGCTTTTCCTCCCAATGGTTGTTGCGTAACAAGTGAATAAGGACCAACTGATCGAGCATGAATTTTATCAGCGGCTAAGTGATTTAATTTAAGCATGTATATGTAACCACATACGACAGGGTTTTCAAAACGCTCTCCTGTACGTCCATCATATAAATAGCTCTTTCCATTAGAAGGAAGGCCATTTTCTTCCATCATTGCCCAAATACGAGACTCTGGGAACCCTTCAAAAACAGGACTTTTTACATAAATTCCTGCTTTTTTAGCTGCATACCCAAGATGGGTCTCTAATAACTGTCCCATATTCATACGAGAAGGAACACCAAGAGGATTTAAAATCATCTCGATAGTTTCCCCATTGTTTAAATAGGGCATATCTTGCTCAGGAACAATCTTAGAAACAACCCCTTTATTTCCATGGCGCCCTGCCATTTTATCTCCCACTTCTAGCTTGCGTTTTGAAGCGACGTAGATCTTAACTTGGCGAATAACTCCTGGATCTAACTCGGTATCTCCCTTACGGATAAATTCAATTTCCGTTTTATGCTGCTGCTGCAGAGCTTGCATTTGTGAATCAAATTCACGCATCAATTTTTTAAGAGTGTCATACTCTTCAGCTTCTCCGATAATTAAATTTTCAGGCTTTTCTTCTTCCAATACCTCAATCATTTCCTGAGTGATGATTTCTTCTTCTTTAATCAGAATATCACCTGTTTTACGGTGCATGATTGGGGCTGGAGCAGCTTCTCCTAACAAAAGAGCTCCTACTTGTTCATGAAACTCTATAATGAGTTTTGACTCTTTAGCTTTAAACTCTTGATGAATATCTTTGATACGCGTGGCTTCTTCTACTAACTCATCATCTGTTTTGGATAAACGATCTCTACGTGTAAAAACCCTTACATCCATGACGACTCCAGATGTTCCTGGAGGAGCAATTAGAGAAGCATCTTTTACTTCATCGCCTTTTTCTTCAAAAATAGCGCAAAGCAACTTTTTTTCTAAAGGAGCGTTATCTTCTACTTTTGGAACGGTTTTACCAACTAAATAATCCCCTTGTACAACTTTAGCTCCTCTGCGAGCCACACCCGTTTTATCTAGATGTCTTAAAGGATACTCTGAAACATTAGGGATATCTGGAGTAATTTCTTCTTTGCCAATTTTAGTAACTTGCGCCTGAGCTTCAAATTCTTCAATTAAGACAGAATCATATGCCCCTTGTTTAACAAGTTTCTCTGAAATAATAATCGCATCTTCAAAGTTATAGCCACACCAAGGCATAAACGCTACTAAGACGTTCTTACCTAGAGCAATTTCCCCTTTATCGGTAGCAGGTCCATCTGCAATGATATCCCCTGCTTCTACCACATCTCCAGTAGCGCAAAGTGGGGTTTGATTAATACAAGTTCCCGCATTAGAGCGCATAAACTTTTTCAAATGATACGTCTTTTTAATCAAAGGATTCGATTTAGCTGCAATCACAATCTGAAAGCCATCTACAAACTCAACAACACCGTCTTCTTCTGCTAAGATAATAGCCCCAGAATCTCGAGCAGCTCTAGATTCAAGACCTGTTCCTACAATAGGAGCTTCTGTTTGCAAAAGAGGCACAGCTTGACGTTGCATGTTAGAACCCATCAAAGCTCTATTAGCATCATCATGCTCTAAGAAAGGAATTAAACCGGTAACAATAGACACTGGCTGTTTCGATGAAACATCCATGTGTGTCACTTTGCTCGTTTCAATTTTTAGAGGCTCGCCTTTATGTCTAGCCCAACAAATAGAATCGATAAATAGATTATGTTCATCCAAAGCAGTAGATGCTTGCGCAATCACACAATTTTTTTCTTGATCTGCATCCATGTATTCGATTTCATCCGTTACGAGTCCATCTCTTACAATACGGTAAGGGGTTTCAATAAAACTAAATTCATTGAGCTTAGCAAATGCAGCAAGAGAGGTAATCAAACCAATGTTCGGTCCCTCTGGTGTTTCAATAGGACAAATACGACCATAATGGCTCGGATGTACGTCTCGAACTTCAAAGCCGGCTCTTTCTCGATTAAGACCACCTGGCCCTAGCGAAGAAAGACGCCTTTTATGCGTTAATTCTGCAATAGGGTTATTTTGATCCATAAACTGAGAAAGTTGGGATCTTCCAAAGAAGTCTTTTAAAACCCCGGCTAAGCCTTTAGCTGAAACCACTTTACCAGGTGTTAATGTATCAGAAGTAAAATCAAATAAGTTGATTCTTTCTTTAATAATTTTTTCCATTCGAGAAAGACCTACTCGGCATTGGTTCTGTATCAATTCACCAACAGAACGAACACGACGGTTTCCTAAGTGATCGATATCATCAATATCAAATCCCTCATCTCCTTTCTTTAAACGAATTAAATATCTGACAGCGCCGATTACATCTTCTTTGCGTAAGGTAACCACATCTAGATCTTCATCTTCAGTAGAAAATTTTAATTTGTGATTGAGCTTGTAGCGTCCAACTCGCCCTAAATTATAGCGCTTCGGATCGAAGAATAGTCTCATAATTGCAGAGCGCGCATTGGAAAGCGTAGCTGGCTCACCTGGTCTAATTTTGCGATAAAAGTCTTTTAAGGCAGATTCATAAGAATCTGTTGGATCTTTCGCTAACATTTTAATAACAGGGCTTGTCTCATCTGCATCTTCAGCAATTCTTGCAGAGGAAACCCCTGCATCTAACATGCGCTTTAACATCGATGTGGTAAGCTTTTCTGCTGCTTTTCCAAAAATGACGCCATTTTCTTCATCTACAACATCTTCTGCTAAGATCTTCCCCACTAATTTTGGAAAATCTTTATCCGAACGGATCTTAATTTTTACCGTGCTAAAAAACTCTTCAATGATATCTGCATCTGTAGAATATCCAAGGGTGCGGATAAAAGAGGTTGCTAGGATTTTACGTCTGCGTTTTTTTCGATCGATATAAATATAAATATGATCGCTTGAATCAAAGGCTCCTTCTAACCAACTTCCTCTATAAGGGATGATTCGAAAAGAGTAAATATTCACACCTTTTATATGCCTTTCGTGTTCAAAGGAAATACCAGGAGATCTATGTAATTGAGAAACAATTACCCTTTCTGCACCATTGATAATAAAAGTACCCTTATCAGTCATTATAGGCAGGGTCCCCATGTAGACCTCTTCCTCTTTAATGCCAGTTTCGTCGGTCAGTCGAAATTTAACTTTCAAAAAAACATTATAGGTAATTCCGCGACGAATGCATTCTTCGGGCGTATACTTAGGAACTCCCAAAGTATAGGAAATGTACTCGAGGATGGTTTTTTCATCATACGATTTGATAGGGAAAATTTCTGTAAAAACCTCTTGTAATCCAATATTTTCTCTTTCATGAGGCAATTTATTTGCCTGAAGAAATTGACTGTAAGATTTAATTTGGATTTCAATCAGGTTTGGCAGGTCGATAATCTCTTTCCTGTCTTGGAAACTCACCCTATGGGGCGGCCTTTTTAACATTGAAACGGCTCCTATTCTTTGTCTGTTAGAATGAGGTAAGAATTCTCTATTATTTTCATAACCTCTTTAAGCTATGAAATACTTAAAACTTTAACTAAACCGAAAAAAAACACAAGTAGAGATCATAAATAACCTCTACTTGGCTGTTCAAGAAAAATTAATTAAAGACCTTTTACTTTAATTTCTCCACCACTATCTTTAAATTTAGTAGAGAGCTCATCAGCTTCTTGTTTAGAACAGGATGGTTTTATTATCTTAGGAGTTGCTGGTGTAACCGCCTCAACAAACTCTTTTGATTCTTTTAAACCAAGTCCTGTAGCTTCACGGACCACTTTAATTACGCCCATTTTTTTAGTAGGATCTACAGCTGTTAAAGATACCTCAAATTCTGTAGACTCAGCTGCTGCTTCTGCAGCTGGAGCTGCAGCTTGAGCCATCATCATAGGTGCTGCTGCTGCTGCTTTTACGCCCCATTTATCTTCAAGAGCTGTTTTTAGCTTAGCCATATCTAAAACGCTTAAGTGACTTAAGGAGTCAACTAATTCTTCAATATTTTTTTGTTGGGTACTCACGATCAACCTCTTTCTTGTTTAAATTTACGAGTTTTCTTGTTGGCTTTTGTTATCCAAACAGTACATGACACTAGTAAGTAGAGACTGCACAACCGATAGCATTTGTGCCATTGGGGCTTCAAGCACGTTTAAGAACTGTGCTTGCATCTCTTCTTTGCTTGGTAGTTGAGAAATCTGTTTTACATCAGCTGCAGAACAAATTTCTCCTTCAAAACATCCACCAACAACCTCTACATTTTTCTCATTGTCTTGACAAAATTTATAAATTACCTTCGTAGCTGGAATCGGATCTTGGCTTGCAAAAACAACCGCGATATGCCCTTGCATGTCAAATGTATTTAAAATGATTCCAGCACTTTCTGCTGCTTTAAGAAGTATTCTCTTTTTAACGACTTCCAATTCTGCTCCCGTCTGCTCTAAGCTCGTGCGAAGATCTGCAGAAACATTAGGTTCAAGAGATCGATACTGCGCTAGCACAAGCGCTTTAGAACCATTGATTTTTTCTTTAATCTCATTGAGAAGTAATTGCTTTTCTTGTCTCATGCTATTGTTCCTTTGCTCCCTGTAGTCCTGCAATTACGCTTAAGTCAACTTTTAATCCAGGTCCCATCGTAGATGACAATACGATAGATTGAATGTATTGTCCTTTAGCACTAGATGGCTTAGCTCTAACAATCGCGTTGATAAAAGCAGTGATATTTTCTATAAGGTTCTCTGCTGAAAAAGAAAGCTTCCCAATCAGAGTATTAATCACACCTTGCTTATCTGTTCTAAATTCAATTCTACCCATTTTTACTTGTTTGCAAACGCCTGCAACATCATTAGTAACAGTTCCTGCTTTAGGAGTAGGCATTAACCCTCTTGGGCCTAAAATCTTTGCATATTTTCCTAAATCACGCATCATGTCAGGTGTTGCTACAACAACATCAAATGAAGTCCAACCTTTTTTAATTTTCTCAAACAACTCCTCGTTCCCAGCATAATCTGCACCAGCATCAAGGGCTTCTTGTATTTTTTCGCCTTTGGCAAAAACAACAAGAGTGGTTTGCTTTCCTGTTCCATTCGGTAATGAAACGGTTCCACGAACCTGCTGATCTGGTTTCTGGGCATCGATGCTTGTTTTAAGCGATAACTCCACCGATTGATCAAACTTAACCGGAGGACAGTTTTTTAAAATTTCGATAGCTTGAGCTAGATCATACTTTTCATGAGGTTTGATTTTACTGGCTATCTCCCGAAATCTTTTGCTTCGATGCATTTTTGTTCCTTCAAAGTTTATATAATATCTATTCCCATAGAACGCGCTGTTCCTTCTACAAGCCTACAAGCCGCTTCATCAGTTCGAGCACGCATATCAGAACGTTTGTTTTTGGCGATTTTCACCACCTGCTCTTTACTGAGTTTTCCTACTTTATCGCGGTTTGGCACCTTAGAGCCTTTTTCCACTCCTGCTTCTTTAAGAATCATTCTTGCAACAGGAGGCTGTTTTGTGATAAAAGTAAATGTTTTATCGTGAAAAACAGAAATTTCAACGGGTAAAATATCGCCAGCCTTATCCTGTGTCTTTGCATTAAATTCTTTGCAAAAAGCCATAATATTCACCCCAGCCCCTCCAAGAGCAGGTCCTATAGGAGGAGCAGGATTAGCTTTACCAGCTGAAATCTGCAATTTAATCTTTTTTATAAGTTTCTTTGCCATTATTCTTCATTCCTTGAATACTAGTTTACTTCAGATTCAGTAGGCAGTTGTTCTACTTGCCAAAATTCTAAATCATCAACACGAGTGTCTCTTCCAAAAATGGAAACCATAACGCTTAAGCGCCCCTTCTCGTGGAAGACCTCTATTACTTTTCCGGTAAAATTGATAAACACACCGTCTGTAATTTTTACCTTATCTCCAATAGTAATATTGTGTTTCTGAACGACCCCTTTTTTCTTCTCTTCGAGATCTTTTAAAATATCATCAACTTCTTCTTGCGATAATGGATTAGGCTTGTCTCCGCCTAAGAAACCTAAAAAGCCATTTGTTTTACTCACATATTGCCAAGAATCATCTGTTAGAATCATCTTTACAAGTATATAGCCAGGCCATAATTTCTTCTCGCTAATCTTTTGCTGGCCACCCTTAACCTCAGCCACATTTTCAGTCGGAACGAGAACCTCTTCAAGAATCTCATCCATTCCGCTGGAACTACGCTTTTCTTCTAGAGACTTTTTGATCTTTTTTTCTTGACCAGAGACAACTTGTATGACGTACCATTTATGCATGAAGCCTCATTTACTTTAACCCAGTACTTTGTGTGTTACATATGAAATAAAATCCAAGCCACCCTTTACAAGAAGATCTACAAAATAAATCCCTACTCCACAAGCAAAAGTTACTGCAATGACAACCTTAGTAGACAACATAAGCTCTTCCTTTGTTGTCCAACTTACCTTTTTAAGCTCATCTTTTATTCCTTGGATGTAACTTAAAGCAGGTTTTTTCTTAAGGGTTGATTGCGCATGTAAATCTGAAGGCAATCTTGCTTGGTTCAGCTTAGTGTCCATAGCACACATAAAAGCACCTTAATTTATATTTTATCGAGTGCGGAGGGATTCGAACCCCCGACCGGCGACTTTGGAGATCGCTGCTCTAGCCAGGCTGAGCTACACACCCCTGACAGCAAAAGAGCGAGCTCTTTACAACAAGAGCTCGCTTAACATTTTTCCAAAACCACTATTTCAAAATTTTAGTAATGGTTCCCGCACCAATTGTTTTACCACCTTCGCGAATAGCAAAACGCATTCCTGCTTCCATAGCAACAGGTTGAATTAAATCTATTGTTAAAGTTACATTATCGCCTGGCATAACCATTTCTGTGCCTTTTGGGAGGGTAACAGCTCCAGTTACATCAGTCGTGCGCAAGAAAAATTGAGGACGGTATTTAGTAAAGAAAGGCTTATGACGGCCTCCTTCCTCTTTTTTTAACACATATACCGTTCCTTCAAATTGACTATGAGGAGTGCAAGAATTAGGAGCTGCAAGCACCATACCGCGCTCAATGTCTTTCTTTTCAACACCACGCAATAAAACCCCTACGTTTTCTCCAGCTTCTGCTTTATCTAAAACCTTTAAAAACATCTCAAGACTAGTAGCAACAGTATCACGAGTGTCTTTTATTCCCACTATTTGCAGCTTATCATTGGGCTTAATCACACCTCTTTCCACTCTTCCTGTAGCAACGGTTCCGCGGCCAGAAATAGAGAATACATCTTCAACAGGCAATAAGAAGGGTTTATCTACATCTCTCTTTGGAGTAGGGATGCTTTCATCAACAACCTCCATTAGACGTTCAATAGATTTTACATATTCAGGATCTCCCTCTAGAGCCTTAAGAGCAGATCCTCGTACAATCGGAACATCTCTATAACCTTGCTTTTCCAATAGCTCTTGTAGTTCCATCTCAACGAGATCGACAAGATCCTCCTCCCCTTTCATCATATCCATCTTATTTAAGAATACGACGATGGCAGGAACACCTACTTGACGAGCTAATAGAATATGCTCTTTTGTCTGAGGCATAGCTCCATCGGTTGCAGCTACAACAAGAATAGCTCCATCCATTTGAGCAGCTCCTGTAATCATATTTTTAACGTAATCTGCGTGTCCTGGGCAGTCTACGTGAGCATAGTGACGGTTATCTGTTTCGTATTCTACGTGAGAAGAGTTAATGGTAATTCCACGCGCTTTTTCTTCAGGGCTATTATCGATAGATGCATAGTCGCGATATTTTGCACCCCCCTTTTGCGCAAGAATCTTCGTGATTGCTGCTGTTAGTGTGGTTTTACCATGGTCAACGTGACCAATTGTCCCGATATTGACATGAGGCTTATTTCTTTGAAACGCTTCTTTGGCCATCAGATCCTCCGTTAGGCTCCTGTATGCATATGTTGCTTATATTTCTAAATTTTGCCCAGAATAGGAATTGAACCTACGACCTTTTGCTTACCATGCAAATGCTCTACCACTGAGCTACCTGGGCCCTAAAGAGCAAGTAGATTTTTAGTCTTTAACAATAAACCTCTTGCTTGCTCTTTATAAAGAGACTTGCTTTCCAAGTCGAAAGCAACAAAGTTTATTCCTTAAGACAAATAAATTCAATACCTACGTATAAAAAACCGGTTTTCTTATCGCTTTCTATACAAGATACGCCCTTTACTCAAGTCATAAAGGGACATTTCAACCGTAACAATATCTCCTACAAAAACGCGAATGTTGCACTCGCGCATTTTTCCGCAAAGATGAGCTAAAACACGTTGTCCATTTTCTAAAATAACAGAAAAAGTCATATTGGGGAGAAGCTCTTCTACCGTGCCATCAATTTTAATCTTGTCTTCTTTTGGCATAAAAAAATAACGCGCTTGTTTTTAAAATGTAATATATTCTGTTTTTAGGTGTTTTAAAAAAATCATCTACACTAAAAAAGTCAGCTAAATGCCGCTATTAGCAATAAACAAGAGATTTTACCTAAATGCGGAATTCATCAAACACGATTTACTGCAAATTGTCAATGGGAATTATCACTTTCTTGACTTAAGATTTTCAATTGGGTTATCCTTGACTCCATGAACATAGATTTAACCCATACTTTTGAAAGCTGTCTGTATAAGCAAGCTCTTGCTAAAAAAATATTTGAATCATGCATAACTCCTGAAGAAAAATATCAAAAAATTATTGAATTAGGAAAAAACCTACCTCCTTATTCTTCTCTAAACAAAACCTCCGAACGCCTAGTCAAAGGATGTCAAAGTGCCATGTATCTTCATTCCTATCTCAAAGAGACAAAAATGTATTTTGAAGTGTATTCTGAAGCGCTTATTTCAGCAGGCCTTGCCGCTCTTTTGCTCTCTGTCTACCAAGGAGAATTTCCTGAGGTAATCCTAAAATGCCCCCCCTTATTCTTAGAAGAAATAAACCTTTACGCAGCTTTATCTCCTAGTAGATCAAACGGCCTTTCCAGTTTATTCTTACGTATGAAACAAGAAGCTCTAAAAGCTTTAACTAAAAACCTAAATTAAATCATTTATTCTAAAATCTCTTTAAGTTAAAATGTTAATTTAAGAATTTTCAAACTATTTAATTTATGACTACTACTGCTTCTATAAGTTTTCCTAATAATCCCGTGCTTCTTCATTTTAAAGAAGAATTACATAAAAGCCCTGCTGCTTTTGAGAGAAAAAAAAAGTTATATTACATAGCTGCAGTTATATCAGGTATAGTTGCAACTGCTTTTTTCTTAAGCTTTATCCCTCTTCAAACAATGATGCTTCCTTGCTGGCTATCCATAGCAGGATCTGCTATTACTCAGTCTGCTGGATTGCAATTTGCTAAAATAGCTCATGACATGATCCAAATCGCACAAGAAGCAGGAAAAGTTGCTAGTCGTTTAAGAGAAATGCAAAACATATACCAAACATATCAAGAAACTTCCCTTTCTGAACCTGAAAAAATCATCATGGCTCATGCAACCTTTGCTGAAAAAGAATACGCAGAAGCAGAGCAAAGCCTACAAGAGCTCGTAACAAATACCAATTTTTCAAGTCCTAAATCCAGAATAGAAGAAGTTATTCAACTACAACACCAAGTATTGCTTTTGAAAATAGATGTATGCTTCAAGGTTGCTGTATCTGATGTGATTGCTACAGGTGATCTTGATTGCCTGACAGAAAAAAAAGATTTGTTACTCATATCCGATCAAGATCCTTTGAAGAGGAATCAAATTCAGGGATTAAATGAAGTCTTAAAGAAAAAATTGACAGAACCTCTAGTGCGTTTTACTAAATTCGATCTTTTTAGAAATTTTGAAAATCTTTTTTTTGAAGAAGTTGAAAAAATGCCGCCTGATGAACTAGCAAGTCATCTTTTTGAAATAATGACAACTCCATCTTCTTTTAGTGAATTAGCTTGATCCATTGGATAACCAGGACATAGCTAGAACAGAAAAATATAGCCATTAACAATCCTTTTCCTCCAGTTACTTGATAATTACCTGTTAAATTCTTACGGTAACGGCCCATCCAAACCATTAATGCAGGGATAATCCCGCTAAGCAAAGCATCGCCAAAGCCTCCGGAAACCTCTAAAGCTAGCATAAAAGCATTAGGGAAGGCTGTTGCAAAAAGGATTACAGGAAGAACCACTAGAGCCCCAATACAGAGCTTATGCGAGATCTGCTGTTGTAATTTCAACCCATCTCTTAAGAAATCAAATAATCCAAGGGCTATGCCTAAATAAGAAGTAACTAAAGCAAAGAAGGCAAAGCTCTCTGCTAAAGTAATAAAATAGGGATTAGAAACAATAGCATAAAGCGCTTCTGTAGCTGCTTGCCCCTTAGTAAAAGCCTCTTGCAATCCACCAGATCCTTCTAAAGGAACACTACCTAAAACAATCCACTGCCAAATAGCATAAGCACAAAAAGGAATCGTTGTTCCTAAAAGGATTGCAAAGCGCAAGCTCTTGGGATCTCGACGCAGATAGGGGGTAAGTGTGGGAATAATCATTTGATAACTAAATGTGGCTAAAAGCAGAGGAAAAGCCCCGCCTAAAGAAGACCATTGTTGTTGGATCAAACGATGCATATTTACTTCTTTAAACCCAAAACCAACTAGCCCTATGTAAGATAGAATCATACCAGCCATTAGCAAGACATTCATTCTACTAATTTTTTTAGTACCTAAATAAATTAAAATCCCAAATGACATCCCAAACAATAAGCAACTAGATCCATAAGTCATGCTAGCATTAAAAAAGGTCTGTATACCTCTAATTAAAATGACGGCTCCTCCGCTATTATAGGCAATTAAAGAGGCATAAGCCATGAATAAATAAAGAGCTACACAGAGCCACTTGCCTACTTTCCCAAGTAAATGTGAGGCCATAGTCATTATGTGAGCCCCCTCTGGCATCCAAAGATTTGCCTCTACAAGCAATAATCCTGATATCGTCATAAAAACCCAAGTCAAAGCCATAGCAACTAGAGAAGGGAAAAAACCCATTTGAGAGGTTTCCACAGGCAAAGCTAGCATTCCTCCGCCTACACAAGTTCCGGAAATTAAAAAAGCAGCTGATAACAAACGCCCTTTAGATACAGGATAAGAAGATGTAGTTATAGTCATAAAATAAAATTAGATAAAATTAGACCTAATGTAATACTTTATACTAAACAAAGCAAACAAATTAGCGGTATAAACACTGAATAAGCGCAGATGCTGCAACAATGCGTAAAGTCTGAAAGGGTTCTTTTAAAATCTCTAACAAAAAAGGAATAGAGCTAGCATCTCCAATCTGTGCAAGAGCTTCTAGAATGGTGATTTTTATTCTTTGATCTGCATGGGGATAAATCTTTTGCAAAACATCTACAGCTACTGGATCGCGATACATAAGTCCTAAAACCAAAGCTGCCTGCATACGTACTTTTTCATCTGAGTCATCGAGCAATGAACTTACAAGCTCACCTGCCTTTTCATCCCCTTCTTGTAGTAAAACCGCTGCAGCAGCTGTAATATTCCAATCTTTTTTTTGCAAGAAATCCTTGGTTAACTGTAGTGCTTTTGGATACTGGACAAAATGCAAAATAGATAAGATGTCTAACCGAACCAGCTGGTCGACTATCTGAGGGTAATTAGGAATGGTTTCTATATGAGTTACATCGCTTGGAATGATCGGGGAAAATAAGGAATGGGTTTGTTTATCCCACATCCAAAGACTAGGTTCTTGAGACAAAATAGAAAAGATTGTATCAGAGACAATAGCTGTGTGTGCACGTTGCCCAATTAAACCTATGCACAAATTCAAACGCACATAAGGATCTTTTGCTTTATGGATACTTTTAAAAGCTAAATCTACACCAAATCGTCCGCTTGCAGCAACTGCTGCTGCTGCCAAGCGCTGCCATTTAAGATTCTCCGATTGCAACCAATAGCTAAGAGCCATTTCACCCGTTTTTTCTTGATTAATTAATAATAGATACCCTGCGGTAATTGCTACAAGTGGAGAAGAATCTTTTAAGCAAACCTCCACTAGACTATGAATAGATTTTTTTCCAATGCACTTGACACGCAAAAGAGCTAAAGCATTCAGCGCTGATATACGCACTTCTGCTGAAGAATCATTTAATAATTGTAATAAGAGATCACTATCTTGTGCTCTTTCAAAATGAGCAATAATTTCTGCTCCCAATTGACGCAAAAGAGATCTTTGTTGCGTAATTAAGCTCTCTAGTTTTTTCCGGCTGATTTGGCTGGACATTTCTACTATGGCCATCATAGCGGCTGTTTTTTCTTCCATTAAGCTACAAGGATCTTCAATTATTGCTTGCAGAGGTTCTATAAGCTCATATATACGTAAAGTTCCAATGGCTCGAATAGCTTCTAAGCGCACATACCAAACCTTTTCCCGTTTAAGCAAGGCAATTAACTCTTCTTTAAAAACCTCATCTTTAAACTGAGTGCATAGCTTAATAGCACTAGAGCGCAGCAGGGCATTAGAATCCCTCATACCTTTGAGCAACATGGGAATGGCTTTAGAATCTTTTGTTAAAGTAGCCCCAATCAAAGTATTAAAACGCACAGAGATTTGCGTTGCGGATTGTCCTTTGTTAAGAGCGCTCCAGCTAAGCATTTCGATCAAATGTCGCTCTTTCTTATAATCTTGCAAGCAAGGGCAAAGATAACACCACTGATCCCATGCTTGCATCTCGCTACCAAACTGACACAAAGCATAGAGTAGAGCCTTGCGTAAAAGGAGAGAATCTGGAAAGGATTCTATGGCTTTTTTTGCCTCCTGAATCGCCTGTAGATCATCTCCTATCAATAAATGGGAGTAGATACGTTTTTCTAGTTTTTCTTCTGTAAGAGCAAAAGATACAGAGGAAAACAGAAGAAAGGAAATGAAATAGCGCATCATGCCAGAAGACTCAATCTTCTTCCTCCAATTAAATGAAAATGAAGATGAAAAATGGTTTGACCAGCTCCTTCTCCATTATTTGTCAAAAATCGGTACCCTTCTTCTATATGATATTTTTTAGCTAAATCCTGCGCTATAGAGAAAATCTCCTGAATCAAAGGCCAGTCCTCCGCCGTTATAGATTGGAAATCAGGGATTTCTTTTTTTGGCATAATTAGAATGTGAACGGGAGCTACAGGATGTAAATCTTCAATGGCTAAAATACGTTCATTTTCAAATACAACCATTGCAGGTAGCTCTTTACGAATAATTTTAGCAAATATTGTGCTCATAACAAGACCGTTTTAATATATATTCTAATGCCTTAAAAGCATCTTCTTTAGTCTCCCAAACAGAAATAAACCTTCCCTTATGACAAAAAATAGCTCCTGAAATGGAGGATGCTTTTTTTAAATCTTCTTCTAAGAGACCTGCCCACTCTTCTGGAAGAGGCAATCGCACCTGCATACGCTTTTCCATACAAGGAGGAATGCCTCTCAATTTCCAATGTCCGGAAGAGGGCATAATGACAAATAATGCAGGATGTTTTTCTCCTCCTAACTCAAAAAAGGATTCTATCCAAGGCATTGCTTCTTCGAAAAAAAGATACTTTTGATTGAGTGTCATTGCTTGAGCTACCCTCTCACGACACATCTGGATATAACAAAACCTTTCTAAAAGCCTTTTTAAATGTCCTTTTACAAAGGCAAATGCTTCATGAAAAGCAAGATCTTGTGCATCGCTTTTAGCATCGTAGACAACCGGCACAAAATTGCTAATTACTTGAGAAAAATTACAAACACCAAATTCTGGAGTTATTTTCCCATTATCATGCGCATCTACTCCTACTATCAAAGAACTATTTAAAAAATCATAGGCTGCTTGATCCAGTTTTTTTTGATCTAGCAAATAGAGTAGAACCATTCCTGCACTACTCAACTCCCCTTTATAATCTATTTGATGGTGATCAAAGCGTTTTAAAGAAGGATCATATATCCCTCCTACATCACAAACATATTCGCATAAGGCCAGCTTTTGTAGATTACGAGTGCGCACAATTTTAGCCTCATCTGCCAAATCAAATAGAACAAGCAGAGCACAAGCGGTTACCTCATCAGCATGAAAGGCCCCATCATGAATTCCAATACTTTTTTTAATCATAATAAGCATCAATAAAGCAAATTCTAAATGTATCATTAACAAAATTAATTCTCAAGAACTGCAAAAGAACTACCGATTAAAGCCCAAAATCTGCTTCACTAAAAAAAGAAAAGCATGAGGCTCTCACATCATGGAAAGTTATCTTTTAGCACATCATTATGACCTTGTTACTCCCGATGGTCTAATAACAAAAATGGATAGACCCTCTCCAGAACTGCTTAATGTAGAAATCCAAATTCAAAATATTTCTCCTGCGTTTGTAGGATTTCAGATGGACTCCGCCTATATTACCTTTAATCTAAAAAGTACACTAGCACAACTAGGGCTTAATGCTGTGTTGCAAGAAATAGATCTACAGAAGAAAAACGCCTTTGCTACAGCCAAAGTGCAACTACAGGCCTATGGAAAAATTGCCCTTGCTTTGTTTAGTTTTATCCAGCAAGGATCCTATATTGGGAAACTATTTGCTGCTGATCCAAGAAGAAGAGTTCGCGATCCTGATTACCTTATGCGTATGTTTGGACGCAGCGATCGCCAGGGTAGGCCTTTACTCTCTTTAGGTGGCCCTAAAGGAAAAGATGAGCTCCTGTTAGAAAAAATTGATGGCCGTACAGTTGCCTTTTTACCATTGCAAAATGGGGTTCTTAACTACGATGAAAAAGCAATTTTAGGATTACTCCCTACTTTATCCAAAGCCCTCATACATCCTTCTTTTCGCTTACGAACACTCATCCAGCTTGATCAAACTTGGGTAGCTGGCGCCAAACGACAAGTACAAGAAAATCAAATTCTATTGGTTAGAACAGCTCCTCTTCATATACGCACAGCCTTTGGAAAGGTGGTAAATGAACTTTTACCTAAAGCAGTTACACATACAACTGCAGATGTTCTAGAACCGGATACAACAGCATCTGGAGATGTATACGAACTATTTGGTTCTTCTAGCCAAGATCTATCGATTATCCCGGTTGAATTTTATACTTTAGAGCCACATCGCGAACATGTGTTTTTTACTGATCGTGATCAATTGCAAAATTGCCTGGAAGATCCTTCTAAACTTTTTCAAGCCTTTGAAACAGCACCTACTCCCTTTTATCATCGAGCTGCTGTTTTTGTCGTTAAAGGTGAGCAGTTATTGAATCTAAAACCCAAAGACTGGATTATAAGAGATACCCATAAAACCCCTTTTCCAGGGCTTTTTCATCCCTCTGAACAAGCCATTTTAGTACAAAACTACATTGAGCAACAGCCCTGTTATCTTTTTTTAAAATATATTGAAGATGGCTTAATTACTAGCCAGGGCATTTTATTAACTAGATATTTTCCTTCTCCTTTAATGAAAAGAATGCTTTTAAATAACTCTGTGCAACGCTGCTTAAAAGGCATATACTTTAAAACACCTTCTTTAGCTTACGGGAATTTCTTTTCTCATGAAGATAGATCCCTTCTGCTTGACCTTGCCAGCTTTGGTATCCCCGTTTATTGGGTAGATGACACAACAAACAAAATACTACAATACACTCCAAAACCAGGAAAAGACTCAGGCATGTTTGTCCCGGAAACATTGGTTGATGCATTTATTAGATCCACGGCATTTGGCATATATGGGTCTACTCTAGTCACCGGATCGTTCGAAGAGGAATTAACAGCTTTACTAAAAGGCTTAATACAGATGCGCTCTTTTCTCAATCACCCTCTTTTAAATGCAGATACGCCTATTGCTTTAGTGACTGGAGGAGGACCTGGTATTATGGAAATGGGGAATAAAGTAGCAGAGCGAATTGGTATTTTATCCTGCGCAAATCTTGTGGACTTCCGCAATAGCAACAATCTCAATATTCAAGAGCAAAAACAAAACACCTATGTTGAAGCAAAAATGACCTATCGCCTAGATCGTCTTGTGGAAAGACAAGCGGAATTTAACCTGGATTTTCCGATTATCTTACCAGGAGGCTTTGGAACTGACTTTGAACAGTGTTTAGAAGAAGTAAGAAGAAAAGTGGGCTCTATTGCGCCTACGCCTGTTCTTTTATTTGGAGACTCTCATTTCTGGCAGCAAAAAATCACCCCTCGCTTCCTATCAAACTTAAAACTAGGAACCATTAAAGAATCTGAATGGGTTAGTAATTGCTTTTATTGCATACAAAACGCCACTCAAGGGCTTAAAATATACGAACAATACTTCTCAGGTACATTGCCTATTGGTTCAGAATATCCGGCTAGCCCCGATGGATTTGTAATCGTGGACTAAAAACCCCAAGAAAGTCCTATCCCACCATATTCGGTCCGTCTCTTGAAAAACTGTCCTTCATAAGAATAGCCATCATGATATTCCACATAAATACGCATCTTACGACCTACTCCTTGTAACTTACTAATTTCGTATCCCAATTTCATACTTACATCAAAATTCCAATCTCTGACTTGCCAGTTTTCTACATGGATAGCAAAAAAGGGTGTCCCATATAAGCGATGGTAGTACAATTTGCTACCAAAAACCCTTAATTCCGCTCCGTATTGGACATATAGCGTTTTCATATTAAAAGAGGGATCGCTATGCAGAATAACTCCGGGTCCAAAATAAAGCCGCAAATGACTAGAAGCTTGATAGGAACTAAAAAAGTCAATGGCTTCCATGCTAGGATTTCTTCTGTGTTTTAAAAACTCAGAGTGATTGCATAAAAATTCATCTCCTAAGTGAGAAGAGACATGGTAGATTCTTAAACGAAAAGACCAGCTGTTCAAAGCATACGTCAAAGGAATGCCTACAAGATAATCTGTATTAATTAACTCACACCATCCTCTGCCATGACCTAAAGAATCAGAGTAATTAAACACAGACCAAATGCCCGCTTCTATACCAATTTGCAAATCCCCTTCACAACGAAAGACATTCAGCCAACGAAAAATCGGGAAATCATCCCCTAGAGAAATAGCTGCGACATCGTGACCAATCACGCGATCTCCCCAGCGAACTGCTACAGAGTTAACCGGCTGCCTAGGATCTGCTATCAAAGGAGCGAATAAAACAGTAGATTGAGGAAACCAGATTCCATTTAAACGAGGTTGTTCTACATAAGCTTCTCTGGCTTCTTCCTCTGCTTCTGATAGATCTGCAACCTCTACAGATTCCACACCTGGTAAATCATCGACAAAAGAGATAATACTCTCCGACAAAAGATCGTTATTTGGTAGGTTTGCTAAATACACCTTATGATTTTTAACAATGACAACAACTTGATACTCGTAATAATGCACATCGATTAATGCTTGAATGTATCCTTCTAAATAAGGATCCGTTGCATCAGCAAAAGTATCGATCAATAAATTATCAGTACGCGTTAGAATATCTGTTCTAATTCTATCTATTTCGATTGCAACCATCTCATCTTTTTCTTCCGATGCTTGCAGAGAAAAACAAGTCAATGCATAGCTAATCAGTCCCAACCGCCGTAATTTCATAAATCAAATTATACTCCAAAAGACTTTTGTATAGCGAATTTTCTGTTTCTATGCAAACTTCAGATCTTATATTTTAGATAGCCTATCTAGATTTTCCCCGCAAACCTATAAAATCCTTGCAATGTTAGCTGGATTTTGGCTATCATTCAGGCCTTTTTGGGGCAATAGCTCAGTTGGTTAGAGCAGCGGACTCATAACCCGTCGGTCCCTGGTTCAAGTCCAGGTTGCCCCACATTTTTAAGTGCCTGTTCTGCAATAAGTTTAGAACGAAAGTTAGGTGAATTTTTCACTTAACATTTTACCTTATGGCACTTATACGGCACGCTGACATCTTATGCGTGTCAGCTCATCCCATCAGAACTGTCTGTTCACGTAAACCACAAAAGGAAATGAACAGATGGCAACAATACAAAAAAGAAAAAAGGCAAAATCTGGTTCTATTGGCAAAAGGATATGCTGGATATACAGGGGATTTTGCATTTGCGATCTTAGTTAACCAATGTTTAAACCGCCAAATGATGAATGAAAAAACAAATCAATTTCTTTTGAGTTTAAGTAAATTGAACAAGAAATAATCGTGTATGTGATGGCTAAAATTTTAGCAGTATTTCTAAAGCAGCGAAGTATCCAGATTTTTCTTGTCATTACCATCTATCTTGGAATGGCAGCCTTTCTTCCCATAGAAGTGCATCAAGGCCTATATACTGTCAGCCTTTTGATTAAGGATATCTTGCTTTTGATACTTCCTATTAGTGTCGGACTATTTATAGCCCATGCTATTGCCTTTTTTAAAAAACAAGCTCCCCTTTTCATTCTTTCCCTTTTTATTTTCGAGGCATTTTCTAACTCCCTCAGTGTCTGGTATTCATTTGGCTGTGGCCATCTGGCTGCTGACTATCTTCAAACTATCGAGCCCCATCATTTGGCTGATACTTTCAACCCGTTGTGGCGTATTCCTTTAGCTAAGCCCATCTGGTGGGCATCTGACAAAGGAACTTTCGCGGGAATTGCGATTGGATTGATTGCTGCCTTTAAATTTCCTTTCCTCCGAATAGTCATCTCAAGGGGCAAAGAAACTGCCGAAAAGATCCTTACTCAGCTATTCTCCCGTCTAGTCCCTCTTTTCATTCTTGGGTTTGTCGCTCGCATGTATAAAACTCAGCTCTTAAATCAGATGTTCACTCAATATGCTGACTTCCTCCTATGGCTCCTTCTATTTTTGACTGCCTATATTATGTTGCTGTTCCTTGTTGGAAGCAATTTTTCAATTTCGACTCTTTTCAAAAGCATGAAAAACCTTCTCCCTGCGGCAGGAATTGCTTTTAGCTCTGGCTGCAGCCTTTCCACAATGCCCTGGACAATCGAAGGAACTTCTAAAAACTTAACTGACCCCGATCTCGCTAAAGCCGTCATCCCTGCTACAACAAATATTCAGCAAATTGGAGACTGCATTGCCAATACCTTCTTATGTTTTTTGATTTACCTGCATTTCAATGGGCATACTCCCCCTCTCTCTGTTTGGATCCCTTTTACCATTGTTTTTGTTCTTGCTCGTTTTGCAACAGCAGCCATTCTTGGCGGGGCTGTCTTCATCATGCTTCCTATCTATGAGCATTATCTCAACTTTACTCCTGAAATGATAGCGATCATCCTCGCCTTTAACGTCATTCTCGATCCTTTGATCACTTGTGCCAATGTTGTGGCTAATGGAGCTCTTTGCCGCATTTTTGAAAGAACCTGGCTCCAAGTTCTCCACCGTTTTACGGCAATCAAGAATCCGACCGAAAATGCTTAACCTCAAATGAACAGTCGAATATCGATTGTATTTTTCTTCACACTCTCCTAGAATTTATTTTCACATCTTCCAAAGGAGACACGTCATGCATCGCATTTTACTACTTTTGGTTGGGATTTTTGTAAATTTTCCAGGATTCCTCAGAAGCGAACTCATATAGTAATTTAAATTGACATTGATAAAACAGCTCGATCCAAGGCTTCGGATAAAGTAGCTACAGTAGGAAGAAGTTCTCGGATTTTTGTTTTCATGTTTGCCCAATATTTTTCGATAGGATTTAGGTCTGGTGAATAAGGCGGGAGGAAGAGAATTTTACAGCCACATTCCTCTATCAATTTCCTAGTTGTCTTTGATTTATGAAAGCTTGCATTATCGAGAATCAGAACTTGGCCATGAGTCAAATTTGGAATCAACTCCTGTTTCAGCCATACATTGAATGGATCGGTATCGCAAGTGCCCTCAAAACACATCGGTGCCAATAATTTCTTCCCTTGTAGTGCCGAAATTACACTCTGCCTATCAAATCGTTTTCCTGAAATTCCTCCAAATACTTGTTTCCCCCTTGTATTTCTCCCATATTGTCTATGCAAATATTGGTTTATTCCGCTCTGGTCCAAGTAGATCCTTTTTTCAGGAGAAATTGCCTCTATCTTTTTTATAAATTCCTCTCTTGCTTCTGCGTTTCTTTCCTTGTAAAACGTAGTCTTTTTTTTCTTGTGAATAAGGTTTAGGCATGTCTCTATCTCCATATGGTTTTAGTGGAGAAAAGTATACAGCTTTATCAATAAAAAGTTTAAAGTACTATAATCCGATCCATTTCTTTGCGGATTGCAGAAATATCGTGGCAATTTTCTCTTGCTATTTCATAATAATAGCTCAAGGTTTCCTCATTAGAATATAAAGCACTTCCTTTTACAAAAATCAAGGCAGTTATAAATACTAAAACAAATTTTATGACGCACCATTTTTTTATAGTTCTATTATTTTTGAAGTAAGACTTATTTTATGGCCTCAACTTCAAGACGAGTGACAATGAAACTCACTTGTCCTTTTTCATCGACGGGAAGGATTTGTAAGTAGCGATCTAACAACTCAGTGAGGAAGATATCTTTCAAATCAGCAGGAATAGGCCTTAAATAGGGAAACCATTGTCTTAAAAATCCCTGGAATGCTGCTCTTGAGGGGAATCTTTCATGCTTTGTGATTGTTTCTAATCGAGTCGGCGAGAATTGTGCATTTACAAGCAAGTCACGATACTCCTTTGGTTGATAAAATTTCCAAGGGGCTGAAAATTGAGTGAAATACTTTGCCCATTTCTCTGAAGAGATGATTTTGTTCAACGCCTGTTCCATTGCACTTGGAAGGCCTGTAGGCATTTGAATGCAAAGCCTACCGCCTGGTTTGAGGGCTTTT
The DNA here is from genome assembly GCA_035949155.1 of Candidatus Rhabdochlamydia sp. Lineage (GTDB taxonomy): Bacteria > Chlamydiota > Chlamydiia > Chlamydiales > Rhabdochlamydiaceae > Rhabdochlamydia. Next base: position 3,919 of record DASZIJ010000010.1, on the reverse strand, counting down.
TGAAATCGCTCCAATGCCTGGGTTTGCTCTAGCACCCATTGCATAACAGTAAATGAAGTAATAAGGTCAAACTTCTCTTGAAAATTGACTTGTGCTGCATCTTCAACAGAAAACTTGAGATTTGAATAACCTGAAAAGGCTGCAAGAGCAAAGTCGATCATAGAAGGAGAAATGTCAACTCCGACAATTTCAGCATCAGGGAGCGCACGAGCCATAGCCGCAGTGATTTTACCATCTCCACACCCAACATCAAGAACAGCGGAAGCATTATGCAAATCGAGAGTGGCTATAAAATCTTCAGCAGAAGATTTCTGTGAATCTGAATTCTTAGCATATTCACCACCTTTCCAAGGGTCTTTAGGTTGCTCAGCGCACAACGAAGAGAAAGCTAGTATCCAGATGAAGACTGGGGAGTAAAAAACTTTCATAATTTCCTTTGATTGTTGTCTTAATTTAAACTCGAGCAGAGAAAAGAGCAACACGCCCCTCTTGCTTCACATTATATTCTCTGTTGGCTAATATAATCTTTTAGATTTAAAGTTGTTGTATGAGCAATTTTTTGATATTTGGATCACCCGGTTCCGGAAAAGGGACAGTTTGCGAAGTAATGGCAAGGCGTGGCTATACAGTTCTTTCGATGGGAACTTTGCTCCGTAAATATGTTAGAGATTTAACACCACTTGGAAAAAAAATTGAACAAAATGTTTATCAAAGTATTCTCATTCCCGATACAATTGCTTGTGAACTTATGGAAGATGAGATAAAAAAAAGGGTTGCTGCAACTGAAAAACCGTTTGTTATCGAAGGATTTCCCTCTACCATAATCCAATATCAACTTTTTATTCCCACTTTCAAAAAATATAATTTGAAGGTTCTTTATCTAAAATGTCGACCCGATCTAGCCATTGAAAGAATCACCTCAAGGATGATGTGCCAGGTTTGTGAGGGAATTTATAACCTACGATCAAACCCTCCCCATAAGCAAAATATTTGCGATAGGTGTGAGAGCTTGCTTGTAAGAAGGTCAGAAGATAACTTAAGTCTCGCTAAAAAGCGAATTGAAACTTTTCAAGAAAAAACTTATCCTATTTTAAATGAGGTAAAAGTAGACCATATATTGAATAACAATTCTTCCCATAATCAGTTGTTAGCTCAAGTTACTGAACTTTTAGATGAACAGCGGGCGTGCTAAGCAAACTTTTCCCTGTTACTTCCCCATTTACAAGGTAAATCATACTTTTGCCAAAATACCATAGTGACATTTGATAGCTTTCATCGATAATCTTATTAGCACCCATCTGAGGGCCTGAGAACGAGATTTTTTCGATCCATCCTGGGTCTCCTGTTAACTGCACAAGGTCGTATTCCTTCATCCCCATATTAATCCTATCAAAAACAGAGCGAGGTACATCATTACCCACCTTAATCTCATTTCGGCTAAATGTTTGCAGAGGTTTTTGTGCAACAAGCTTTTCTATGGGATGTACATGTATTGGTATTCCGGGGTGTGAATCCCACTTAACATATTGATCAAAGCGATGACTTATCCAATCAGAATAGAATCTTTTTAACTCATTTGGACTAAATGAACCAAGGTAGTGCGCGGCTGTAATTTCTTCACCACAAGGGATCTCTTCATTATAAATAAACACTGTAAAGATGTTAAAACCCCCAGGACGGGTTGCCTCTTTTACTTTATTAAGCAAGTCACGCCAGATATTATTTTCCAGATAATAGAGAACTCCGTGCGCCATGACTAGATCATAGGAAGAATCTATCTTAAAAGATGCAATATCGGCGACATGGGTTTGAATATTTAAATTAAATCGGTCTGAAAGTGAAGCGAGCTTAAGTATTCCAGCTTCCGATCGATCGACTGAGGTAACTTCACAGCCTCTTTGTGCCAGAAAAAATGAATTTCTACCTTCTCCGCAGCCGAGATCTAAGACCTTCGCTCCTCTAGGGAGAGCCGGGGCAATTTCCGCTACTTCAAAACTTGGACCTCCCATTGAAGAGAGAGAGGAGTCTCTATATCCTTTTTCCCAAAAGGCTCCAAAGGTTTCTTTTTTATACCAAGACATGAGTTTTCTCCATTAACCATTGGGCAATTGAGCTAGAATGTCGCATCCCTTGCTTGGTAAGGGTGTAGCCCGACTCTGTCTCTGCAACAAGACCCTCCTTTTTTAATTCAAGAATTAAGTTAATAAATTCTCCAGGTTCTTTGACACCACTCGAGAGAATTCCTAAGATCACTTTTTGCATCTGCTGATCTCGGCTGGTTAAAAATGCCGCTGAACTAACGAGTAGCTCTCCTTTTTCGATAGTATCCATATATTTTTTTAAAGTTATTGCATGGGGAAGCCTGTTATGGTAGTCCTCATCAGCAAAATGGATTGAAGGGGCATATTTTCTTGCTCCAGATCCGAATGCTAATGTTGGTATTCCTTGAAATTGCTGGGCTTCATGTTGACATCCCCCATCATTTTTAGAATAAGTGACAAAGGTATTTTGGGAATAACCAATCTTTTCTAAGAAATTAGAGGCCATATCATACCATCTATACAATTCACGGGGAGGGAGAAAGTCTTGCATTTCTTTTTTACCAAAAAATGTCCTTTTTCTTACAGCTAAGGGGTAAAGGGTTAGTGTTGCCGGGAATAGCTTACACGCAATTGACAGATCTTGGCGCCACTCCTCCAAACTTTGACTGGGGAGTCCATAAATCAAATCAAGGTTAATATTTTTTATTCCTGACTCGATTGCCATTTTTGCCATTACCTCCCCAAGTGTACTTTCATAGTGGCGACCCGTCGTATGAAGGAGTTTTGGGTTAAAGGTTTGAATCCCCAGGCTTACCCTATTGAAGCCAAGGTTTTTTAAGTCGCTAAATTTTTGTTGAGTAAAAGAGTTTGGAGCGCCTTCGATACTCCACTCAGCCTCGTTGGAAATGATAAAAAGGGTCTTCAGGCGATGAATAATGGAAGAGAGATCGTCAACATTTAGCAAACTTGGGGTACCGCCGCCGAAATAAACAGATTGTACTTCAAGCTTGTCTAATAATAGGTAAGGCCTCATTATCTCAATTTCTTTTAAAAGGCATTCGAGATAACGTTCAATGACCGATCTTGGATTTTTGGTAACAGTGAATAAATTACAAAAGGCACATTTCATTTCGCAAAATGGGATATGGATATAAAGGTTAATTTTTCCAACAACATTCGAAAAACCCGAAGTGGCTTTCTTCCAATCTGTAAAAGGTTTATATGCATCCTTAGTTGGGTATGTGTAAATATAGGACGGTAAGTGATCATCGGATATGTTCATTGAATCTTTTGGTTTTTGGACTGCAAGTTAAAGCACTTGTAAACAAAAAAATATTAAAATAAAAGCTTATTTTTGAATATTTTCTGTCAAATTCATGACAAATGCCCTAACATTTACTGATTAACACCCTGTGCATAAAATATACTCAGCCTGCACTAAAAATTTAAATTCCATATCTTAAACTCATCTTGTTATCAAAACCAAAATGGATTAAATTTTATCCTAATACTACTTTTATGAGTTCGATTCGGTAAGTTGTATCCATAACGCTTGAGTAGCACTGAATGGAAGAGAGAATCGTAAATCTCATTGAATTTTATTGATTAGTTTTTTAGTAGTGAAATGGCCAATAACCAAACATCATTTTCAATATAATCCGAGCCTCTTATTGAAATGGGGCGGTCTAAAATAAACTTGGCATTCAGGCCTTTTGTATAAATCTTACCCAGAAGTACTATACTCGATAGGTTTTAAATTACGGATTTATAATATGGAAATTTTTAACAAGAAGGCTCTTTAGCTCTTCTTCATATTTAGGAATATTTTTTAAAAAAGTAAAAATGGCTTCTTTAAATTCCAAGAATTTTTCATAATA
>DASZIJ010000009.1:0-9231 GCA_035949155.1 Candidatus Rhabdochlamydia sp. | reverse complement strand
GATTTACCCATTTTCCCATTTGAGGTTCAAGAATTTTAAATTGCTCTTCGTTTAATCCTTGTTTGCTCATGTCATGTGTCTTTGGTTAAAAAATAAAAAGATCAGGCATCATAGCAAAAATTAATATTCAATTCAAGATAGGTTCATTATAAAAATTCAGGAATCGTAGAAGTTTAAATGTAAAAAGAAGAATTATTTTCTAATATAATTTAAACATCTTTTTGTATATTTTCAGAATTCAAAATGACTAATTAAATTGAATTTTTGATATGTAATATAACAATAGATAAATCTTATAATACTATAATGTATAAAAACAATATAAATTAATTAAAAAAATAAAACTATCAATAAAATTATAAATACTCCTAAACAATTAGAGATGATAAGAAGATAAGAAAACTCCATCCCTTCTTTTTTAAGGATCTTTTTCTAGAACTTGGTGTTTAGACGATCTTTTCCAAAAATCTATACCCTAAAAAAAAATTTATATATATTTTTAACTCCATAATAGTAAAGTTTTAAGGCATCTTAGGAGAAATTTATCTTGATTTTGACAAGCATAGCACTTAAGCTGCCCACTTTTAATCAATTTTGTGACTTGTCTTTTAAAACAGTCTTGTTGTACTGCTGGTTTAAAATAGATATACATGGGTTATAATGACAAAAGCATTAATTATTGTAGAATCTCCGGCGAAAATTAAAACTTTAAAAAAGTTCTTAGGGTCAAATTACCTATTTGAATCCTCATTGGGACATATACGCGATTTGCCCCAAAAGGGTTTTGGAATTGATGTCGAGAACGACTTTGAGCCACAATATACAATTATGCCCGATAAAAAGGATGTAATTGACCGTTTAAAGAAAGCAGCAAAACAGGTAAGTATCGTTTACTTATCTCCAGACCCTGATAGAGAGGGAGAGGCCATTGCATGGCATATCGCTTCTATTCTCCCTAAAGGAACTACATTTAAACGGGTCACTTTTAATGCGATTACCAAAGAAGCTGTATCGGAGGCATTGAAGCATCCTCGTCAAATTGATCAAGGTCTCGTAGATGCACAACAGGCGCGTAGATTGCTCGATCGTATTGTAGGATATAAGATTTCGCCTATTCTCATGCGACGAGTACAAGGCGCGCGTGATGGAGGACTTTCTGCAGGCCGTGTCCAATCAGTCGCTTTAAAATTAGTCGTTGATAGAGAAAAAGAAATTGAAGTTTTTATTCCTGTTGAATATTGGAATATTCAATCCATTTTGCAAACAGATAAAAATAGCGCTCTGATTTATGCTAGCTTGTATGCAATCGATGGAAAAAAAGTAGAAAAAGAAGCAGTTCCCGGCAAAGATTATATCCTGATTAATCAGGAAGAAGAAGCTCATAAAATTGTAGCTCAACTACAAAATTCTTCTTACAAAGTGGAATCTGTTGAAAGAAAAGAGAGAAAACGCAATCCAGTACCCCCCTTTATTACCTCTACTTTGCAGCAAGAAGCAAGTCGACATTTTGGATTTTCTGCATCGCGCACGATGAATATTGCTCAAGGCCTGTACGAAGGAATTGATCTTGGTAACACAGGAGCTGAGGGGTTAATTACTTATATGCGTACCGATTCTGTTCGTATTGCCCCAGAAGCAATTGACTTGGCCCGTAAATACATTACAAAAGTATATGGCAAAGAATTCCTTCCCGATCAAGGAAAACAGTATTCGAGTAAAAAAAATGCTCAAGATGCTCACGAAGCTATAAGACCTACTAGTTTGCAATACAGCCCAGAGGAAATTAAAAGCTATCTAACAACCGATCAATACAAATTATACCTATTGATTTGGCGCCGATTTTTAGCTTCTCAAATGAACCCTGCCATCTATGATACGGTTTCCTGCGATATCATAACCAATCAAAATATGTTACTGCGCGCTACAGGTTCTACTCTTAAATTTTCTGGGTTCTTAGTCGTCTATGAAGAAAAGAAAGATGTTTCTGAAAAAGAAGAGCAGCAAGAAGATGAAAAGATGCTTCCTTCTTTGGTTGAAGGCCAGCCTCTACTTCTCCTTGATGTTGATGCCCAGCAAGCTTTTACTCGTCCTCCTCCCCGCTTCACAGAAGCATCCCTTGTTAAAGAATTGGAAAAATCAGGAATTGGCCGTCCTTCTACATATGCAACCATTATGAATAAAATCCAAAGTAGGGACTATACGGTTAAAGAAAAAGGATCTCTTAAACCAACAGAGTTAGGAAGAGTCATTGCGCAAATGTTGGAAGAAAACTTTAAAATGATCATGGATGTAGGTTTTACTTCTGCAATGGAGGACGAATTAGAGGAAATTGCCTATAATCATAAAAACTGGAAAGTATTGCTTCATGATTTTTGGGAAAGGTTTATTCCTTTTGTTGTAGCTGCTGAAAAAGAAGCTTTTGTTCCACGGGTTGCTACAGATATTGATTGTCCCAATTGCGGTCATAAACTAGAAAAAATCTGGGCGCGCAATAAATACTTTTATGGTTGCTCTAACTACCCTGTTTGTGATTTTACCACCCCTTTAGAAGCCTTAAATTTCAATAAAGAAGACTACGACCCTAACTTTAATTGGGATCAACTCTGCCCTAAATGCGGTAGTGCTATGAAAATTCGCTATGGTCGATTTGGTACTTTTCTAGGCTGCTCTAGATATCCGGAATGTAAAGGGATTGTGAATATCCCTAAAAAAGATGAAATTCCAGCTCAAGACCTCCCCACATGTCCTGCTTTAGGATGTGATGGGAAAATGGTACAACGCCGTTCTCGCTTTGGCAAACCTTTTTTTTCCTGTTCTAACTATCCAGATTGCAATGTAATCATCAATAATCTAGATCAACTTACTGAAAAATATGTGGATCATCCTAAAACTCCCTATGTTTCTAAAAAACCAAAAAAGGGGAAAAAGGGCTCTACTAAAACCAAAAAAACAGATAAGAAACCCGTCAAAAAACCTGCAAAAAATGCACATTTATATACATTGTCTTTGGAACTGCAAGCCATTGTCAAAGAAGAAAAGCTATCTCGTCCTGAAGTAGTTAAAAAAATATGGGAATATATCAAAAAACATAACTGCCAAGATAAAAAAAATAAACGCTTGATTATTCCAGATGTCAAATTAGCCAAAGTCTTTGGTTCAAAAGAGCCCATTGATATGCTCAAGCTAGCAGGTCTTTTGACTCCGCATTTACTGTAGTTTTTAAACAATAGCCGACAAAAACGCCAACATGAGTCCAATGTGTGCTCATGTTCTTTGATAGACATCCTCTAGGCGAACAATATCATCTTCTCCCACGTATTCACCTACTTGAACCTCTATCAATTCTAGCAACACTTTACCAGGATTTTCTAAGCGATGAATAGCTCTTTTAGGAACAAAAATGCTTTCATTTTCAGATAGAATAGTTTCTTGTTGATCAATGGTAACCTTAGCTGTTCCTTTTACTACTACCCAATGTTCGCTGCGATGATAATGCATTTGCAAACTAAGCCGCTGTTTAGGCTCAACTACGATTCTTTTTAATTTGTAACGCTCCCCCTCTTCTAATACGGTAAAATGGCCCCAAGGACGATGTGATGTAGGATGTAAATAAGATTCCTTAGCCTCTTGCTTTTGTAACTCCTCTACCAAAGCCTTTACTCTTTGAGATTCTCCTTTCTTGCCAATTAATAACGCATCTGCAGTTTCTACAACGATTAAATCCTCCAGACCAATGGTAGAAATCAAACGTTTGTTCCCCATAATTAAACAATTTTTTGTATCTATATCTAAAACATTTCCCATTTTTGCATTATTATGCTGATCTTTTTCTAGGAAGTCATACACACTATCCCAAGATCCTACATCTGACCAATTAAGATCTAAACGCATAACTGTTGTATTAGTGGATTTCTCCATTAAGGCATAATCAATAGAAAGACTTGGCAGCTCGGAAAAATTAGCTACAAACTCTTTGAAATCTTCTGAAATTCTCATGCCAATTTCTGGACAATACTTTTGAAGCTCTTCAATAAAAGTCTTAATTTTAAATAGAAAAATACCAGAGTTCCATAAATATTGACCTGAAAGCAAATACTTCTGCGCTAGGACAAAATCGGGTTTTTCTACAAACTTATCCACATGATAGATATTTTCTTGATCTTGCATACCTAATTTAATGTAACCATAGCCTGTTTCTGGTTTATTAGGACGCACACCAAAAATTACATTCCTTTCTTCTTGTGCGATTTTTTCCGCTCTACCTAAGGCATTGATGAATATCTCCTGGGGGGAAATTAGATGGTCTGAGGAACAAATCAAAACACACTCCTCTGAAGAAACTTCTAAGAAAGAGGTTAAGTAGCAAATAGCAAGTGCAATAGCAGGCGCTGTGTTTTTTTGTTCTGGTTCTATTAAGATCTGATTTTTCAAATGAGCAGAAATTTCCACTGCTTGTGTTTTCACCAAATGAAAATAATCTTGACTGGTTACAATGAAAATATCCTTTGGGTCAATAATAGGAATAAATCGCTCAATTGTCTTCTGTAATAAAGAGCGTTTTTCTCCAAAATGCAAAAATTGTTTAGGCATTTCTCTGCGAGAATAAGGCCACAATCTTGTTCCACTACCGCCTGCTAAAATGATGGCTTTCATATCTTTCCTCGGTTTTTTTATCAATAAGAGCGCGAAATTCCGCATGAAATCTCTGTCTGCTAAACTTTTGTGCGTGTTGATGAATTATATTTGAATCAAATTCTTTTTTTTCAAAGCAAGCAATAGCATCTAATAAACTAGTCACTTGTTGTTTTTCAAAAAAAACTCCTGTTTGATTTTCTATAACGGTTTCCAATGTAGCTCCTTTTCCAAAAGCAATGACGGGAACCCCTGCTGCTTGCGCTTCTAAAACACAAATGCCAAAATCCTCTTCAGCAGCAAAAATAAAAGCTTTTGCTTTAGCTACATAAGAATGCATGACCTCATCGGGCAGATAACCTAAGATCTCTACATTTTTAGTAGCCATTTGCTTAATTTTTTTCATTTCAGGACCACTACCAATCACAAGAAGCTTATGCTGAGGTAGGTAAGAAAAGGCTTTTACTATTAGATCTACCCTTTTATAAGGCACCAAACGAGAAACCGTGATGAAATACTTCTCCCTTTTATCTTGTATACAAAAACGCTCAACATCAACAGGAGGGTAAATCACAGATGGTTCTCTACCATAGAGCTTACGAATACGTTGAGCGATATAATGAGAAATTGCCACAAAATGATCAACTCGGTTAAGTGATGCAATATCCCAATTGCGTAAATAATGAAGAGCAAATCGCGCAAACCCTCTTTGCCATACTCCTGCTCTTTCTAAGTAACAATGCATTAAATCCCAGGCATAACGCATGGGAGTAAAACAATAACATACATGCAGCTGGTCTGAATGCGTCAATACCCCTTTTGCTACCGCATGTGAAAGAGAAATCACTACATTATAGTCTTTTAAGTCAAACTGTTCGATTGCTAAAGGAAAAAAAGGAAGATAGTAACGATAGAAACTAGACCCAAAAGGCATTTTCTGTATAAAAGAAGTATGAATCTCTTTTGTTAAAAAGGTAGATTTAAATGTCTTTTTATTATGGACAAGAGTGTAGACAGGAGAGGGATAGAGCTCATAAATAGCCTCTAGAGCTTTTTCTCCACCCGCTGTTTCCACAAGCCAGTCATAAACAATTGCTGTTGTCATATTTCAATTAACTGATCGATTTTTTTCAGATGTTTTTGTGCAGATGTTTCCCAATTTAGGGTCCTTGCTAGTTTTAATCCTCTATTAATCAGTTGCTGTCTTAAATTAGCATCTACAAGTACTTGTTCAATAAGCTCTGCTATATGTCGATAGTTATAAGGATTGCAGTAGAGCGTTGCTGTTTTACAAACTTCCGGTAGAGACGCAGCGTAAGAGCAGATGGTAGGACAACCACAGGCCATGGCTTCTAAAGGAGGGAGGCCAAATCCTTCATATAATGAAGGGAATATCATTAACTCAGCTGTCCTATAAAAGTCAGCGAGCTCTTCATCTGAAACATTTTCTACAAAATGGATTCGGTGCTTTACATGCTGCAAGGTTTTTTTAATACATGAATCATCGAGGCGTTTCATATCTTTTGAATTGCCAACGCAAACAAGATCTATTTCAGAAAAACCTCGCTTATCCAACTCATCAAAAGCTAACAACAAGGCTTGTATGTTTTTATGAACTTTGAGATTTCCTACATACAGCAAAAACTTCTTTCTGATATTAAATTTTTTTAGTATTTGATGATTCTCCTTCTTTGGCGAAAATCTATCTAAATCAACCGCTAGAGAAATCACCTCTATTTTATCTGCTACAACATTGGTATATTTGCACAATTCACTTTTTGAAAAATGAGAATCTGTAATGATTTGATCAGATCGATAAACAGCTTGTTTGATCAAAAATCCCGCGTAAAAACGCTCTAATCGGCTTAATAGCTTAGGATAGGCTAAATGAAATAGATCATGAATAGTAGTTAATCTTTTTTTAGAGGATATAGGGAAAATGGGGATATTAAAATGAGGGGACCAAAACAGATCACAAGGAGGGATTTTTCTAGCGAAATCTATTTGCTCTATTGGCGAATAGATCGGTGTAGAAATAGGAATCACTTCCATTCCATCAAAATAAGCACTCTTCTGATGGGGATGAATGAAAACATACCAATGTATAGGAGCCTTTTTTAAGTGCTTCAATATGTTTTTTAAATAAGTACCAATACCAGAATGAACAAGCATCCTTGCATCCACACAAACTTTCTTCAAAAGCAAACCTCGGTTTCTTTTCTAGTGCTTTGTGCTATTAGTTTCATATCACTATCAACCATGAGACTAACAAGATCTCTTAAACAAGTACGAGGTTTCCATCCCATTTTTTGCACAGCTTTAGTAGCATCTCCTATGAGTAACTCTACCTCTGAGGGGCGGAAAAATTGTGGATTAATCTCTACCAGTACGCGCCCTGTTTGACAATCAATCCCTTTTTCTTCTATTCCTTGTCCCACCCATTCAAGAGTAATACCTACTTCCTGAAAAGCTAGCTCTACAAAGTTTCTAACGCTTGTCATCTCGCCTGTAGCTAATACAAAATCTTCTGCAATATCTTGCTGCAGCATACACCACATACCTTCTACAAAGTCTTTCGCATAGCCCCAGTCTCTTTTTGCATCTAAATTACCAAGCTGTAGCCTTTCCTGTTGATTGTGCATAATCCTAGCTACTGCCAGTGTAATTTTACGAGATACAAAATTTTCCCCTCGACGCGGGCTTTCATGATTGAATAAAATTCCATTGCACGCAAATAAATCCCAGGCTTCTCTGTAATTCACAACAGCCCAATAAGCATAAAGCTTTGCTACTCCATAAGGAGATCTAGGATAAAAAGGAGTCCTTTCCGTTTGAGGGGTTTCCTGTACTTTGCCAAATAACTCCGAAGTAGAGGCTTGATAAAACTTCGACTTTGGACAGATTTTACGCATTGCCTCGAGTAAATGCATTGTTCCTAGAGCATCTACATCGGCTGTATATATAGGTATTTTAAAAGAAGTGCCAACATGACTCATAGCGGCTAAGTTATAGATTTCATCTGGCAAAACGGATTGAATTATGCTTTCCATATTACCTGAATCGGTAAGATCTCCTTCATGTAAATGTAGACTTTCTCGCAAATGAGAAATTCTTTGTAGATTACAAGAAGAAGATCTTCGCACTACTCCATGCACCTCATAATCTTTTTCTAACAAAAACTCTGCTAAATAAGATCCATCTTGTCCTGTTATTCCTGTAATAAGCACTGTCTTCATAAGCCATTTCCTTTTTGATAAAATGCTAGAATCATTTTTACATAGTAACAATTATATATAAAGCTTTAGAGTGCAGCAATCTTGTTTATGACAATAGACCTCTTTCGAAACCCATTAGCACAGCTCCAGATTATAAATTCCAGCAATTAGATTAAATTAAAGACCAAACCTTTTTCGTCTGTTTCTATAATGATCAGCTAAGATTTTGTCCTAGACAGAACTTGAGTTGACACTTAGAGGTAAATAAGAAAGAAAAACAGCTTTTGCAACTAAGGCATGATGCCTTAGTTGCAAAAGCAGAACCCAAGTGGTAATTTATGAATATAGCAATAGAGAGAAAAGTGATAAAAAATAAACTAGGCCTTTTAAAATTAGCAAAAACACTAGGAAATGTATCCCAAGCTTGTAAGCATATGGGATATTCAAGAGAAAGCTTTTATACCTAATAAAGAGCTCTACGAAAAGGGAGGAGAAGCAGCTTTACAAGAGATCTCTAGAAAGAAGCCCTGCCCTAAAAATAGAGTAGTTGCATTTGCTATAGAAAAACCTGCCTATGGACAGCTCCGAGTTTCCCATGAGATGAAAAAGAAAGGAGTTCTTATTTCTCCCGGAGGAGTGAGGTCGATATGGCTAAGGCATGATCTAGAAACATTTAAGAAGAGACTAAAGGCGTTAGAAGCAAAAGCAGCTCATGGAGAGATAGAAACACAACATCCAGGCTATCTTGTTGCACAAGATACCTATTATGTAGGCACTATTAAAGGTGTAGGAAGGATCTATCAGCAAACAGTGATTGACACTTATAGTAAAGTTGCTTTTGCTAAGTTGTATGATAGAAAAAATGCACTAGTAGCAGCAGAAGTATTAAATGATAAAACAATACCCTGGTTTGAAGAACAAGAGTTAAGAGTGTTAAGAATACTTACCGATAGAGGGACAGAGTACTGTGGGAGTCGGGAATACCATGAATATGAGCTCTATCTTACAATAGAAGATATTGAACATACTCGAACAAAGGCAAGAGATCCTCAAACCAACGGAATTTGTGAGAAGTTTCATCAGACGATGCAAAATGAATTTTATGCATCAGCATTTAGGCAAAAAGTTTAAAGCACTATAAAAGCCTTTTCCTCCAAGATTTTCTTGGTATCTAACAAATTAAAGTCGAGCTGAAATTAATTTAAACTATATATAAAACATTAAAATGTTTGCGTTAAAAACATATTATAGTAATTTAACTTTAAACTTTCATGATAAAGAAGTATAATACTTACATATGGCATATTCCTATGATTTAAGAAAAAAAGCACTCGACTATATAGAGAAAGGCTATTCAAAAGAGGAAGCAAGTCAAATTTTTGGC
>DASZIJ010000008.1:0-39985 GCA_035949155.1 Candidatus Rhabdochlamydia sp. | reverse complement strand
ATACTATGAAAAATTCTTGGAATTCAAAGAAGCCATTTTTGCTTTTTTTAAAAATATCCCTAAATATGAAGAAGAGCTAAGGAGCCTTCTTGTTAAAAATTTCCATATTATAAATCCGTAATTTAAAATCTATCGAGTATAACAACACATGAACAGACTACGGCCTTGGAAGAACTTTCATTTCAAAGAAAGATGATAAATAATTTTCTCATGTATAAATTTCAGTAATCAAAATCGGCCCATCGTGTGACACAAAAGCGCTTACTACAATTAAGCTCATCAAGCAACAGCATATCTTCTTCTGTGAGTAAAAAGTCGAAAACCGCTAGGTTTTCTTCTAAGTGTTTTTTAGAGTTTGTTTTGACAATAGTAGGGATGTTTTTTTGAAGGATCCATCGTAATATAACCTGTGCTACTGTTTTTGAATATTTATCACCTACTTGCTTGAGTAGGGGGTTATTTAATATCTCGCCTTTACCAAGTGGCCGATATGCAATGAGTTGTATGTGACGGGCAAGGCAAAATTTTAACAACTTTTTTTGATATAGATAAGGATGAAATTCTACCTGGTTGTAAGAAATATTAATTCCAAATTGCAACATATCCTGTAAGTGGTGAATTGTAAAATTACTTACACCAAAATGTCGTATCTTGCCCTGTGACCTTAATTTTTCCATATTTCGTAAAATTTCTGTCATGGATTGCGAGCGGTCAGGCCAATGGATAAGATAAAGGTCAAGATAATCAAGGCCTAATTCTTTTAAAGCAAGGTTGCAAGCATTCTCTAGATTACCCTGTTCTGGGAGATATTTAGAAGTAATAACCAATTTCTGCCTATCAAAATTAGCAATTCCCTGCCGAATATCATGATGATTGTGATATACAGGAGCGGTATCGATATGCCGATAGCCTAATTCTAAGGCTTTCTTAATAATTGAGATGCAATCTTCTCCACATAAACGTAGTGTTCCAAGCCCAATAGGAGGAATTATTAATTCATTATACATAATAATCGTTTAGATCTAATAAAAATATTTTATTGGGTTTTTTTTTAATAAATTGCTCTTCAATATGTATTAATGCGGCTCTTTGTCCTGAAAATTCCAATAAAGATAAAGCCTCAGGAATATCAAGCCATTTGTATTCATCATGTTCATGAGGAGAGAGTGTGACATTTTGATTTTGATCAATAAATGCAATAAAAACAGGAGAGTGGCAGATGATATCATATTTTTCGAGATAGAAACTTTCAAGAAAGTCAGCAGTATAAAATCGATCGGGGCGTAGACCCGTCTCTTCAAACAATTCTCGCAGGGCACCAACTGTAGTTGACTCTCCTTCATGAACTTTACCCGCTACCATCTGCCAATTTCCTGACAGAAATTTACTACATCTTCGTAAGAGCAAACACTTTACTTGCCCATCAACAACCTTAAAGACATGAACAATAATAATAAAAGGTTTCATTCTTTTTTATCCTTTATTAAAAAATCAATAATTATTGATATATAGTCTGAAGAGAAACAATTCTCTGTTTTGACAGATTCAATCTCATGAAATAGAATCATCTGAAAGCACATTGAAATTCTCCAACCGTGACTTCATGTTTTCCTAAGCTATCATAATATGTAAAAGGGATCGTTAGTTCTAATGGAATACCCATCTTCCTAAAAATATCCAAGATTTGAATGCCATTCTGTAAAGTGGGAAGATAATGTCCGCTTTCTAGTTGTATCGAAGTAATTTTCCCATGACTTACAGTCATATTGCCTGACCCTAGAACTGGCTTTCCATGGCTCAAAGAGGTGTGGTGAATTGTATTTGAAGCAGGAATCAATAGTAACCGCTCTGCTAGATTGATGTTAAAAATATACTCCTTGCCTTTCTCGCAATAATCAATTGGAATTGCTTCACCATTAGTAAGAAGACAAAGAATATCCTCATCAACAAACACAGTATTTTGCTCCAATTGTTCTTGATTGAGAAATTCGATAAAGGAGATATCTCTTGAAAGGTTTTGTTCTTCCAGCCACATAAAGAAAGAAAGAAGATTTTGTCTGTTTTGATGTTTCCTCCAAAGATCAAAATAAGATGTTAGTTGACGGTGGCAAGGGTCGATTGTTTCATACCAAAATTCTCCCCAATAAATGCCAATATTGCTATCATAGAGCCTCCTATGTACTAAATAAATAGGTTCATACTCTGTTTTCATTCTGCTTAAATCTTGATGGTAACTTTTAAGATACGCTATTTCAAATTGCTGCTCGGTGTACCGAACGTCTAATTCATTTAAATACCATTTTTTATTGGATGCTATTCTTTCGATATTTGAAAGGAAATAGCGGCGAGGTTTAAGCTTTTCTTTGCTAATCCAAATAGATAAAAAATCTGCAATTTTTTGAAGCGCTTGCACCCTCTCTTTTAAATAGGCCTCCTTTTGCTTAGGTATGGAATGATATTGTTCAACAAGGTCATTCAAATCGACAAATCGCTCATCTTCGAAAAGCGCCAGCTTAGAATAGTCAGCAGCAGGTAAATCAATCCAAGAAGGTGCTACAGAAAATATCCAATTTGAAAAGAAAATCATGGTTAAAGTAAAGAGGATACGGACAGACCTACACATAGGATGTTTCTTTCTTTTGCGCCATATGTTTCCTGACACTTTCTTTCATAGCAATAATGCGTTCCTCATGAAAAAATCCGATAGAGTTATTCTTTACCTCATCCAATCCATGAATAGGATTTTCTTCAAGTTTATTATACGTATTAATAGCTAATTGAATTTTTTCAGGATTAAGGTCGTAATGACCTAATTTGATTAACTCTAATAGATCAAGCCATTCCAAATGGTTGGATATCTTTCTCTCTAGATATTGATCTACAATAGAATAAGTAGACTGCTTGTAAGCAACTCTCAATTGTTCTTGGCTAGATAAAAGAACTCCTCGGATTACTTCCGGCCACGCATTTATTTCTTCTAGGCTAATCCTTCCAGAGTTAAAGTAATCTTGCAGGATGCGTATTGTAAGATACAAGCGTGTGATGGCTTCCTCACATATAAGCGCTCCTGTATAATCGCGAATGTTTGTTGCTTTTGCTCTCAGAACTGCTAATGGGTTTACTTCATTGATAATTTTATCTCGATAGATATCGCCTTTTTCAAGATAAGCAAGGCTTATTGGATCTGAAAACGTATTCTCAATGACAGTGAGATAATTATCTTCATAAAGATTATAAATATTGTCAGGAACTTGATTACCCCACGTTGTAACATTACCATTAAAGTTCACCCAAAAATCTAACCCTTTTTTCCCATCAAGATTAGTAATAATTGAAGGATTATTTTGCTCGCTTTCATTCATATCCCATGAGAATATAGAAAGATTCCTTGTCAATACTTCAGGATCTTTTAAATTGACTTTGATATTAGAATAAAAACACTTAGCATAACCAACTTTAATAGTAAGCCCGCTTGATAATTTTAACAATTTTTCAGCAGGATTAATCTTTACAACTGTCTCAGCATCAGAATATAAATGCCGATCTTCGATAGTAACAATCCGGTCTGCCAATTGATCGTAAAGTTTTTGAATACAAGGGTCATCAAATAATGTGTGAAACTGAAGTATAAAATCCTTTTCCTTAATATAGCTTTGCTCAAATATGGATATTAAATTGTAGGCAGGGTGAAGTCCTAAGCCACCTCTTGCATGTTCTTCATCTACGCTAAGACGCAAAACTAATTTTGTCGGACTTGTTCTTCTTTTAAATGCTTCGTAAACTTGTCTAGTAAGATTATGAGCACTACTTGTGCTTTTGGCCCAGTTACCACTGGTAACTAAAACAATTCTATCTGATTTAACATGTTCTACGACACGCAATAAATGCTTGATTTCTAAAAAAGGCTCTCCACCGCCTGATACAAGCAAATAGCCCAAATTACAATCGTTGGCAAATTGAATGAATTTTGTCATTCCTTCCTCTGTAAAAGCATCACTCATGGTCTTTGGTTTAGTGGCTGGAGAAGAACTAAAGAAACAGAACTTGCATCCCACAGGACAGAATCGCGTAAATGATACGCAAATAAATGCTTTCCCAAAGAACAATTCTCTATTAGTCTTTACAAATACATGCTTTAATATTAAATCTCGATATTCTTGAGGTTGATTAAAGGCTGCTTGGAGTTGTAATTTCATGAATAATCTCCTTCCATCTTTGGTTATTTAAAAATATTGGTTTTCCATTATTAAGTTGAATACCATGTTGTCTAAAATATATTGTGGGATATCCAAAAACATTAATTAATTCTGAATGACAATTCCCAAGCATATTTTTTTTAGCAAATTCAAGAAGTTGCTCTTTAATTTTTTCTGAAAAATCAACTGAAGGATGTTCTAAAGGGATACCGATGAGTTTCTGTATCTCTTTGCGAACCCGTGACTTCACTTCGGAGGGAGATAAATTATCAGTATTAATGGTTACAATAGGACATGTCGTAAATTTGATAAGTTCTTTGTCATAAAATTTTTGAAATTCTTCAAGAAAACCTACTTCAGTCCAAGGAAATGCAATAGTATCTCCCAATCGGTATCTACGCAAAAGTCCAATCTCAGGACTAACATCAAGAAGAATAATAAGAGAAAATTGCTTATCTCTAAAATTTTTGTTAAAAATTTTAATATATTCATTATAAAAATTTGTGCCGCAATATTTATCTGAAGCATATTTATAAGCAAGATTGGAATAATAAGAACGATCAAATAGAAGACATGGCATTACCTCTGACAAAGTGTCTGCAAGCTGCATTCGTGTAGTCCAGATACTATGAAAGATATCTCCCTGATCACTTGCAGAAAAATCTTGCCACTTGGAATTAGGTTCAGGATTAGTTTCGGAAAAGAGAATACATCGATCACTAAATTCGTAAATGAGATCGATCAAGCTAATGCTTTTTCCTGCACCAGGCATGCCTTCGATTGCAATTTTATGGATCGCAAAGCAACTTCGTATAATAAAAATTGCAACACACATAGAAATTATAAATAATTTATTTGAATACATTTTTCTTTAAATACCTACTAGTTGGTTTGTGAGTCATGTTTTTTCCTTGTACTCGAAGATTAATTACTTAAGGAACAACTGGTTATAATTTGAATTTAAAAAATTTAACATAGTCTATTTTTTTTTAACAATGAAATTATTTTTACTGTTCTTGCTGTTCTAAAAAGGCTGTAAGCTCATTCTTAACTTCAGTTGAGTTTCTCTGTTTGTTTTTTTTCAATTACATAAATGGATTCTTTTTTTGGTAAAGTCCTAAATTTATTAGAATTAAATCAAGCAAGAAAAAATTACTATTTTGGAAGGTGAAATCCAAGGAAAATAGACAACCTATAAGCATAGCTTTATCTAGTTGTTGGTTGCTTATAATTATTGGCTTAGAGATACTCTTTTTTTTGGAACTCATGATTATTACTGGTTAATAACCTAAAACTTGAGCTTAAAAAAGCAATTATTAAAAGCGTAAATAATTATCAAATTGAACATCATCGATTTTTTTAAGTAATCTATTGTCAGGAATAGCAAATCATTTCCTTTAAGTCCACTCTAAGCTACATTTACTTTCCCATCGAAAAGAAATTGAAAAGACAGTTATTTCTGAATGTAATTTCTTTATGTTAAATTGGTATATTTTAGTATCTAAAAAATAGTTGCAATACCAAATCATCAAAAATGCTGCCTTAAGATCAACCCTGAGGAACTTAGTTACAGAAGCTCTTTTATTTTTTAAGGGTTTTTTATTTGAAATTTCTTGTCGAAAAACCCTTATGTGTTTAAACTACGTACTTTGTCGCTTGGGGCGCATAGCTCAGTTGGTAGAGCTCCTGTCTTACACACAGGTGGTCATAGGTTCGAGTCCTGTTGCGCCCAAGACCTACCACATTTGCGGGAGTAGCTCAACTGGTTAGAGCGCCGCCCTGTCACGGCGGAGGTTGCGGGTTCAAGTCCCGTCTCTCGCGTTTGTAAAATATCAGTGGTTATAAATCTTGAGACTCATCATGGGCAAGCCTTCTTTTAAAATTACCAAGCATCATATACTTAGCTTTCTTTGGATAACTATAGGAGCGCTTTTAGCTGCTGTTTCTGTAAGGATCTTTCTAATTCCTAATCAGTTAATCGATGGCGGAATTGTAGGTATCGCTCTAATCTTTGGTCGTTTATACGGTGATGGATATCTATCTTTTATTCTAATTGCTCTAAATCTGCCTTTTATCTATCTGGCATATAAATATATTCGTAGATCTTTTGTAATACACATGCTAGTTGCGGTATTGCTATTTGCAGGATTTTTAAGTATTTTACGCCAATCCCCTCCTTTTATAGCGGATTCTTTAGAAATTATTGTATTTGGTGGTGCTATTTTAGGGGTTGGAGTTGGACTCATTATTCGCCATGGTGGGTGCTTAGATGGTACGGAAATCCTAGCGATTATTATTAATCGCAAGAAGGGATTTACAGTGGGACAGGTTGTTCTATTTGTAAACGTATTTATCTTCGGCGCTTATGGATTAATTTTTAAAGACTGGCACATTGCTCTGCAGTCTTTAATGACTTATATTGTTGCTTTCAAAATGATGGATCTGGTGATTGTAGGCCTTGATGAAATAAAATCTGTGCTTATTATGTCCTCAAAATCTAAAGAGCTTTCCCATGCAATCATTAATGAGTTGGGCCTTGGCTTAACAATCATGCATGGTAAGGGGGGCTTTTCAGGAGATGCCAAGGAGATTATTTTTGTAATAGTTGAGCGTTTAGATCTTGCTGAATTAAAAGAAATTGTCTTAAGAGAAGACCCTAGTGCTTTTATGGCAATTGAAGATCTACATGAAGTTGTATATGGAAAAAAAACCAACGCTCCCTATAAAAAACGCTCTCGTTTTAAATCTATACCTTAGCTAATTTACTATTTTCTTTTTGTACAAGCTTGTTTAGATACTTACCATAATCAGTATCTATAAAAAGAGATGCTGCTTTTTGTAATTGATCTAGATCAATAAAACCCATTTGATAGGCGATCTCTTCTAGACAGGCAATATAAATTCCCTGTCTTTCTTGGATTGTTTTTACATATAAAGAAGCTTGTTGCAGCGCATCATGGGTTCCTGTATCTAACCATGCAAAACCACGATCGAATAACTTGACCTGTAGCTGCTTTTTTCTTAAGTAAAACTTATTCAGGTCAGTGATCTCATATTCCCCTCTTCTAGATGGCTTTAGTTGTTTAGCAATGGACACTACTTGATGATCATAGTAATAAAGGCCTGTAACTGCAAAGTTGGATTTAGGGTGAGAAGGCTTTTCTACAATATCAACTATTTCTTGGTTTGTATCAAATTCCAATACTCCATAGCGATGAGGATCTTTTACCTCATAACCAAAAACAGTAGCACCTTCTACAAAAGAGGACGATTCTTTTAGTAATTGAGGAAGCTGATGACCATAAAAAATATTATCCCCTAAAATTAATGCTACACTCTCTTGATTGATAAAAGACTCTCCTATTAAAAAAGCTTGAGCAATCCCTTCTGGTTTTTCTTGTAGTGCATAAGAAATAGAAATTCCTAAATCTGAACCATCTTTAAAAAGCTGCTCAAAACGCGATCTATCTTCTAATGTAGAAATAATTAAAATCTCTCTAATACCAGATAGCATGAGAACAGATAAAGGATAATAAATCATGGGCTTATCAAATACAGGTAAGAGCTGCTTGCATATACCGATTGTAACAGGATAGAGTCTAGTGCCTTTACCTCCTGCAAGAATAATTCCTTTCACTTAAAATCCTTTTCTAAAAATCTGAAATCGCTTGTAAATCCTTTAAAAGATAAACGTCTTTTAACCCTCGATAGTGTTCTTTATAATCAAATCCACAACCTACAATAAATCCATCTTCTTCTTCTATGTTAAATAGAACATAATTAGGCCGATACTCTATATCTCTAGGAACATTTCTGGAGACTAAAACTAGTGATTTTAAAGATTTGGGGTTTTTCTTAGCAAGCGCTTGATATACTTGAGAGAGTGTATTGCCGGAATCAAAAATGTCATCGACAAGAAGCACATTTTTAGATTCTAGATTAAGAGCTTCTACTCCCTTTATCTCTAAACCTCCTCTATATTCTCCTTTCATTCCATAACTACTTGTTTGCATATATTCAATAGTACAAGGAAAAGAAATTGCTCGGATTAAATCAACAGCTAAACAAAGAGCTCCTTTCATAACCATTACAAGAACAATTTCTTGGTTTTCATAATCAAGAGCTAATTGAGCAGCTACTTGGTTAAGTCTCTCTTTTATCTCTTCATAAGTAATAAATGGTTCTACTCCTACAGAAGAATATACCGACATGGGTGGGTTTTCTATGTTTGCTAAAGCTTTTTGAGAAAGACTAATCGATGTAAATAATAAAGCCCCTGCAAGAATACATGTATTCATATTCATCTCCTATACAAATTTGGTATCACTGTTATATATAAATATATTTTTATAATCAAGTTGATAAATGATTTACTAGGAAATATTTAAGCATCCTCAAAAGACTTTGAGATTTTTAAGCCTCTTTGAAAAGATAGATTCCCTTCAGTCCACGATAGTATTCTTTGTAATCCAAGCCATAGCCTACTACAAATCGATTTTCTATAGAAAATAATAGATAATCAGGTTGATATTCTAAATCAGAAATATTCTTAGAAAGTAAAACCAGTGATTTTAAAGATTTTGGTTTTTTTTCAGCAAGCGCTTGATGTACCTGAAAAAGCGTATTGCCAGAATCAAAAATATCATCAACAAGAAGCACGTTCTTGGAGAATAGATCGAGGGACTCTATTCCCTTTATTTGCAGATTGCCTCTGATTTTTCCGTGGGCCCCATAACTGCTGGCTTGAATGCTTTCTATGACACAAGGCAAAGAAATTGCTCTTATTAAATCAGCAACTAAACAAATAGCGCCTTTCATAATCATAACAATCACAATTTCTTGGTCTTTGTAATCAGCTTCTAATTGGACCGCTACTTTAGCAATCTTGTCCTGGATTTCATCCATAGAGATAAGCAGATCTAATTCTAAAGTGGAATATATAGACATCTATTCTTTGGGTTTAGTAAAATTACATCCTTCTGCAATTAGTAGATCAATATAATCGATGAAATACTCATTATTTAAAAAGCATTTATCTTCTAACATAAACAAGTGGAAAGCAATTGTAGAATCTATTCCACCAATATGAAATTCCCTTAAAGCTCTTTTAGCAACTGCAATCGCTTCTTTACGATCTTTCCCTTTTACAATCAGTTTAGCAATCATGGAATCGTAATAGGGTGAAATTCGATAACCAGAGTAACAAGAGCTATCTATACGCACATGAGGACCTACAGGAGGAATATAATATTCTAATACTCCAGGACAAGGTGTAAAATGATTTGCGGGGTTCTCTGCATTAATTCGACATTGAATGACATGTCCATTAAAATAAATATCCTTTTGCTTGATTTTCAATTTTTCACCCATTGCTACTTTAATTTGCTCTTTGACTAAGTCAATGCCTGTTAATTCTTCTGTAATGGTATGCTCCACTTGAATGCGAGTGTTTACTTCCATAAAATAGAAATTTTTATTCTCATCTAATAAAAATTCCACTGTTCCTACCGAATAATAATGAGCAGCTTTAACAATTTCAATGGCAGCTTCTCCCATTTTTTTACGCAAAGAAGGGCTTAATAAAGGAGAAGGAGCTTCTTCGATTAATTTTTGTCTTCTTCTCTGAACAGTGCAGTCTCTTTCTCCTAGATGTATATAATTCCCATATTTATCCCCTAAGACCTGTATCTCAATATGGCGGGGGTTTACAATCATTTTTTCTAAATAGACATCTGCATTATTAAAGATGGTTTCAGCTTCTGTTTTTGCAGCAGTGAACTGTCTTACAAATTCTTCAACTGTATGAGCAATACGAATCCCTTTACCACCACCACCAGCAGACGCTTTAATAAATATAGGAAACCCTATTTGTTTAGCTTCTTTTAACGCCTCTTTTACATCCGAAATTACACCACTTGAGCCTGGTATCACAGGGCACTTAACCTTTTTTGCAGTAGCTTTTGCCTGAGCTTTATCTCCCAAAAGAGCAATTGTTTGAGCAGAAGGCCCAATAAAATTCACTCCACAACTTTCACAAATAGAAGCAAAATTCGCATTTTCACTTAAGAAACCATATCCTGGGTGAATAGCATCAGCTCTTGTTACTTCACATGCAGATAAAATATTGGGTATTTTGAGATAGGATTTTAAAAGAGGTGGCTCTCCTATGCAGATTGCTTCATCTGCATGTAACACATGCAGCGCTTCTGCGTCTGCTTGAGAATAGACAGCAACTGTTTGTAGACCTAAGTCATGACATGCTTGAATAATCCGTACAGCAATTTCACCTCGATTAGCAATTAAGACTTTCTGCATATTCCACACACTTAAAAAGAAGATTGATTATACAATGCGGAACATTTTGGTTCCAAATTCCACGGGATGTCCATTTTCTACAAGGATTTCTGCAATTCTACCGCTTTTTCCCGCTTTTACCTCATTCATAACCTTCATTGCTTCAATAATACAGAGAACTGTATCCTCTTGAACCATATCTCCTACTTTGACAAATGGCTCATCGTCTGGTGAAGCGGAATGATACATTGTACCCACTAGAGGAGCTTTAATATATTGCCCTGGTTTTTCTTCTTTTGCAAGAGAAGAATGATTTTCTGAATGTGCGGAGGGAGGGGGATTAAAAAAAGTCTGCTCTTTGTGCTGTGCAGAGGGGAAACCCATAGACGGCATATTAGAATCAACGTGCGTTTCTAGTTGTAGCTCATCCCCTTCTTTTTTTTTAATGATCAATTTTTGAATGCCTGCTTTTCGCATAGCAGTCATCAAATCTTTAATTTCCTTTAAATCCACTCTTATGCCTCCTTAAACCCTCTGAATGTATTCATTTGTTTGTGTATCTATCTTTATAATATCTCCAGATTCGATGAAAACAGGCACTTCAATTTTAGCCCCGGTTTCTAATAAAGCTATTTTTGTAGAATTAGTCATTTTTAATGCCGATTCCATTTCTTCTGTTTTAAGTACAACAAGTTCTAAAAACTGAGGTAATTCAATAGAAAAAACAGCATCGCCATAAAATATGGCCTTTAAAGAGGTGCCTTCTTTCAAATAATTTACTTTATTGCCAATAATCTGAGAGGGAACTAAGACCTGTTCTAAATTTCCTATGTCAAGGAACAAATAATTTTCTTTTTCTAGGTATAGATATTCTAGAAACCGCTCAAGGGGAGCGGCGTCAGCTACTGTTTGATTGAGTTTAAAATTTTTCTCCGACACCTCTTCTGTCAAAAGATCTTTAAGCGTTGTTTTCACAAAAGGATTATCTTTAGCAACGGTTACCTTAACACAGGACTCCACTTTATACATCTTACCGTCAATAGAGAGAATCATTCCGGGAGAAATTTGATTACCTGTTATCATATTTTTTTCCATATTTTCAAAATGAAAATGTTAGTTTAAAATCGTTTATCTCAGCTCTTTTAAGTTGCTTAAGTCTACTAAGCTCGAAATGCGATAAGTGATTTTAGCTTTAGATATTTTTTCTTTAGTACTTAAGCCTCTTCCACATAATACATGAACTGTCTTGCAATTTAATTGTATCGCTGGCTCAAGATCCACAGAGATTCGATCCCCGCAAACCATTACTTGCATTGGACTGTATTCAAATTCTGCTAAAAGTCTTTCGTAGTGAGGCTTTTTACTTTTATCTTCAGATACAATAATCTTACTAAAAAGAATTGGATCAATACCAGCTTTTTCTAATTTTTGTCTTTGCAAAGAATCGTTCCCTACTGTTACCAAACACAAAACATGTTTTTTTTTCTTTAATAAGTGAAGGGTTTCAACAGCGAACTCTAACGGGAAAATAGGCATATCTAATGTAAAATTAGTGAGTTGCTCCTTGCCAATATGGATAAATTCAAGATCTCCATGCATATTAACAACAAATTCTTTTAAGGCTTCTTCTGCATTTGAAGCTTGCTTATTTAACTCTCTTAAAAGAAAGAGTGCTTGGTAGAAATCATGTGCTTTAAAACCTTTATTTACCATTGCGCGCAAACTACGCTCAAGCAATATATGCGTAATGCAGTCAGATGTCTTAACTAGTGTATCATCAAGGTCAAAGATAATTAACAATTTTTATCAACTCTTGGGCTAATTTTTTAGAATCGTGACGAATAAGGCTTCTTTTTAACAAATCTTTTTTAGGAACTTCTTTCAAACCTCCTAAAAGAGGAGAAGCTATGATTCGATCTCCTTTTAAATCATTTTCTACAATTTGACCTTCATCGGAATAGACCTCTATCAACTCCTGAGGAGGTGGCTCATTATTAACCAAAATATAATCAAAAATATCTTTCCCAATAAAACGAACAATTTCTTCTAAATAATTGCTGACTTTAAATCCGGTGGTTTGCCCTTTGCGATTCATTAAATTCACTACAAATGCCTTTTTTGCAGTAGATGCGCGAAGCGCTGCGCTTAGTCCTTCGACGAGCAAATTAGGAATCAAAGAGGTATGTAGTCCCCCTGGACCTAAAACAATCACATCAGCATTCATAATTTCATCGATTGCATGTGGATTTGCCTTAGGAAATGGTTCTAGATAAATACTTTTATACCCTTGATCAATTTCATGAGAAAGATAGACTTCTCTTTCCCCTTCTAGTAATTTTCGATTGCTTAAAAGCATTTTTAAACGCACTTGATGAGTGGTAACAGGAATAACTTTACCTTTGATAAATAAAATTTTACCCATTTCTTCTACAGCTTTTTCAAAGCTGCCTGTTACTTTCTCTAAAGCGGAAAGAAGAAGATTCCCAAAACTATGCCCTTCTAAACCTCCATTTTCAAAACGATAATTCATTAAAGAGCGCATCATATTGGAAGAGTTTGAAAGAGCAATCAAACATTGCCTGACATCCCCAGGAGGTAAAACTCCTAGCTCATCGCGCAAGATTCCCGTACTTCCTCCATCATCAGCCATAGAAACAATAGCACTTAGATTAACAGGATAATCTTTTAAACCTCTTAAAACGGTAAAGTTACCTGTTCCACCACCGATTATAACTACTTTTTTCATAAGAACTACTTAAGAGTTTTTAAAATAGTGATTGCTTGGGCCATATTTGGTGCACTGTAAATGTAGCTTCCTGATACTAAGACATTCGCTCCTGCTTCTACACATTGGCAAGCTGTCTGATCGTTTATCCCACCATCTACTTGGATAGTAAAGGGGAGTATAGGCGTTTTCTCCTGCTGCAATTCATGGAGAAACCTACCTCCTTTACATAGCTTCATCTGATTGCAAATATCACGTGCAAATTGAATTTTTTCTAGCATTTCAGGCAGGAATTTCTGTCCACCGTGCCCTGGATTTACTGTCATTAAAAGAAGTAAATCACATTTATCTAAAAATTTAACAATCATAGATGAGCTTGTCTCCGGACAAAAAGCTAGCCCTGCTTCTATTCCACATTTTCTAATAAATTGAAGAGTTTCTTCTACATCTTCAGTTGCTTCAAAATGAAAAGTAATTCGATCAGCGCCAGCTTTTACAAATTGTTCTACGTAATCGTAGGGGTTATACATCATTAGATGCACATCAAGAAAAAGGTTTGTGGCACGATTAATTGCTGCAACAGCTTTAGGCCCCAAACTTAAGTTAGAAACAAAGTGTCCATCCATAATATCGATATGCAATGCATCTGCACCACATTCCTCTGCTTTTTTAGCTTCTAAAGCCAATTTGCCAAAATCAGCGGAAAGAATAGAAGGAACAACTTGGATCGGAGACCGTTTCATAGATTAAACTCGTTTTAAGTAGAAATTTGTCATTTTGCAAACTTTTAAGTTTTTAGAATCAGAAGTCAAGAGCATCTTGAATAGTTTTTATAAATAGTATTTTCTTTTGTGTATCTTCTTCTAAATAGCCATAACATAAATAGTCCCATTCCGTAGCACGGAATAAAACTGCAATAAGCTGAGAAGAAGAAATTTGTAGTTGAGCAACTTTTTCCAAAACTTTAGATTTTAACGAATGATCAAAATAAGATAAAACAAAAAAACAAGAACCTGGTTTCATTTGATGAACAAATCGCGTGTTATTTTTTTTATTTTTACTCTTCTCAAAGAGATCTAAAAATAAAATAAACAATTCCTTTAAACGCAAAGGATCAAAAATTGTACTGAGTTCTTTGGGGTAGATAGAATGAAAAAAATATTCCAATAATAGTCTTTCTTGTTTTTTTAATCGACAACACATTTTCTTTAATTCGCTAAAACGCTCATACTGCTTAGCAATCATACCTCCATTAAAATCTCTAAATTCCCCAATCACTTTTTCCATTTCTCTTGTTACAAATTGACGCGCTTGGAATAAGTCCACTCGATGATCAGATCGTATAAAAGAGCGAGAAGCAATCCTTAAGCGAAAGACCGAAGCTTCTTTTGGATACTTCTTTCTTAGCATACCTACTTGTTTAATCCGATCAGGAATAAAAATAAGAGAAGAACTTTTAGAATTAAATAGCTGCTGCATAGATGGATCTACTATTTGACGAACACGTACAAGGATTACTGTAAATAAAAGATCTGCTTCTAGTTGCTCATCAAAATTAATAATAACCTGGGGAATATCACGAAAATAACGCAACTCTTTGGATAAAAGAATCATATTGCGTATCACCTCTTCTTCATTGCGCGGTATAAATAGAGGATGCATTAAACTATGAATGCCATTTTCTACTTCATCTATAAGTTTTTCATTAAGCTTTTTTAACTCCTGTGAAGAAATTTCTGACGCGTCCTTTTTTTCTAATTCTAGATAAATTAAATGCGCTTGCCCTTCTTGAGGAATATAAGAGAAATAAGACCCTTCAATATAATGAAAATCGGAAAAACAGCTCTTAATCATTCTCATACAATGAACTTGTTCAAACTGCTCGTCATCATTTAGAAAATGGATAGCGAGAAATACCCCCAAAACTTTTTTAAAGCCTAAAGGCAACTGCAACCAAGTTTTACGTAGTTTGACTTTAATGAATCTTTCGACAGAACAATTTTCTGTTTGTCTAACCAATGCACGCTTTAATAAATAAAATACCGATATAATCCGAGCCATATGCGTACAGTCGCGATATGCTTTGAATTCTTGTTTTGTATTAAATAAAAAATGTTGCATTTGATGAAAGATATCATAATCAAAATCTTGTGGTCTTTTTTGAATCAGTAAAGAAATTCTTTCTTGAACAAATAAATTTTTCTGATCGGCAGATAATCCTTTGTTTTCTAAAATACAACTTGCTTGGTAGACAGAGGTTGAGCCTAAGCGAATTTCATTCTGCAAAAACAAGAAGTTGTCATGCATTTTTTTTAATTCATTCTCATCATTAGTGGAAATTACCATTTCAGATAGACAAAAAGGGTCAGAGCCGGAATGAGAAAAAACAAAATCACAGCTAAAAAAAGAACAAATATGGGGTTTTTTTCCTGGAAGCAACCATCGATCAATCATTTCATAGAAAAACTTTGCAGGATTTCCTATTCTTTTGCAGAGTAGTGAAATTTTAAAAAAATAAGGATCTTTTCCTTTGAAAGAAGTGCGAATAAGAGGAATTTTCTGTATAAAATCACTAAACGAATTGCCTTGTTCTTCAAAAGCAATATATTCCATCAATACATCTCGTAATTTGCCACAGTAGAATAGATCGCCATCATCCTGCGCATTCTGGTTAAGAATTGTAACTATATCAAAAATATTTGATGGGATTTTCAAAAGATCTTGCATAGCACCTCTTTTTAAGATAAATAGCTATGCCCCCATTCATACAAAAAATTTGGTTTTTTTGCACAGCTCAAATCGCTAACTGTAGTTCCTATTGAATGTGGACGAAGAAAAGAGAGTACTTGCAGACTAATTTGATGAGCTGCGGCCAAAGCAATACAACGGGGATGTAAAATTTTACTCTGATTTTTTACCAATTCTAGTGCTTTTTCATAGGAAATATTTTTTAAGAGTTCTGCATCAGGATGGGTTTTTGGATCCATTGAATAAATCCCCTCTACATCTTTATAGAATTGAACGATTTCACTAGAAAGTGCAATGGCAAGTGCAACAGCTGTTATATCAGAACCACCTCTACCTAAGGTAGTAATCTCTTTTTTTTTACTAACCCCTTGAAACCCAGCTACAATCACTACCCTGCCAGATGCTAACTCTCTACATAATCGCTCTTTATTTATATCGATAATCTTTGCATTTACATGGCATGAGGAAGTAATAATACCGGCTTGCTCCCCTGTTAGGCTAATAGCCTCTACCCCTTCTTTATGAAGAGCCATCGCTAAAAGAGACATGCTAAAGATCTCCCCTGTGGAGAGAAGCATATCTAATTCTCTTGAAGGGAGGCCAGGATCCATCTTCCCAGCCAATTGAAGAAGTTGATCGGTTACACCTTGCATTGCACTCACCACGACGCAAACAGAGTAAGAGCTTAGCTTAGCTTTTATGATTTTGCTAATACTAGAAAAGGATCCCAAATCGACTAAAGCAGCTCCTCCAAATTTTAAAACAATTTTTTTCATAAATCATCTACAAGTTTAAAATTTTAAGAAGATTAATTTTAACTAACATGCAATAGTTGACAATCTGATTTTACACATTGCCCTATCCTAGAGAATGAAGGTGAAATTACGATTGATTTTATTACGAATCATTTGATAGTCTTTCTCCTTTCAATAAAACGCAGGAGAAACCCTTAAATGTCTAACAAAGAATTAAACGACTGGAATGTAAGTAACATTATCGATGATGTTGAGTTTCAAGAGGAAGAAGCCAAACAATTCAAAAATTTACTCGATAAAAAAGAGGAAATTGCTGGGAAAGGCTCCGTCGCGTTAATGAATACCGGTCAAATTTTGACGGGTCAAATTGTAGAAATTACAAAAGACTTTGTGATCATAGATGTAGGGTTAAAATCTGAAGGACTTGTTCCCATTAATGAATTTTCTGATGTAGAAGAACTCGATATAGATAATTTAATTGAAGTGTATCTTGACCAAGCAGAAGGAGAAGATGGGCAAATCGTGCTCTCTCGAGAAAAAGCTCGTCGCCAAAGACAGTGGGAGTATATTGTACATCATTGTAAAGAAGGCTCTATTGTTAAGGGTAAGGTTATTCGCAAGGTAAAAGGCGGCCTCATGGTGGATATTGGCATGGAAGCTTTTCTGCCCGGCTCTCAAATTGACAATAAACGCATCAAAAATCTCGATGAATTTATTGGACAAAGCTACGATTTTAAAATCTTAAAGATCAATACAGAGCGTAAGAACATTGTTGTATCCCGTCGTGAAATTTTAGAAGAAGAGCGCATCTCGCGTAAAGCAGAGCTTTTAGAAAACATTCATGAAAAGGAAATCTGCAAGGGTTGCGTGAAAAACATTACTGATTTTGGAGTTTTCTTAGACCTGGATGGGATCGATGGTCTACTGCACATCACAGATATGACTTGGAAGAGAATTAAACATCCATCCGAGATGGTCTCTTTAGGGCAAGAGTTAGAAGTAATCATCCTTCATGTCGATAAAGAGAAGGGTCGCGTTGCTTTAGGAATGAAGCAGAAGGAAACCAATCCTTGGGAAGAAATTGAAAAGAAATATCCTTCAGGTACACGTGTAAAAGGTAAAATCGTTAATCTTGTTCCTTATGGCGCTTTTATTGAAATTGAGCCAGGCATTGAAGGACTCATTCACGTATCAGAGATGTCTTGGGTAAAAAATGTGACGGATCCTAGTGAAGTCGTGGTCAAAGGAGATGAAGTAGAGGCCATTGTTCTCTCTGTTCAAAAAGAAGAAGGAAAGATTTCTCTTGGACTTAAGCAAACAGAGAAAAACCCATGGGATGATGTAGAAAAAAAATATCCCTGCGATTGCTGTGTTAACGCAGAAATTCGTAACTTAACCAATTATGGCGCTTTCGTAGAACTAGAGCCAGGCGTTGATGGATTAATTCATATTTCTGATTTGAGCTGGATTAAAAAAGTATCACATCCTTCAGAAGTGCTTAAGAAGGGAGATAGAGTAGACGCTGTGATTTTATCTGTAGACAAAGAAAGCAAAAAAATTACTCTCGGATTAAAGCAACTAAGCAGCAATCCTTGGGAGAGCATTGAAAAAACCATGCCTATTGGATCTTTAGTTCTGGGGACTGTTACAAAAATTACAGCTTTTGGTGCTTTCATAGAGCTTCCAAATGGAATTGAAGCTCTAGTGCATGTGACAGAACTCTCCGATCAACCATTTGGCAAAGTTGAAGAAGTGGTTAATAAAGGAGAAGAAATTACAGCTAAAGTAATTAAGCTTGATCCTGAACATAAAAAAATTGGTCTATCTATTAAAGAGTACTTAATCGATAAAAACAAGTTTAATAGAGATGATATTGTCGTAGGAGGATCTAAAACCCATTCTCATGACAAAAAACGCAAGAAAACCTCTTTAGAAGAAGCTCTAGAGAATGCAATCAATGAAGATAAAGAGCACGATAAAAAGCGTAAAAAAACCTCTTCAAAAGAAAGTGATAACTCCCCAGAAGAGTAAAAGTATAGCTCAATACAAATTAAAAATTTTTAATTTGTGTTGAGCTGTTATATTTTATCTTAAAACAACAAAAATACTGATTCTGACTAAATTTAAGTCGAAAGTAAACACTAAGAGAAAAAGAGGCAAGATGAACAAAGATCTAGTCGCAATCTTCGAATATCTTGAAAGAGAGAAAGGAATTAAACGAGATGTAGTAATTTCTGCGATCGAAGAGTCACTGTACGTGGCTGCTCGCAAAAGTATCCACGGTGGTTTGATTAATGTCTCTGTACAGGTTAATCCTAAGACCGGAGATATTAATGTAACAGCCCAAAAAGAAGTAGTAGAACTCGTTACTATTCCAGAAGAAGAGATCTCTCTTGCCGAAGCACGTGTGCTTCATCCTGATTGTGAGTTAGGACAGTGGGTTGACATTTCTGTTATTCCACAAGACTTTGGTAGAATTGCTGCACACACAGCAGGTCAAATTATCTCTCAAAAGCTACGCCATGCAGAAAGAGATGTGATTTATGAAGAATACCGCCATCGAATCAATGAAATTGTTTCAGGTACAGTAAAAAAAGTCATTAGAGAAGCAACCTTAATCATTGATTTAGGAAAAGTTGAAGCGATTTTACCCAGCCGATTTTATCCAAAAACAGAAGTCTATAAAGTAGGGGACCGAGTACAAGCCCTTCTATTTGAAGTAAGAGATACAGAAAATGGCGGAGCCGAAGTGGTTTTATCTCGTAGCCACCCTGAATTTGTTGCGCAACTATTTTCACAAGAAGTTCCAGAGATTGCCGATGATATCATTGTTATAGAAAAAATAGTGCGTGCAGCTGGCTACCGTACGAAGATCGCGGTTAGTTCCCAAGACCCAAAAGTGGACCCTGTTGGAGCTTGCGTAGGAGTGCGTGGGAATCGAGTCAAAAACATCATACGCGAGCTAAATAATGAAAAAATTGATATCATCCCTTTTAGCAGCAACACTGCCACTTTACTCAGCTCCTCACTAGCACCTATCGAAATTAAAAAAATGATAGTTGATGAAGAAAGAAATATCATCACCATCGTAATTAATGACGAAGATTACCCTGCAGCTTTAGGCAAAGGCGGAAGGAATGCTCGTTTAAATGGAGAGCTATGTGGCTCTGATTTGCAAATACAAAAAATGAGCCATTATAAGGCTACTATGAATCTTGAACGTGCACAAATGGCTTCTGCCGATGATCCAACTTTAGATGAGCCGCTTACCATTGAAGAAGTTAGTAGTAGAATGATTATCGAAAGTTTAATTAGTGCTGGATATGATACTCCTCGAAAAGTGTTAAATGCAACACCTGAGCAATTGGCAATTATACCGGAAATCAGTTTAGAAATGGCTGACAAAATTTTAGAAAAAATTCGCAAAAAAAGAGGTTAAGAGTTGGCCAAGAATTTAAAAATAACTATAAAAAATACACAACTTGCAGAAGCTCTTAAGCTCACTCGAGAAAAGAAACCTGTACTCCGGAAAAAAGAAGAGAAAGAACCCTCAGTTGAATTAGACCCTACTCCTACTGTAGAAACTGCAGCTTCCCCTTCCCTAGAGCCTATTGTTCCTGAGCCACAACCTCCAAAAGAGGAGCCTATTCAACAGAAAACCCCTTCTGTAAAAATAGAATCTACCCATTCAACGGCTAAGCCAGAATATCGCTATAAACCACAACCGTTTAGAGCAAATTTTCCTCCACAGCGTCCCTCTTTTAGGCAAGATACAAGACCTAATACTCCCTCTTCTAAGCCTCCATATCCTCCTCGAACTGGACACCCAAGTGCTATAAAAAGACCTCCTTTATCTAAAGATGCACCTATTCCAAAGGTTTCTGATGCGCCTAAAAAAGAGCCTTTTAAACCAACACCTCGTGAATCGGATGATAAAAATCAGCGTTCTAAGACAACACATGAAATACGGCCTGTAAAAAAAGCACCTCAAAAAACATTCGATGCCCGTGATAGAAAAGGACTACGCGATGACTTAGATGATCAAGGCTGGAGGAGAAGACGCCCTCATCATAAAATGCGCGCTCATAAGAAAGAAGAGGTTGTTATTAGGCCTAAAGAATTAAAAATTCACTTGCCTATTACCATAAAAGATCTTGCTTCCGAAATGAAACTAAAAGCATCTCAGCTTGTTGCTAAATTGTTTATGAAGGGGGTCATGCTCACTTTAAACGACTATTTAGACGATGAGGCTACTATTCAACTATTGGGACATGACTTTGATTGTGAAATCACCATTGACACAACAGAAGAAGATAGGCTTCGTATTACTGATAAGACGATTAAGCAAGAAATTCAGGCTAGCGAAGCGGATGAGTTGATTATTCGCCCTCCTGTAATTGCCTTTATGGGCCATGTAGACCATGGTAAAACCAGCTTGATTGATGCTATTCGCAAATCAAATATTGCATCCTCAGAAGCAGGTGACATTACCCAACACATCGGAGCATTTAAATGCCATACAGAATCAGGTGATATCACCATTTTAGATACACCAGGTCACGAAGCTTTCTCCTCTATGCGTGCCAGAGGAGCAGATGTAACAGATATCATCGTTCTTGTCATTGCAGGCGATGAGGGAATAAAAGCCCAAACAGTGGAAGCCATTGACCAAGCTAAAGCAGCTGGTGTTCCTATTTTAGTAGCCATCAATAAATGTGATAAACCGAACTTTGATGCAGATAATGTTTATCGCCAATTAGCAGATAAAGATTTACTACCAGAAGCTTGGGGTGGACAGGTCATCACTGTAAATTGTTCCGCCGTGACAAAGCAAGGAATTAAGGAAATGCTTGAAATGCTAGCTCTTCAAGCAGAGGTTCTTGAACTAAAAGCCAACCCTAAATCTAGAGCCCGAGGAACTGTAATCGAATCAGAGATGCATAAAGGATTGGGACCTGTTGCTACCGTACTTGTGCAAAACGGCACCCTAAATCTAGGTGATGCTATTGTATTTGCTCAACATTATGCAAGGGTTAAAACCATGCATAATGAGCTCAATAAAGAAATTACAACAGCCGGCCCCTCTTCTCCTGTAAAAATTACAGGTCTTTCCGGACTGCCAGAAGCCGGCAGTGAGTTTATTGTTGTTAAAAACGAAAAAGAAGCTATTGAAATTGCTCAAAAGCGTTCTGAAGGTCAACGCCATCATAATATGATGCAACAACCTAAACGAGTTGCCTTAGAGAACTTTCTAGACAATTCTGTGCAGAAGAAAGTTCTTAATTTAATACTACGCGCTGATGTGCAAGGCTCTGTTGAGGCATTAAAAAATTCTTTGTTAAAAATTCAATCTAAAAAAATTGAATTAAATATTATCTCCGCGGCTGTTGGAGAGGTCTCTGAATCAGACGTGCAACTAGCACAAAATACAAAAGCGATGATTATCGGTTTTCACAGCCAAGTTGAGAGCCATGCGGAAAGTTTAATCAAAACCTTAAAAGTAACGGTTAAGCTCTATGATATTATCTATCACGCAGTTGATGAAACCAGAGCTTTAATGCGAAGCCTGTTAGATAAAATTCCTCAAGAGAACGATGTAGGCTCAGCAGAGGTAAAAGCAATATTTAAGTCCTCTCATTTAGGCATCATTGCCGGTTGTATGGTAACAGATGGAACTATTAAGCGCTCTTCTCAGCTGCGTTTACTACGAGATGGGCAAGTTATTTGGAAAGGAACTATGCAATCTCTTAAAAGAGTAAAAGAAGATGTGCGTGAGGTCTCCAAAGGATATGAATGTGGAATTGTATTACCAAACAATAATGATATTAAAGTAGGTGATATATTCCAGGCTTATGAAATAACTTACTTAGATCAAGAGCTATAATATGGCAAAAAATCGAGTTGCAAGGCTAAATTCTTTGCTAAAAGAGGTCATTTCAGAGGTAATTCGCAAAGATGTGGATAATCCGCATGTGAATCAGTTTGTTTCCGTAACCCAAGTAGAAATCACTAGCGATCTTCATCATGCTAAAGTACATATCAGTGTAATTGGAGATCAAAAAGCAAAAGAAGAGACCATTAAAGCCCTGCAATCTGCTGCGGGCTTTATTGCAGTTCATTCTTCTAAAAAGGTGGTTATGCGCTACTTTCCCAATCTCACCTTTAAGTTGGATACTTCTGTAGATAAACACGCGCGTATTGATGCTGTGTTAGGCAAGATCAGAGAAGAACAAAAATCCCGTAAAAATGGTTAGTTTTGAAGGCATTTTGCCAATAAATAAACCCACTGGTAAAACCTCTTTTAGCTTGGTATCCTCCTTGCGTAAATTAACAAAGATTAAAACCATTGGCCATGCAGGTACATTAGATCCCTTTGCCAGTGGTGTCATGATTCTTCTCATCGGCAAACCCTATACCAGATTAAGCTCCTCTTTTTTAAACCAAGATAAACAATACCTAGCCACTCTTCATTTGGGCATTACTACAGATACCTATGATTTAGATGGCCAAATTACAGCTCAATCCCCCCTTATCCCCACTAAGTCACAACTAGAAAAAGTCCTCTTAGAATTCCAAGGTACCATTGAGCAAATCCCTCCTATGTTCTCCGCAAAAAAAGTACAAGGCAAAAAGCTCTACGATTTAGCACGTAAAGGCATTACCATCCCGCGAGCTTCTGTTACGGTTACCATTAAAATAGAGCTTATTTCTTACATTTATCCCTACATACAGCTAAAAGTAGATTGTTCTAAAGGCACCTACATCCGCTCTTTAGCACATGATATAGGAACTCTGCTTGGATCAGGAGCGCACTTATCTCAGCTTAATAGAACAAAAAGCGGCAGTTTTCAGCTTATCCATTGCTGTGATGGGAAGCGTTTATTTGAAATGGGTTATAATTGGTCTGATTATTTACAAAGAAACAGTTTATAAGACTTTAATCCCAGTCATCTTCACCAGGTTCACTCTCTGAACCAGATGAGTCGCTGTACTCATGAACTACTCTTCTTGCTAATATGCTTTCTATACCAAGGTCCTTTTTGATTTCTAAAGCACTTGTCTCCTGAGTACTAGTGCTAGCAGCTTCCTCTGATTTTTTTTCATTACGTCTTTGTAATTTTTTAATATGTTCATCTATGTTTTCTAATTTTTCAGAACAATGTTTTCGAGCTTTATCGGAAAGATCTTCACGCTCAGATAAAATCTGCAATAAAGATTTTGCCCAGTTCATATTTTTCAAAAGAGAGTCTAAGCAACTTGCTTTTTCGCAAACATCTTCCATCTCTTCAGTAGTTTGATTTCCCCCTTGCTCTGCTATACCAAAATTCTTTTCGAAACTATCCACTTTACCTTTAAAATATCCTTTCCAATCTTTTTTAAAGCGTTCAGATTTTTCGCTAATATCTAAAGCCCTTTCATAGGTAGTTTTAAGTTCTTTAAGTAATAGATTTGAAGGGTATTTTCCAGGATCTTGCTTAATAAGCTCTTTTACTTGCATACAGTTAAAAGAATTTCTTATTGAAGATAATAAGGCTTCTTTAGGATCTTCTGAAGTGCTGGGGTTCTTTACACCTTTTTGTGCTAGTGGAGGTGCTGTTGGTGGCGGTGGCGGTGGTGCTAAAAGAACATTTGGCCTATTTCCATTAGACGTAGGAAGTATTGGCGGTGGTAAATTCCCTGCATCAATAGGTAGTCCATCTAATAAGTTCCCTGAACCTGGCAGTGGTGGCGGTGGGGGGATATTTGGTTGGTTTGTACCATTAGACATAGGAGACATTGGCTGTGCTAAAGTAGCTATGTTAGCATTAGGCTCATCTAATAAACTTTGTGAACGCTGTGCAAAAACACTTTGAGATTTAGCCGTTGCTGAAGAAAGCTCTTTTGCATTTAAGGGAGTAATTTTTCTATTTGCTAAATAAGCAAAAGTCATAACTCCTACAGATCCAATAGCAGGAAGCAATACCGACCAGATGCAAGACACAACCAATCCAATACCTCCTGCTAATCCTAAAGCAGAAGTATAAAAATGCATGCTGGGTTTTCGAATAATAGGAAATTGCCTACTGCTTGGCTGTTGAGGTAATGGTGTAAAAGATTCTTGATTATTTGATTGTTGAGATAATGCAAAGTGGTTTTGATTATTTAATAGAGATCCATCAAAATTAAGTGTCAATCGATTATTAGATAAATCTAAGGTTCCTTGTACTGTAATCTGTGTCATAAAAGCCTTTAATTAAAAAAAATAATTAATAATTTTATGTTAGAGAGTCTCCTAATCG
The DNA here is from genome assembly GCA_035949155.1 of Candidatus Rhabdochlamydia sp. Classification (GTDB taxonomy): domain Bacteria; phylum Chlamydiota; class Chlamydiia; order Chlamydiales; family Rhabdochlamydiaceae; genus Rhabdochlamydia. The sequence continues at coordinate 14,988 of DASZIJ010000008.1, read as the reverse complement.
CTCAAGACTTGTATGAAATAAGCTTGCTCGTTTTTAGGAGATCTTAAAATGGAAATAAGTATAGGGCTATTCTTTAGCTTGATTTATAGGATTTTTGGTATTGGCTTCAATCTTTGGTATTGGCTTCAATTTGATTAATAAAATTTGTTATTTCTTTTGCTTTATGGGGCTTCTCTAGCTGCGTATATAAATGTTCTATGATGCTTAAAGTTGAGACCACTGATAATCCTTCTATTTTCCTTTGGTCTCCTTTGAGCTCAATAATCATTTTGTCTTCTCTCTTTTCTTGTTTCAGTTCATCACCTGATGCTTTTGCATACTTCTTTATGCCTTCTAAAAGATACTTTTGAATGGGTATGCGCTTGCAAGTGGTCTTAAAAGGCCAGATTTTTCTAGATGTATTTATTTCTTTAGGCATTTCTTCTATTTTTTTTGTTAAACAGGAAAGACAAACTGTTAATAAACTGTTCTTTTCTTCTAGAGAATAACTATCAATTTTATTTTTAAAGGCATTTGCTACATCACTCTCATTTTCATTTAACTGCTTTATTTGCCTATTTTTTAACATAGTAGCAGCTGTAGTAGCTGCTATTACTCCGGTGCATATTACTGCTGGTATCAAAGCCGAAGCAAATACAGAAGCAACTAAAGCCGAAACAGCTAAAAATCTTACAGCACCTGTTTTAGAAGGGAGTCGTGATTCTTCTATGTTTTTTATATCAAAAAAAGAACAGGCAGCAGTCAGCATTACACTACTCATAAGAATTCCCTGGGGTTAATTTAAAAGCCTTATTTTTAGGAATATAAAACATCTAATGCGCAATATTTTATGTATTTACTCTGCGTAACCTACAATTCAAAAAGTATCGTAGTACTCAGAAATAGATAACATACAGTCCTTACTTTGTGATGGTTCGCAACTTTTTTATGGGAAGATTATTTTAGCTTTGATTATCTTGCATCTTCTGCGAAGTGTAGCTTTGATTGGGCTTCATGGACTTTTAATTGAGCAGTGTATTCTGCAGCATGCTTTGCATTATCAGCATGGCGCTTTGCATCTGTTTTGTTTCCGTGCTTGTTTTTCTCATCACCTATTTGTTGATGTAGCACTTGTACAGTTTCCATAATTAAAGAAGGATTAGCGTTTTCTAGAGACTTTTGTCTTTCATTAACTGCTAATATTTGATGCCCTTTATCATCTAATGCCGCAGAATTTTTGAATTCCGCATTTGTTCTAGCAAAGCAATCTTTGAATTTTTTTTCAAAATACGTTTGTGTATTATGATCTTTTACAAGACCTTTTCTGCTTAAAGATTTAGGCATATCTGCGGTTTTCCCGAGTAAATAAGAGTAACAGATTGTCAATAAACGATGTAGATTTTCTATGTTAAGAGTGCTTTTATTTCCTAAAGAATTTAAGAAAGCTTCTCCTATATCTATAGGAGCTGTTTCTAGAGGATTATCTTCTGATATTGGACTCAAGGATGCTTCTCTTGACATAGTTCTCTCAAAACCATTTTTTTGACTAGTTTGCGATGTTATTGATGGAGATCTGCTCAAAGTTCGATCAACAACTTTCGTAGTAACTGCATCTGAATCTTTCTGAGTTTTTTCATCTAATTGGATAACGTTATTTTTCAATACACAAGCACCAGCTGCTATAGCTGCAAAACCTAAGGCAGGCAATAATACTGAAGCGAATGCAGAGCAGACCAATCCAACAATAGCTACAAATCTTACTGTCTCTATAATAGCTACATTACGAATAGTATTACTTAAAACTACAATAGCTCTAGATTTTAAACCATTATTAGAATTCTCGGCAAAAGATGACGTACTCTTAGAACCTAATGTTTCTATGGAGCCCTCTCTTTCTTCTGATTGCACAAATTCAGAACCTCTATTCTCAAAATCCCCATAAGATTTCTTATATGGGATTGCAGATACTACTGGACCAGCCATAAACGCTCCTAATAAAATGAATATTGTGAATAGATAGAAATTTACTATTTAATAAAAAATTAAATTTTATGTTTATTATTACGACTTTTAATGAATTAATAGTGCTTTGATATATTAGCGGTTAATATTAATTATACATTTGATCATAATAAAATCAATTTTAATCTCTAATTATTTTTAATTAGAAATACATCCTTTCTCTTGTCAATAGAGAAAGAATGCTCTATTATCCTCTTTCTATTTCAAGCTAGGTATAAGATGCGAGAACTTTCTTGTGGAATCGTCGGTTTGCCAAATGTCGGTAAATCGACTTTATGGAATGCATTAACTAAAAAAGCTGCAGCAGCGGCAAATTTTCCTTTTTGCACGATTGATCCTAATGTAGGTATTGTTGAGGTTTACGATCCTCGATTAGAAGAGCTATCTAAGATCTCTAACAGTGACAAGTTGGTTTACTCAGCTGTGACTTATGTAGATATTGCAGGATTGGTAAAAGGGGCTTCTCAAGGAGAAGGCTTAGGTAATCAATTTTTAGCAAACATCCGAGAAAGCGATATCATTATTCATGTGGTTCGCTGTTTTGAAAATGATGATGTGATCCATGTAGCTGGAAAAATTGATCCTATAGATGATATTGAAGTGATTCATCTGGAATTGATTTTATCCGATCTACAGATGGTAGAAAATATTCTCACTAAGGTAGAAAAACAAGCTAAAGGGAAAAAAGAGCTTCAAGATGCGGTTGCTGTTTTAAGAAAAGCACGCGACCACCTGAATCAAAATCACCCCTTACGTACTTTAGCTCTTACTCAAGAAGAGAGTGGCTTGTTGAAGAATTATCCTTTTCTTACCAATAAAAAAGTATTGTATGTAGCAAATGTCTCCGAAAGCGATTTGCCAGATATGAATAATCAATATGTGGAAAAAGTACGCGCCTATGCAGAAAAAGAGGGAAATATCGTTGTGCCTATTTGTGCAAAAATAGAAGAAGAAATAGCACAGCTAAGCGATACAGATGCTTTAGATTTCCTAGAAGCTTTGGGCATTAAGGAAACCGGCTTAAATCGCTTGATCAAAGCCTCATTTGATAGCCTGGGGCTCATCACCTATCTTACCACTGGGAAAATAGAAACTAGAGCTTGGCCTGTTAAAAAGGGAACTAAAGCACCAGAGGCTGCAGGGGAAATTCATAACGATTTGCAAAAAGGCTTTATTCGTGCAGAGGTGATCTCTTTTGAAGATATGGTCAAATACCAAGGAAGAGTGGGAGCTAAGGAAGCTGGTCGTGCTAGATCTGAAGGTAAAGAATACATTGTCCAAGATGGCGATGTGATTATTTTTTTTCATAATTAAAGGATTTCATGTTCGATTTACTATTTATTTCTTCAGCGCATTGTACTCAAGAATTGTTAGCAAAAGAGATCGAAGAGTTGGGTGTGTCTGATATTCGCATTGGTCATTATGGAATTTTTGTTCCAAAAACAATGGATAATGTGTATTTAGTGAACTATTTAAGTAGACTAGCTAATCGAGTATTATGGCCCATTGCACAATTTAACTGCCGCCACAAAGAGGATTTATACCAAGAATCCCGAACAGTAAATTGGGACGCTTTTTTAACGTTGCAAAAGACATTTGCGATTGATGCCAATGTCTCTCATCCTAATTTGCGCAATAGCTTATTTGCAGCACAAGTGCTCAAAGACGCTATTTGCGATCATTTTTGGGACAAATGCGAAGAAAGGCCGTCTGTGGATACTAAAAAGCCCGATCTACAATTGAATCTATTTATTCATAAAGGACGTGCTACTATTAGTCTAGACACCTCTGGAGCCCCTCTTTATAAGCGCGGTTGGAAACAAGAAGGTGGCATTGCTACAATCCCTGAAACACTAGCTGCTACATTGCTTAAACTATCAGGCTTTACCGCAAAAGAGGTTCTCTGTGATCCTTTTTGTGGAGCAGGAACACTATTAATTGAAGCTGCTTGTATAGCAACAAATACACCAGCTGGCTACTTTCGCAAAGAATGGGGATTCTTATCTCACCCAGACTTTGACCAAAAACGCTGGTTGGAAATTAAGACAAGCTGGGATGCCAAGCGCGTATCCTGTCCCTCTATTTGCGCTGTTGGAGCAGATAAAGATCCGAATATGGTAGCTTTAAGCCAAAGGCATCTGCAAAAAACAGGTTTTAGCAAACAAGTACTTGTTTGCAAATCAGAGGTAGCTACCTTTAAGCCCTCTTGCCTTCCCACTTTAGTTGTAACAGATCCCCCTTTTGGTAAAAGAATGATGCAATCCAATGATTTAATTGCCTGTTTCAACCAGTTTCTCAAAAACCATTGTCTAGCTACCCCCTTTGCTTATTTACTCTATCCTTCTGATAAAGGTGCGCAGTTAGAGAGAAATGGCATGCAAATTCTAAAACGTTGGCCACTTGCCCATGGGGGGTTGGATGTAAGTTTGTTCTGCGTTCAGCATTCTTTAGCTTGATGCCTAAAGGGACTCGTAAAGGGTGCTTCTTTGAAATTAATCAACACCCTCATATGTGCTTTCAGCACATTTTCCTTGGCTTGAAGAACCCAGATACAACCTCACATCTGGGAAGATACAAAAAGAGATTTGATCTCCTCATTGGTATAGACCCGAACGGAACCAGGCAGATAATCTTGTACAAACTTACGCAGCTCGTCGATGTGAGCCTCGTCAGTAGCCAAAATCTCAATTTCTTTCCCAAGCTGTAGTGGCTGCTCAATGGCCACACCAAAACCACTGGACCCCTTCAAACCTTGGCAAGAGGCCATCAAAAGAGGGAATGCGACGATGTTTTGCCACTTTTTGCGCCCTTCTTCATCTAACTGAATGGGCAATGGTTCATCGCTAAGGGCTTTTAAAAGATTCTCACGGACCAAGTTAACTTCTTGCTCTACTTCGAGAAAAGCTTGCTCTATCTCCTTCATTTTACTAAAAAACAGATCTGGTTTATGGTTTTTTAAAGCAATGATAGCAGAATAAAGGGAACGGTCCTCACTCTCTGAAATACGGCACAAACGCTCGCTCCTCTTTAATATACGACACAAACGATTGCTACCTAATATATGAGACAAGATGTTTTCCTTGTTCCACAAATAAGTGTATCCCTCCAATAGATCTTCAAATTGATAGTCTAAAGAACTGTGAGAATCTATATTAACCCAATCAGCTGGAAAGCCGAAATTCTTCTCAATGATTTGTGAAAGCTGCTCGCCTGTTAAATCAGGCTCTTTTTGAACTTGGCAAGCTATTGCTTTACGCAGTGCGTCGATCTCATCTAAAAAAATATCTTCACCTAAAGTGAGGGCGAGATTTTTGATAAGCTCAATCTGTTCAGAATAAAGGGATTGATATAAAGGCGCATTCCATTGACGTAGCTGCAAAATATATATCGTCAAAAAAATAGCCTGATTGGGGGGCAATAGTCCCTGTATTTGGATATCAGCTAGTATCTCATTAATATTATTAATCAAATGGCTTTCAAACTGGATAAATTCTCTATTGCCTATTGAGGTTGCATAAGACCATGTAATTGCATAAGCATTACCTATAGAGCCATCTATGCCGCAGATCTTTTTTTGGTTGACACCAAAAAAGCTCATACCACCGCAAAATAACTCACCGGTGAAAGGAACCATCCTATCTTGGATCAATTTGCCTGTTGCCTTTAAGGTATAGCAGTCTGTATAACGCATTTGCTCCAGCGTAAGACTGTTCGTTCCATGTATCCATGTAATGCGTTTACCAGCGAGGCTTTCTGAAGCCTGCGACGAGGAGGGTACGGTAAGAGAATTGGCAATTGAGGTTGTTTCGCAGGGAAGCACTCTATTGAGTGCATGATAACTAGAAGTATTAATACTCATAAAATAGTTACCTTTTATTAGATATGGATTTTTATAATTAACTCATTTTAATAAATTATATATTTATAGTCAATAGTATCTTTGTCATGCAATTACATTCAAACAATACAACTACTTTAATCTCTACTTGATTTTAACCAACTGAGCTTGCTATGTTTTACCCAATGCTGTATTCATCATCCGCAGGGAAAGGCAGCAATAAAAACTGCGATACCCAAAAAATTAAACAGAGAAGGTGGTAGCTTTTGATCAAAAGTTGATGAGCGACTATTGGCCGGTATAGATTCATCTCATCACTTAAAGAACTTAAGATAACACAAAAATCGCTCAGTTCTACAGGATTTTTTTCAATGGCCGAAAAAACAGAAAAGGCGACGCAAAAGAAATTGCGCGATGCGCGTAAAAAAGGACAGGTCTCCAAGTCTCAAGACTTCCCTGCTGCTTTTACCTTCGTGGTGTCCATAGCTACTACAATTATAAGCGCTACGTATCTCTTTAAACTGCTTGCAGATTACATGATTTCTATGTTTACTCTTTCTAAAACGCAAATCGATTTACCTAATCGAGCTCCAGGAATTATTCAACAAGCCATCTTAGTCATCTTTCAAACAAGCGTTCCTATTATAGTGATAACAGCTTGTACTGGTGTTTTAGTCAACTTTCTAATTATTGGACCTATGTTCGCCTCTCAAGCCATGAAGCCGGATATAAAGCGGTTAAATCCTGTTACCAATCTTAAAAACCTTTTTAAGTTAAAAACACTCGTAGAGCTTACTAAGTCTATTTTAAAAATTTTAGGAGCTTTAATTATTATCTACTCGGTAGTTTGGAATATTCTACCAGATATTGTGTCTACTGCTGCACTTCCTGTAGAAGCGAGTGCTTTAGTCTTTACGAATTTTCTAAATAAGGTAATTATTCGCATAGGGATCTTTTTTCTAGCCATTGCTATATTTGACTTAGCTTTTCAAAAAAGAACCTTTGCTAAAGAAATGATGATGGAAAAGTTTGAGATTCGCCAGGAGTATAAAGACACAGAAGGAGATCCTCATATTAAAAGTAAAAGACGGCAAACCGCACAGGAAATCGCTTATCAAGAAGGTCCACCCTCTGCTAAGAAAGCAAGAGCCATTATTACTAATCCCATACACATTGCAGTGGCCATTGATTATAAATCAGAAGCAGACCCTTCTCAAGAGCCCGCCCCTCGAATTATCACAATGGGCAAGGGTCTAGTTGCTGATCAGATTATTAAGGTAGCTCAAGCAAATAATATTCCTATTATGCGGAATGTATCTTTAGCACAAACCCTTTTTGAAAAAGGAACAATTGGCGATTATATACCTGAAGAGACCTATCAAGCTATAGCAGAAATCCTAAGGTGGTTAGAAGGACTGGAATCATTAGAGACATCGGGAATGGAGTTATTTACATGAAAGATTTGCTGAATAGAATTACGCGCGCCTTAAGTAGTCAAAGAGCTCTAAATATCATTAATTCATCCAGTGATATTATTTTAGCTCTTTTCATCATCATGTTAATCATGGTGATCATTATCCCTGTTTCGCCAAACATGCTAGATAACTTAATTGCTATCAATTTAGCTGTTTCTATTTCTGTGTTAATGGTAGCTCTCTACATTCCTAAAGCAGTCAACCTTTCGATTTTTCCCTCTTTGTTGCTGATTACTACTTTATTTCGTTTGGGGATAGAGATCTCTGCAACCAAACAGATTTTGCTCCATGGATATGCAGGACACATCATTTACACCTTTGGAAACTTTGTCGTTGGAGGAAACTTTGTCGTTGGAGGAATTGTTTTCTTAATTATTACCATTGTACAGTTCATCGTTGTAACCAAAGGTGCTGAAAGAGTTGCCGAAGTTGCTGCTAGATTTACTTTAGATGCGATGCCTGGAAAACAAATGAGTATTGATGCAGATATGAGAAGCGGTGTCATCGATGCTAACCAAGCAAGAGAGCTGCGTTTAGCCATCTCTAAAGAAAGCCAGATGTATGGAGCTATGGACGGAGCGATGAAATTTGTTAAAGGAGATGTCATCGCAGGGATTGTCATTGCATTAATTAACATCATTGGAGGCTTGATTATCGGGGTTGCTATGCGCAATATGACAGCTCTTCAAGCAGCTAAAACCTATACCCTGCTTTCTATAGGTGGTGGTTTAATCGCACAGATCCCTTCGCTACTGATCTCTTTAACAGCAGGTATTGTGACAACTCGTGTTTCTTCGGAGAAAAAAGACTCTCATTTAGGAAAAGAAATCTCCTCACAGCTCTTAGGGCAGCCTAAAGCCATCATGATTGCGGCTATAGTTATCTTCCTAATGGGATTGATTAAAGGTTTTCCTACTCTTATTTTTATCGTGATTTCTGTGGCTTTAGGTACAATTGGCTTTGTGGTCTGGTATAACGCTAATAAAGCCCTAGTTAAAGCGCAAGGCGGTATTTCTACGGCAAAAATGGATACTGACGTAGAAGGACACACTATGATTCGAGGAGGAGCAGATGACTACGCATTGACCCTTCCCATTGTTTTAGAGGTGGGTAAATCCCTTTCTACTGTGATTCGTAAAGAGAAACAAGGCTCTACCTTTGTAGAGGATATGATTCCTAAAATGCGCCTTGCTCTTTATCAAGATCTAGGAGTGCGTTTCCCCGGAGTTCATGTGCGTACTGACTCTCCTACTTTAGAATCTGATGAATACGCTATCTATTTAAATGAAGTGCCAACCGTCAGAGGGAAAATTGTAGAAAATGCCCTTTTAACAACGGAAAACCCAGAAACACTGCGCCGTTATAATATTGCCTTTAGCACTACGAAAAACTCGATTGGTCAACCGTCTGTTTGGGTCGAAAATCGCTACCAAGAAGTCTTAAAAAAGGCAGGGATTAAATTTTGGAGGCCTTTAGATGTGATGATTCTGCATCTTTCTTATTTTTATCGCCAACATGCAGCAGACTTTTTAGGAATTCAAGAGATGCGAGGTATTTTAGAATTTATCGAAAAATCTTACCCTGATCTCGTTAAAGAAGTCACACGCTTGGTTCCTCTGCAAAAACTAACTGAAATTTTCAAACGCCTGGTTCAAGAACAGATCTCCATTCGCGATCTACGCACTATTTTAGAAGCGTTAGCAGAATGGGCACAATCAGAAAAAGACACGGTCTTGCTCACCGAATACGTTAGGTCTTCTCTGAAGCGCTATATCAGTTTCAAATACTCTCAAGGACAATCCATCCTATCTGTTTACTCACTAGATCCAGAAATTGAAGATCTAGTGAGAGGGGCTATCAAACAAACATCAGCAGGATCTTATTTAGCACTTGATCCTGATTCCGTACAGCTCATCTTACAAGCGATGCGCAATGTAATTACACCGGTTCCTGTGGGAGGACAACCCCCTGTATTACTCACTGCTATTGATGTAAGAAGATTTGTACGTAAATTAATTGAAGGAGAATTTCCCGATATGGCAGTTATTTCCTATCAAGAAATTGTACCTGAAATCCGTGTCCAACCTTTGGGTCGGATTCAACTTTCATAGAAGAGATCATTTATGGCAGATCCAAATCATATCGATGGTATTTCTCGCAGTGATGCTGCTAAAGCACAAAAAGCAGCTGCAGCAGACATGGCTAGGCAAAAAGCAGATATTATACAAGAGGCCAGCGAAGATTTACAAGAATGGACAGAGGAAGGTGCTTTTCTACCAAATTTTATGAGGAGAGCAAAAAGCTTAGAGATAAGAAGATCTCCTAAAGAAGAGCGCGCAGAAAAAAAAGAGCAGGTTAGAGAAATAGAGCAAATCGAAGAGATCAGCGAGGAATTTCAACAAAGAAATCCAGAACTGCAAGCAAGAGCTCTTAGGCTTTTACGCTCAAGACTGCAAGAAGAAGATACCGCCGAGGATATACAGAGAAAAGTTGCAGAAATTTACCCCGATCATTTCTTAGCTGATGAAGCTTTGGATTTTGTCCTTCGAACATCTACAGGAGAATTGTCTAAGCAAGCAGCGCTTGCTAGAGAACAATTAAACAATTTTTACAGTCGAGAAATTAAAGCTGGGAAAAACATAGCAGGACAAGTACTAGAATTTTCTATACAAGGTCTAGAAACTTCGATTGGACTGCGTGCTCTATACCGAGAAATCACAGGAAATCCCAGAGATTGCAATACGCTTTTTAATACTCTTTTATCCATGTTTAAATACGATAAAATGAAGTTGGTTATCGCCTTTATTCTACACTCTTTAGGCAGTGATCTAAAGGCAAAAGGCTCTTCCATTGATCGTGGAGAGTTGCATAATTTACTCACAGAATCACGCAAACTGCTAGCCATTTTGGGGATTTTCCGGTTTTTTGAATCTCGTATGTCCTTTATTGCTACTGAATTTAAACGTCAAGGGCTTACCCTATCGGATTTACTGACCTTTGAAGAACTAGCTAAACAATTTATGGAGATTTTGCAAGATCGTTATCCTTCAGGAGAGAAAATTCTTCAGCAGTATCTCAAGAAATGGATGCTAGCTATTACAGGAGATATCACTCTACTCTCTTTATATCACAGAGCTCTAAGAGAAACAAGTGGAAGACTATACAGAAACAATCAACATAGACAAGAGCTTAGTAATGCTATGGTCGATGGGCTAGAGGATCTTTATGATCAATTAGAAGATGAGGAAGAATCATGATGGATCCATTTGCTCAATTATTAAATGACTTAAGTCTATTATTGGATACCCATCTCTCTCCTGATAAACGAGGAGCTTGCAAACTCAACATAGAGGATGCCTTGCATGTACAACTAGAGCCTGATGCTAATCGAGAAAAACTGCTCTTTTTTTGCTTTCTCTCTGAAATCCCTCCTGGAAAATTTCGGGAAAATGTCTTAAGAGATGCGCTGAAAACCAATGCAGATTCTAGTGCGCCGGGAACACTTGGATTTTCTGAGCGCAATAATCAATTGGTCTTATTTGTTAACCTTCCTTTTCCTTCCTTAACAGCAAGAGAGGTTTTGGATTTTCTTCATCTATTTAGGGCAAAAGCTCAAGCCTGGAAACAAGCCATTGCAACAGGTCAGACTAGTAATCTCTGTCCTGAACCCATACAAAAACCACTAAGTCCCTTTGATCTATGAATCCCCTCTCTTCTATTACAGGTAAACAATGGGAAAAAGTTGTTGTTAAACACCACCATGGAATCAATCTGCCCCTCTCTGCCCTGCATAGTGCACAAAGCTGTGGAATAGGTGAATTTTTTGACCTGATTCCTATTATTGATTGGTGTAAGCAGATTGGGTTTGATGTGATTCAGCTACTTCCGTTAAATACCACGGACAATGATCCTAGTCCCTATAACCCCAATTCTTCTTGTGCGTTAAACTTTATTCATCTTTCCTTATATGCTCTTCCACTTATGGAAAAAATGCCAGAGCTCAAAGAAAAACTCACAGACTTTCATAAGTTTAATTTAAGTCCTAAGGTGCCTCATGCAGATGTATTAGCTCATAAACTACTCTGGTTACGTGCTTATTTTGACGCGGTGGGAACTGAAATTACCAATAGCCCCGCGTTCTTGCAATTCTATGAAGAAAATCACTGGGTACAATCTTATGCTCTATTTAAGATCTTAAAAGATCAACTAGGTAATACTCCCTGTGCTACTTGGCCACAAGAATTACAATTTCTATCTAAAGAGAAACGAGAAGAATTACTTGCTAAACATCGCTCAGAAATACTTTTCTACAGTCTCCTGCAATTTCTCTGTTATGAGCAATTGAAAAAAGTAAAAGCCCATGCAGATGAATGTCATGTTTTGCTGATGGGGGATATTCCCATTTTAATTAGCAAAGAAAGCGTTGATGTATGGCAATATCCAGAGTATTTTGATCTTAATTTTGCAGCAGGAGCTCCGCCTGATATATTTAATCCAGAAGGGCAATATTGGGGATTCCCTCTTTTTCGCTGGGATGCATTGCGTAAAAATCAGTTTGACTGGTGGATAAAACGATTGAAGTTTGCGGAGAATTTTTTTGACATTTTCCGCATAGACCATGTCTTAGGATTTTTTCGCATTTGGGCTATTCCTCTAAATCGCCCTGCTCAAGAAGGTTATTTTATTCCTGCAAATGAGGCTCAAGCTTCTATACAGGGGCAAGAAATGCTCAAAACACTGATTTCAAACACTACCATGCTTCCCATAGCAGAGGATCTAGGAGTTGTAGCCAGTTTTATACGTCCTTGCCTAGAAGAGTTAGGTATTTGTGGTACTAAAGTCATGCGTTGGGAGAGAAAATGGGAAGAAGATGGCAGCTTTATCCCCTTTGAAGAATATACCCCCATTAGCTTAACCACTGTTTCTACTCATGATTCAGAAACGCTCACATTATGGTGGCAAGAATGCCCCGAAGAAGCAAAACTATTTGCGGAAACAAAGAACTGGATGTACTCTCCTCTATTATCACAAAAGCAACGCTTAGAGATCTTGTGGGATAGTCATCATACTCCTAGTCTATTTCATATCAATTTACTACAAGAATATTTAAGTCTATTTCCTGGTTTAAGTTGGGATAATCCTCTAGAGGATCGTATCAATATCCCCGGCAAAGTGTTATCTACAAACTGGACTTTTCGCTTTCGCCCTTCTGTAGAGACACTGATCTCTAACCAAGGACTTAGCTCTATCTTACAAAATTTAGCATTTTCCATAGCTCCTCCCACAGAGGTTCTATGAAAATCCTTGTATTTTTTTTCCTGATCATCGGTTGCCGCGGACATACCAATCAACTTAAAGCACTATATAATAGTCTAGATCCTAAATCTGTCATGCAGTACATTGCCTTTTATGAACTCTATCCAGATTCTCAAGAAGGACAAGCAGCGCTCGGCCATGCTTGGCAGCTCTTAAGTCAGGGAACACTTCATCAACAAAATACTCCCTTATCTACTATTGATCTCAAAGAAATCATCTCTTTGATTACCAGACAATCCTTTGAGCCAACTGTTGTGCTAAACCAAGAACAACTTCAGCTGATTCAAGCCATTGCTCATAATTTAGCCAATCGCAAAAAAAAAGGTGTATCTCTTACCTGTAAAGAAGATATTCTTAAAACCCCTACAGAAGAAATCGATCTTGCACGAGCATTGTTGCTCTTTCAGTCAGACACAGAAAACCTTGAATATATTAAACAATATGAAACCATATTGGATCTGATGGCTCTTCAGATTTTGACACGCCTCCCTCCTGATTCTTCTGATCTAGAAAAGATCCGTGCATTAAATAATTTTATCTTCCAACAAATGCAATTTCGTTTTCCTCCCCACTCTTTATATGCACACGATATCGATCTATATACTTTTCTGCCTTCTGTGCTAGATAATCGCCAAGGCGTATGCTTAGGAGTTTCCATTCTCTACTTATGTTTAGCCCAAAGATTGGATCTCAACTTAAACATTATTACTCCACCTGGCCACATCTACCTAAGCTATCCTGATAAAGAACGTGTAATTAATATTGAAACAACTTCTAGAGGTATTGATCTACCTTCCGAAGATTATCTAGGAATTAATACTCGTAGTTTACAAAAGCGCACGATTAAAGAAGTTATCGGCTTAGCTTTTATCAACCAAGCATCTGTATTCTGGCAAAAAGATGACTATCAACAAGCAATAAATCTCTATAAAAAAGCACAATTATTTTTGCCTCAAGATCCTTTACTTAAAATGTTTTTAGGAATCAACTATCTATTAATAGGAGAAAAAGCTAAAGGGAAAAAAATACTACAGGAGATTCGGAATCTGACCTTTGAAGACTCTGTATCAGCTGAAACAATTCCAGAAGATTATTTAAAAAAAAGAATAGATATAGGAGGTATTCGCGCTGTATTTTTAAGCGTTGATGAAACCAGAGATTCCATTATACACAAACAAAAAACATTACAAGAAGTGCTAAAGCGCTTTCCTAAATACCGCGCTGGAATTTTTCAATTAGCCACTACCTGGCTACAACTCAATCGCTCGATGGAGGCTATGCAAACATTAGAAGCTTATTACGCATTAGACCCCACTAACGCCACCGTTGCATACTATTTAACCATCCTATCCCTACAACGCCTTGATTTTAATCGAGCCTGGAAATATTGGCATCAAGCCAACAGACTTACTCAAGAAAGAAACCATTGCCCCAAAGTGCTTAAAGAACTGCACGTTCATTTAAAACGACTTTGTCCAGATCCTTTATAAAAAGTTAATCAAGCTCATCTAGGCCATTTTGGATGTGAGTAGCAGCTCTAATACCTTCTATATTCTTATTCAATTGCACTTCCTTAACCCAATTATCAAGATTCAATTGTTCTTCTTCACTTAATGGGCTAAAAAAAGTTTCTCGATTTTGGAGTGCTTCTTGAAGCCCATCAGGGTTTTTCAAGAAAGTGGGAAACTGCTCTTCTTCTTGACTTAGCATATCTTGAAATTCCTTTTGAAACTCCTCAGGATTTTCCAAAAAAACAGCAAATAATTGCTGCATCTGTTGCTTCTCTTCTTGGCTTAATTCTGCAAAAACCCCATTTGGATCTTGTAATGTCTCTTGAAATTCTTCAAGGTTTTTGAGGCCTCCGAAGAAAGCAAAGAGATCTCTCATTTGATTTAGAAAATCAATACTCTGAGAAACTTGTAGACGATCAGATAAAAGAACTTCTGTACCATATCTAATCTCTAGTTCTTCTTCTCCAAAATAAGAAGAGACTTCTCCTGTTAATTCAGGAGATAAAATACGTAGAGCAAATTGAGTTATTCTATTTACAAATGGTACACATAATAGAAAACTCCTTACTGTTAACAGAGAAGCTTTGATTATCTGATTACATTTATCTTTGTGACTTATAGAGTCATTAAAAATATCTGTTATATATGAATATGCTAAAGATAAATTGTTCTTGGCCATTGTATGACAAAGAACATTAAATTTAATTTCATGAACCTATCTTGAATTGAATATTAATTTTTGCTATGATGCCTGATCTTTTTATTTTTTAACCAAAGACACATGACATGAGCAAACAAGGATTAAACGAAGAGCAATTTAAAATTCTTGAACCTCAAATGGGAAAAT
>DASZIJ010000007.1:0-4034 GCA_035949155.1 Candidatus Rhabdochlamydia sp. | reverse complement strand
ATTAGAGGAGTGCCATCAATTAGCTACGAAGTTGAAATCTTTTATCGCTCCTGTTGAAGAATGGATTGCTGAAGCTCTCAAAATGGGAAAGAAAGTGTTATTTGAAGGAGCTCAGGGTACTCTTTTAGATAACAATTTTGGCTCTTACCCTTATGTAACTTCCTCTAGTACAATTGCAGCTGGTATTGCTGCAGGAGCGGGAATTGGTCCAACGAAGATCGATCATGTTCTTGGTGTGATAAAAACATACACAACGCGTATAGGAGAAGGGCCTTTGCCAACTGCTTTTACAGAAAAAGAGCAGAAAATGTTTGTTGCGTCTAAAGCGCGTGAGATAGGAACAACAACGGGAAGAACAAGGCGCATGGGTTGGTTCGATGCTTGTTTAGTTCGTTATTCTGCAAGATTAAATGGGCTTGATTCAATAGCTTTAACCAAATTGGATATTTTAGATACATTAGATGAAATTAAAATTTGTACGCACTATCGTTTAGATGGGACTATTTTGGAATCTCCTCCTGCTTTAATTGAAGATCTAGCACGTGTTGAGCCTATATATGAAGTCTTGGAAGGATGGAGAAAAAAAACGTCTCAAGTATCCTCTTATGAGGAGCTTCCAGAGAAAGCTATTTACTATCTTAAACGAATCTCAGGACTAATAGATGCGCCCATTAGTATGGTTTCTGTAGGCCCTGATCGAAAGAGCACTCTTTTTTTACAGCAATTCTTTAAAAAATAGTTTTTTATATGCAGACGTTAAATGCTCCAGAAAGCGCTTTGGAAGAGTCTCCAGTTCTAGATAAAAATATGCTCCCAAATCATGTTGCAATCATCATGGATGGGAATAGGAGATGGGCTAAGAAAAATGGGTTGCCTGCTATGATGGGGCACTGGCAAGGTGCTAAAACGATCATCGACATTGTAACCGCTGCTATTAAATGGAACATAAAAGTATTAACCGTTTATGCTTTTTCTACAGAAAATTGGCAAAGATCGCAACAAGAAGTAGATAGTTTAATGTATCTATGTAAAATTTATTTGCGTAGATTTTGTTTTAAGATGATTAAGGAACAAGTTCGGTTGCAGACAATTGGAGATCTTACTAAAATACCTAAAGATGTTTATCAAACTATATGTGATGTAAAGCAAGCAACAAAAAATTGTAATCGAATTGATTTAGTACTAGCCATCAATTATGGTGGTAGAGACGATATTAAAAGAGCTCTTATTAACATCGTAGAGGATGTTCAAAGTGGGCGTTTAAGCAGATCTGAAATTAATGAGCAGCTAATTACTCAATATTTAGACACTTCTTACTGGCCTGACCCAGATCTTCTCATTCGTACAAGTGGAGAAAAAAGACAAAGCAATTTTCTGCTTTGGCAGCTTTCTTATAGCGAATTTTATCACACGGAAGTGTTGTGGCCAGATTTTTCTGAGAAAGAGCTAATAAAAGCTTTATATCAATTTCAACAACGTCAAAGGCGATTTGGAGGCCTATGACCATAAAGAGAATGGCAGATTTAAGCTCTAGGTTAATGACCTCTATTTCAGTAGGGATGTGTGTTGCAACATTAATTGTTTTTTCCCCCTTGCCTTTTGTAAGTCTTCTATTAATGTTTTTTGTAGCTGGAATTTCTGCTATTGGAGTTTGGGAGTATGCGCAGTTAGCTATTGCTAAAAAGAGGCGTCCAGCAACGCGATTGATGATAGCTATAGCCATTTTGGAAGTAATTGCTTTATATATATCGCTCGTTTTTGTAGATCTTCCTCAATTGCCGATTTTAGTTGTAGCATTAGGTGTTATTGCTTTTTTTATACATCGTTTTAAAAAAGCAGCGGGAGCTTTGAATGAAATTGCCATCGAATTCTTTGGAATTATCTATGTAGCGGTCCCTTTGAGCTTAATCTTAGGAGTCCTTTATCCTAATCCCCATCAAGGGTTCCCTCAGGAGGGGCGTTGGTGGCTTTTATATTTGATTGTTGTCACAAAAATTACCGATGTAGGTGCTTATTTTGTAGGAAGGCTGTGGGGAAAAAATAAGTTGTGTCCTTCTTTGAGTCCTCAGAAAACAGTAGAGGGAGCAATCGCTGGATTCATTGGGGCTGTTTGTGCAAGCGTAGCTATTCATAAGCTAGCGGTTTACATGCAAGCAGAGTGGTTTCATCTTTCTTTTTCAGAGTCAGTATGGCTTGGGATGTTAATTGGAATATTAGGGCAAATTGGAGATTTAGCAGAATCTCTTTTAAAAAGAGATGCTGTTGTTAAAGATAGCAATGCTCTACCTGGATTGGGGGGTGTTTTAGATATGGTAGACTCTTTACTATTTACTACACCTGTTATATATTTCTTTTTGCGGATGCATTAAATTATGATCATTACTATTGATGGCCCTGCAGCAACGGGTAAAACAAGCGTTTCAAGACAAGTAGCTAAAAGATTGCATTTTACGTATTTTGACACAGGCGCTATGTATCGGGCATTTACTTGGTTTTTTCTTAAATCTCAAATTGCAATTGAGCAAATAGAAGAGATGA
This sequence comes from Candidatus Rhabdochlamydia sp., assembly GCA_035949155.1. GTDB lineage: Bacteria > Chlamydiota > Chlamydiia > Chlamydiales > Rhabdochlamydiaceae > Rhabdochlamydia. Next base: position 1,496 of record DASZIJ010000007.1, on the reverse strand, counting down.
AAAAGCTAGTTGATCAATTCTCTTTTAAGATTGAAACAAAAGATCATGATAAAAGATATTTTGTAGAAGATCAAGATGTAACAGAAGAGATCCGATCTCATCTAGTTACTTCTCATGTATCAGAAGTATCTGCTATAGATTGTGTTCGCTCTAAACTGTTGGATATCCAAAGACAATACGCTGCTCAAGGAGATTTTGTTTTTGAGGGCAGGGATTTAGGAACTGTTGTTTTCCCTCAAGCTGAAATTAAAATTTTTTTAACAGCGGATCCGCGTATTCGAGCAGAAAGACGTCTAGCTGAATTATTAGCCCAGTATCCTAAAGAAGAAATGGAGTTAGCTAGGCAATCTATGTTGGCGGACTTATTAAAGAGAGATCATTATGATTCTAATCGATCAAATGCTCCCTTAAAATGTCCGCCAGATGCATATAGAATTGATACCTCTACACTGAGTTTAGATGAAGTGGTTGATCAAATTATTCAATTTACCGCAGAAAAATATCCTGAAAAAATCCCATGATAAAACCTAGTTGGGCATCTGATAATTCGCTTTCTTTTCTCTATCGCATAGTGGTATTTTTTACATGGCTATTCTTTAAAATTCTTTATCGACACAAGATATATGGACTAAATCACATATATAAAGGAGCTGCGATCATTGCAGCAAACCACACATCGTTTTACGATCCCCCCATTCTAGCCATTTCTTGGCCTCAGGAAGTGCATTTTTTAGCAAGGGAGAGTTTATTTAGATATGCTTTATTTGGCCCTTTTATTCGAAAATTGAACTCTCATCCAGTACAAGGGGATACAAGTAACATTAGAGCATTTAAAGCTATACAGGAGTTTTTAGCATCTGGAAAGAAAGTGATTCTTTTCCCAGAAGGAACAAGAGCTTACGAAGATCGATTGGGAGAATTAAAATCTGGAGTTGCTTTTTTAGTCCTTCGTTCTCAAACAGCTGTAATTCCTGCTTATATTCATGGAACGTTTTCCATTTGGAATCGAGAAAGAAAATTCCCTAAACTGTGGGGAAAAACCGCTTGCGTATTTGGCAACCCAATTTCTTATGAAAGGTTTCAAGGTCTTGATAAAAAGCAAGCACAAAAAGCCCTTACAGAAAGTCTAGCTGAGTCTATACAAAATTTACGCACCTGGTATGAGAGAGGAGCTGAAGGAGATCCTCCTTAAAAAAAGTGCGGTCAAGATGACTCGAACATCCACCAGGTTACCCCGACTAGAACCTGAATCTAGCGCGTCTACCAATTCCGCCATGACCGCATAAGATAGATATAGTATTTTGAATTTAAAATTTCCATTAACTACACACTTGTAAAAAAGATTGATCAATAGATTCTGCAAGGCTTGAATATAAGTTTAAGGCTTCTTTTACTCTTTTCTTAAAATGTGCCCAAAATTTTTCGATAGGATTCAAATCAGGAGAATAGGGAGGCAAAAATAATACTTCGCATCCCGCTTTTTCTATGATTTCTAA
>DASZIJ010000006.1:0-5211 GCA_035949155.1 Candidatus Rhabdochlamydia sp. | reverse complement strand
TTACTACAGGTCAAAACTGGTTACTGAATATCTTAAAAAGTCTAGAATAGAAATCAAATTCTTACCCCCGTACTCTCCAAATCTTAATCTCATCGAACGACTTTGGCGATTCATGAACACCAAAATTAGAAACAATAAATATTATGAAAAATTCTTGGAATTTAAAGAAGCCATTTTTACTTTTTTAAAAAATATTCCTAAATATGAAGAAGAGCTAAAGAGCCTTCTTGTTAAAAATTTCCATATTATAAATCCGTAATTTAAAACCTATCGAGTATACCCTACCATCGTGTTGTGAGAAAAAATGGTATATTGTCTGACTATCTTATAGGGTATAGAACGGAAAAAAAAATCTATTAGAACACGAAAATATCCAGAAGTTTTCTTAAAAATTCCATAACTTTATTGTGCTACCTATTTAGAAGATTTTTCCTCTCAAAAATTTCTTAATGGCTGTTTTTTTATAGAATGCTCTTAAATAAGAGTCATCTTTTAAGCATCCTGTTCTTTTTGACATTAAGAAACTATTAGTTATACCCATCCTTATTGCAGAAGCTTGTCAATATCTTCCTCATCTTTTACCTAATATCCATAATCTATCGGGTGATTTATATGAACTTTTCCTCTATGATTTTATCTGGGTTTAGCTCTGCTCCGCAATATACACCACCTATGCTTTAAACATTTTTTTATATCTTTATTTCTTTTGAGTGATTAATCAAAAGGAGTTAATATTAATATTATTAAAAGATGAGATTTCCCTTTACAGACAAAGAAAGAAAAATTATAGTAGCTATTCGTATTTAGCTCTTTTAAGGAATTTAAATGACAAAGTTTGATGATGAAGACCTTGAAAAACTTAATAGACTCTGCCGTCTTGGTGAAGCAACAGAAGAAGAAAAAAAAGCTATATCTAAGCACCTAAAGAAAGTTTTAGACTACATGGAGTTGCTTTCTGAAGTTGATACAACTGATGTGCCTACTTGTTATCAAGTAGGAAAAATCCAAAATAGTGTCACAAGAGATGATATAGTCCTGGATACCTTATCCAGAGAGCAGTTTTTAGAAAACGCTCCTTCTCATGTAGGTGGCATGATTCGCGTACCTACAGTAATTAATTTTTCTAACTAAAGAGTTCTTGTACATGTATCGACTATCCGCCCGTGCTATTCGTGAGGAATTTTGCAAAAAAAAGGTAACAGCTAAACAAATTGCTGAAAAGACACTAGAGCGCATTTCCTTGCATGATGAAAAAATCGGCGCTTTTTTATCTGTAATGGAAGAAAGGTTAATGCTAAAAGCTGCTGAATTAGATCGCAAAAGAGATTCTGGTAAGCCACTAGGAGCTTTAGCAGGAGTGCCTATTTCCATTAAAGACAACATTCATATTCAAGGAGAAAAAACAACCTGCGCTTCTAAGTTTTTAGAAAACTATAAAGCGGTTTTTGACGCCACTGTAGTTAGGCTTTTAGAAGAAGAAGATGCATTGATCATTGGTAAAACCAATCTTGATGAATTTGCCATGGGCTCTTCTACAGAAAATTCTGCTTATCAGCTGACTAAAAACCCTTGGAATCTTAAATGCACACCAGGTGGATCATCTGGAGGATCTGCTGCATCTGTAGCTGCGAGGTTTTGTCCTATTTCTCTAGGAACAGATACAGGCGGATCTATTAGACAACCAGCTGCTTTTTGTGGGATTGTGGGATTTAAGCCCACATATGGAAGAGTCTCACGTTATGGACTAGTAGCCTTTGCATCTTCCCTAGACCAAATCGGGCCCCTTACCTATGATGTAAAAGATGCAGCTTTATGTATGCAAGTCATTGCAAAACACTGCTCTCATGACTCTACTAGCATTAAATCTCCTGTAGAGGACTATTTTAAAAAATTAGATCAATCCATTCACGGTCAAACAATTGGTGTCCCCTATTGTTGCTTAAGTGAATTAGATGCTGGATCTAAGGAACATTTTTTAGAAGCTATAGAAGTTTTTAAAAAATTAGGTGTAACCATTGTAGATGTAGACCTAAGTCTGCTAAAATATGCAATTGCCGTCTATTATATTCTAGCTACAGCAGAAGCATCCACAAATCTTGCGCGTTTTGATGGCATTCGTTATGGCAAGCGAGCAGAAGATGCCAAAACCCTTGAAGAGATTTATGTACTCTCTAGACAAGAAGGCTTTGGAGCAGAAGTAAAAAAACGCATCTTGCTAGGCACTTATGTTCTCTCTTCTGGCTATCAAGAGGCATATTGCAAAAAAGCGCAGAAAGTACGCACTTTGTTGATCCAAATGTTTCAACAAGCCTTTACTAAATGCAGCATGATCGCTATGCCTACATCTCCTTTAACAAGCTTTCCTTTAGGTAAATTTCAAGACCCTGTACAGCTTTACCTGCAAGATATTTTCACTGTATCTGCAAATTTGGCAGGATTGCCAGCGATTAGCGTGCCTAATGGGTTTAGCGAGGAAAATCTCCCCTACGGCCTGCAACTCATTGGACCTTATATGCATGATACAGAAGTTCTGCGTTTTGGATATGCTTTTGAGAGTGCAACTTCTTTTACAAACCTAGTTCCACCTTTATTTGATAACAAGGTACACAAATGAGCGAGATCTGCTATGAAGACTGGCAACCCGTAATTGGTTTAGAAATCCACGCACAGCTCAATACTAAATCTAAACTTTTTAGCTCTGCAGCTAATCATTTCGGAGATGAGCCTAATACAAATATTAGCGTTGTCTGCACAGGCCAACCTGGGGCCTTACCTGTATTGAATAAAGAAGCTGTTCATAAAGCTGTTCTATTTGGTTGTGCAGTAGGCTCTGAAGTTGCTTTAAGCAGTCAATTCGACCGTAAATCCTATTTTTATCCCGATAGCCCTCGCAATTTTCAAATTACACAGTTCTATAAACCCATTCTAGTAGGTGGCTCTGTAGTAGCCGATGTAGAAGGCAAATTAAAACATTTTTCTATTAATCGAAGCCACTTGGAAGATGATGCAGGTACTTTAAAGCATTTTAGTACATTTACAGGCGTTGATTACAACAGAGCAGGGGTAGCATTAATAGAAATTGTCTCAGAGCCCTGTATGCATACCCCTAAAGAAGCGGTAGCTTATTCCATGGCCATTAAAGCTATTTTAGAATATCTAGATGTCTCTGATTGTAATATGGACGAGGGTTCCTTTCGCATTGATTGCAACATCTCTGTCAGGAAGAAAAATGAGCAGATCTTGCGTACAAAAATTGAGATCAAAAATCTCAATTCTTTTAATAATATGGAAATGGCGCTTGAATCAGAGATTCGCAGACAAATTCGTGAATATACCCTGCACCCACAAAAAGAATTTTATGAAGTAATATCTCAAGGAACCTATCGTTTTGACCCAGAAAAAAAAGCAACCATTTTAATGCGTGAAAAAGAAGATGCTGATGATTATCGCTATTTTCCAGAGCCAGATCTCCCCCCGATTTTACTTAAAGAAGGAGAGATCAAAGCGATTAAAGCTACTTTGCCAGAATTACCTCACCAAAGATACAATCGCTATTTAAAAGAGTTAGAGCTGCCTGAATCTGCTGCTGCATTTTTAATTAATGATAAAAAGCTCGCTGATTATTTTGAAGAAGCACTTAAAACCTGTCCTAGTCCTAAAAGCATATGTAATTGGATGATCATAGAATTTGCTGGTCGATTTAAAGATACGGGAAATAGTCTGATTCGCTCAGGAATTGGGCCTAGCGATGTAGGTAAACTTGTCAAACTAATTGAATCAAATACCATCACCGGAAAAATTGCTAAAAGCGTTGCTGATGATATGTGCAAAAGCCCAGGAACAGACCCTGAGCAAATCGTAAAGCAAAACCCTGACTACCAACCCCTGCAAGATATCTCGAGCATTACGCTTTTAGTTGATAAGGTTTTAGAGAGTAACCCACAATCCATTGCTGATTTTCATGCTGGAAAAGCAAGAGCATTTGATTTCTTAGTTGGACAAGTCATGAAACTATGTAAAGGTAAAGCCTCCCCTGTCATAGTAAATGAAATTTTGACTAAAAAGCTAAAGCGCCCTTAAAAAAATTGGAGTATTAGCTATGTCCCTTCAAAAAATACATAACCTCTCTTTTTCTACTTCTAAAATAGAAAAAACTCAAAAAATAGGCACAAGTAATTTAAATCAACAGGCTTCAGATTTTGTATTACAAGCCATACAGGATAACCCCAACCTAAAAATAATCGCCAATTTATGCTAGATGCCATAAAGAATGTTCCCTATTTCATACACAAAGCTTCTCCTCACTTGCAAAAGCTCAGGAAGCTAATCCTCATCTAAAAGAAGATCAGCTTTTTATGATAATGCGGCTAGGCTCTTTTGGTGCTTGAATATAATAAGAGAACTTATTTTCATGTAGCAACATCCTATCATATTTTAGAAAGCGCTTGTTATAAGATGCAGGGATTGACTTATAACTCAAATGAGGCTCGAAGTTTTTAAAAGCTCTTGCAATATTCAAGTTAGAAATTGACCGCAATGGTTCCATCCAAGATATATTTTTGTAAATCCTCTATTTGCTCTTTAGATAAATCAGTTGATAGAGCAATTACATCTATTCCTATTCCATTCTGTAATAGACGTTTTGCTACTTCTATTTTACCCTCAATTTTACCTTTTTCAATACCTATAGCTTCACCCTTTTTAAGACCTATAACCTCACCCTCAATTTTAGCATTTTTAACATTGACTTCATCTTCATAGAGTTCCTGTGCCCTAGCAGCTTTATTATCCATGTAAATACGCTTCAATTCTTCATAAATAGCAAGTTCGGTCTCATTCCAATAATGATGGTTAAGGGCGGTATAGGCTTTTTGGATAATGCTGTCATTTCCTATAAGCTTCTGTAATTCCTCTTCGGTGGTGGTTTCATGTGCATGTTTGAAAAAGTAACACCACTTTTCTTCTATGGAGGAGAGTTCTTCTTTGGTTTTGGTAAATTTAGGAAGTTCAATAAAGGTAAAGTAGAAGTCTTTAAGATCATGCTCATGTGTTGCTTTATCGAGTATGACGTGATCTGATTTGTAATGGGCTTTGTCAGGAAAGATGATACAATCAGCAATGGCTATGAAGATAATTTCTTTGAGCTCATGATACTCATCTCCAATATTGACTTGATTGCCATACACTTGAGAGGCGTAGTATTGAGCGCGT
>DASZIJ010000005.1:0-18716 GCA_035949155.1 Candidatus Rhabdochlamydia sp. | reverse complement strand
AACACCTATTGAATTTTTAAGGGAACAAGTTTGTTAATGTATTTGATAAAGAAATTTTCTAATTTATCAAAAATATGAAGAATAAATTTAAAAACTGATAATTAGTCTATTTTAAAATGGGCGAAATTTGGGGGCAGGTCAGAAATATGACTTCAGTAGGAACAGCCGTCCAAAATCCATATGTGCAAATACGAGTTATTGTACCATATGTTGTAACCGAAGTAACCTCTACAAACGATTCATTAAGAGTGTCAATGGGCTTTATATCTGTTAAATCTGGTGATGAGGAAAAGCTATTAAAATTATTCAGTAGAAATCAAAGAGCACAAGATAAATCTTTCAATAGAATTATAAGCATACCAAAGGGGACAATAATAATAGTACCAAGAAAGCCCAGCCGTGCAATATCTATTAGCTCAATAGAAGCATCAACGCATAGAACCTCCAGTTTTTTTAAACGTTTTATAAGATGTTTTTGTCCTTGTAAAAGAATAGCTTAAAAGTTTATTGCCTAAGAAGCCTTAGACTATTTAGACCTACGAGAACCGTGCCTCCTTCATGGAAGATAACCGCAAGCCAAAGAGGCACTAAACCTAAAAGGGCAGGAAGAGTTACTAATAGAATAACAGCAAGGGCTAAGACGATATTTTGTTTAACAATAGCAATTGTGCTATGGGCTTTTTGAATCATCCAATCAAGTAAAGAAAGATCATCATTGAGAAAAACAATATCCGATGCTTCGATTGCTGTAGCACTTCCTATTGTTCCCATAGAAATACCCACGGTAGCTCTTGCTAGAGCAGGGGCGTCATTTACTCCATCACCAACCATAATAAGACCTTGGCTAGTGGAGAGCTCTGCTACTTTAGTCAATTTATCTTCGGGTTTTAAATCCGCGTAGATTGTAGAAATACCTACTTGCTCAGCTACATCTTTTGCAATTTCTAATTTATCACCTGTAAGCATAATGGGATGAAGTTTCTGATTTTTTAGCCGGTCGATTAAAGGCTTTGATTGGGTTCGTAGAGTATCGGTAAAGTGGAAGAGAAATAGGGTATTTTCCAATAAAAGATAACTGTTTAGCATTCCTTTTTGAAAGATCTCAGGAGAAAAGGTTTTAGGCAAATAGGGTAGAACAAATGCTGCGTTACCTATATAGACTGGAACTTTGCGGTTTTGCAGAAAAACAAAGCCTTGTAAACCAGATCCTGGGATAGATGTAAAATCCAAAATTTCTAAAGGTTTAATTTGTTTTTCCTTTGCATAAGAAATAATAGCATCTGCAATGGGGTGTACAGCGGATATTTCTAGCCCATAAGCTGCTTGCAGTCCCTCTTCTAGAGTATAGTGTGAAGTCTGCTTCGGGTGGATTATTTCTAATTTTGTGCAATGAAGGTTTCCCGTTGTTAGTGTTCCTGTTTTATCAAAGGCTACAGCATTGCATAAGGTAAGCGCATCTAAAATAACACCTCCTTTAAGCAAGACTCCTTTACGAGCACAACTACTGATTGCGCTTAAATAAGCCGTTGGAGTTGCTATGATTAATGCACAAGGAGAAGCTGCAATTAAAAAAGATAACGCACGGTAGATCCCTCCTTCAGGTCCTAAATAAGGGATCGAAAAAACCCAAGGTAGTGTGATTGCAAAAATCAAAAAAAGTGAGATGATGGTCATTGCATACCATTTCCCAAAACGATCTAAAAAACGCTGCAGCCTAGGTTTTGCTTCTTGAGCTTGAGTGATGAGTTCAATAATTCGATTTAATGTAGAATCACTACTTGTGCGAGTAACTTCTACTGTAATAGTGCCGTCAAGGTTATAGGCGCCAGCTTGTACTTCATCGCCTAGTTTTTTACTAACAGGACGACTCTCTCCTGTTAAATGGCTTAAATTTACAAAAGAACTACCCTTAATAACAATGGAGTCAAGCGGAACAACTTCTCCTGCTTTGATCAACAAGATGGTTTTAAGAGGGATATCTTTTACAGATCTCTCGTAAATGGTGCCATCTTCTGCTACTACATAAGCAAATCTAGGAGCTATTTGATGCAAGCTAACCAGGGCGCTTTTTGTTTTTTCTGTAACCAAAGTTTCCATAGCGCCAGATAATTCAAATAAGACAAGCAATAGAGCACCTTCCATGCCACTTCCTATCAATACCGATAAAAGAGCAGCTAAAGTCATTAGCACATCGATATTAATTTCAAAATTTTTTACATCTTCTAAAGCCCCAATTAAAGCGGGAGTGCCTGAAAAAAAATAGACAAATAAAAGACAGAGGTTAGAAAAAGCAGGATTAAAAAAGGAAAAAATAAAAGCACAAAGTAGCAGTAATCCAGATATAAAAGCTGTTTTCAAAGAGAGATGTTTACCCCACTTACGCGAAGAAGGGGTTAGAAAGGGGCTGATGCTCTCTTCCTTCCCTGAGGCAAAAAATTCATCGAAGAGATAAGGACTATTTGACATTTCAGCTGCCTTCAATTAACTGTTGAGCAAATATAATAGCGCCGCCAATAAGAACCAACACGGCGCAGTTCCATACAGTTCTTTGCCAGGCAGAGCTATTTTCAATTCGAGCAGAGGTCACAGTAGAAAAAATCGTTATTAAAAAAACGGCAAGAGGCAGCCCAAATGAATAAGATAAAGCATAACCTATTAAGCAAAGAGCAGTGCTTATTAGAGCTCCTAATAAAGCGAATAGACTTTGTTTAAGCGGATGTTCATATTGTTCTAAAGAGAGTCCTAATTCTTCTTCTAACATAATCTGTAAAAGACGATTGTCATCAGCCATTAGACAGTCGATCACTTCTTCGAGTAATTTACCGGAAAATCCTTTTGCTTCATAGATTTCAGAGAGCTCTTCTCTCTCTTGATGTCTATGATGTTCAATTTCAAAACGCTCTTCTTCAATAACCCGATGTAATCTTTCCATTCGCGACCAACCATTTAAAGCACTGCGCGCTGCTGTAAATAAAATCAGGCCAAAAGAGAATAATCCGAGCATTTGCAAAGATAGTTGAATGAGCCATCCGATCAAAAGCGCTATGGCAAGCAACTTCATGCCCTCTGTTGCAGCAATTACATGAGAAGGAGCTTCTGATCCATGTATTTCAGCTTTGAGAATAGCTCCTTTTCTGCGTGCTTCTTTCAGATGTTCTGGGACTGACTTTCCCTTAAAATGTTTGGACATAAGTTTAGGATCCTTCTTGAACCAAATAGCTAAGCAAGTGCAACAGATCAAGGTAATCTTGACAAGCAATTAATTCCCGAGTTGAATGCATAGAGAGTTGAGGACATCCGATATCGATTGTATCAATTCCTAGATTAGCAGCCACAATGGGACCTATGGTGCTTCCGCAGGGAAGATCAGATCTAGATACAAAAGATTGGTGGTTAAGATTTAAATTATGGCAAGCTTGTACAATAGGAGCTACAGAAATTGCATGGGAAGCATATTTTTGATTTGCATTGTATTTAATCACAATCCCTTTATTTAAAAGAGGCTGGTGGTGTGGATCGTGTTTATCTGCGTAATTGGGGTTTAGAGCATGAGCCATATCAATAGAAAGGCAAAGAGATTGATTTTTCATGCGTATTAACGCTTCTGTATCTAATCTCAGGTGGTAAGAGATACGTTGCAATATATCTTGTAGGAAGGAAGAGCCAGCGCCTTCTGAACTATGAGATCCCACTTCTTCATGATCCCAAAAAATTGCCATTTGCAACTGATCTAAACTTGGGTTTTTAGAAGAGACTAAAGCAGCTAAAGCAGCATGTGCGCTGAGCAAATTATCTAGTCGGTATGATGCGAGCATTTCATTGTTTAACCCTATAAAACGCGCCGGCTCTTGTGGTACTAAAAAAAGATCGAAGGAAAGCAGTTTTTGAAAAGAGAGCTGACGTTTTAATAACTTTTCTAAGGTATTTTCTTCTTGACTAGATACACTGATAAGAGGGCATAAGTGTTCTTGTTTATTTAAAATTAATCCTTTTTCATTCACCTCGCGATCTAAATGGATGGCAAGCTGTGGAATCATAAAAGTGGCATCGTCTAAAATGACTAAGTTTTCTTCTGGTTGTTGATCCTTATTTAAAACGACCACTCTTCCCGCTAAAATTAGATCGCGATTTAACCAGGAAGAAAGTAGAGGGCTACCATATACTTCAACACCAAATAAAGTCATATTTTGCTTAAGATAACTAGGAAGCGGTTTGAGTTTAAGAGCGCAGCTATCTGTATGAGAAGCTAAGATAAGAGCTTGTTTAGGAGGTTTTTTAGGAAGAGAAAAAGCGCATAAACTTCCTCCTCTTATCGTAAAATATTTACCACCTGGTTTCAATTTCCATTTATCGATGTCTTCTAAAGGTAGGAAATTATGAATAGCTAAACGATTGCCTATTTCCTGAACAGCATGCCAAGAAGTAGGTGCTGTTTCTAAAAAAACTTTTAAATCAGCTAAAATGTGTGTCATAGGATTTTTTATTCCATTTATCTAACTTAAATCCATATCACATGAGATGAGATGAGAGCCATAATTAAAACAGATAAAATGATAATCTTTCGAACTGCTATCAGTCAATCTTGTTTTAAAAGAATATGACTTTAAAACATTTGTACTTTACTCCTTTTTGGTTTAAAATGCAGATTCAATCTGAAAAAATGTATGCGTTTATTCCCTGTATTATTAACGGTCTTTATCGATAGCTTAGGCTTTGGGCTGGTTTATCCGATTTTTTCTGTACTTCTCATGAATCCTGAACAAGGATTTTTATCCGTAAATACTTCGCTTGCCATGCGAGGTTGGTTATTTGGATTATTGGTTTCGGGTTTTTGTTTGGGACAGTTTTTTGGCGGACCCATTTTAGGAGCTCTATCTGATTACAAAGGGCGTAAAAAAATTTTACTGCTCACTCTGTGGCTTGCTGTATCTACTTATGCATTGACTGCTATCGGAATTATTTTTGAGAGTGTCCTTATTATTTTCATTTCACGGTTATTAGGAGGTGTAGCTGCTGGTAATTGGTCTGTGGCTCAAACAGTAATTGTAGATACTAGCACGGAGAAAGAAAAAACCAAGAACTTTGGTTTGTTGGGAATGGCATGGGGGACAGGATTTGTAATAGGGCCTTATCTAGGAGGCAAGCTTTCAGACCCTTCTGTATGTGCTATTTTTAATTTGACTACTCCTTTTTGGGCAGCTTCTTTTCTTTGTTTGCTCAATATTGTCCTTTTATTATGGAGAATGCAAGAGAGTCTGCCGGTCATTCAGTATACCAAAATTAGTTTAAGTATTGGTATTCACCAACTTAAAGAAGCTTTTACCTCTGATAAACTACGTAATTTATTCTTAGTAATGTTTATTTTTTGTGTCGGTTGGGGATTTTTTACGGAATTTTGTCCTATTTTTTTAATTCGAAAATTTCACTTTAGTGGATCTGAAATTGCTAATTTTTATGCAAGTATTGGTCTTTGGATTGCTTTCTGTCAAGGGCTTGTTATTCGGCCTTTCTTAAGGTGGTTCTCTCCTAATGTTCTTATTCTAACAGCTTTATTTGGAATGGGTTGCACTTTAATAACTATGGCTTTTATAGAGGTTAGATTCTTTCTCTACTGCATGCTGCCAGCGCTTGCTTTTTTTGAAGCTTTGCTTTTTCCATCCGCAACGACGATTGTCTCAAATGTGAGTGATAAACAATCACAAGGGCATATTTTAGGCATTTACAATTCAGTGCAGTGGGCGGCAATCGGACTGACACCTCTTTTTTCAGGCTCTTTTGTGGCAATTTATCCCTATCTTCCTTTTGCTGTGGGGGCTATGGCTATGTTTTTTGCTCTTATTGTGTTTATAGCAAATAATAGACGCAAAGACCTTATCTATTAAAAAATAATTTTTAAGATAGTAGTTCTGTTCTTTCTTGAATTAGAGCTCAAAGTATGCTACTCTCTTTACTTAAAAGAATAAAAAAACCATTTTATCTGTAAAGTAGCATTTAAGCTTTGCTTTAACAAAAATACAATGGCGATTTAAGAGGTTCATGTATGTCAAAATACCCACAGGCACAAAATCCACTTTTGCTCCGGTATCACCGTCTAATGGATGCTTTTGCTAAATCAGATGACGAACGTGATTTTTATCTAGATAAGGTAGAAGGGTTTATTGTTTATGTCGATTTAGATAAAGGAGAAAAGGAATTAGCTGATCTTGATAAAGAGATTAGTGTCCATAATAAACGCTATGCACTCTTACCGAAAATGACTTTTTACGAAACAAAAAAGTTTATGGAAGGGTTTATTAATGAAAAAGTATACGACATCGACACTAAAGAGAAACTACTGGACATCATTCAATCTAGAGAAGCTCGCGATAATTTTTTGGAGTTCATTTATGACCATCATACAGAACTAGAGAAGTGGCAACAATATTATGTGGAGCGCTCTCGAATTCGTATTATCGAGTGGTTGCGTCTCCAGGAAATCTTATTTGTATTTGAAGAAGATTTAGATTTAAGCAAAAACATGATGGAAAAGCTAAAGCGATATCTATTCGATGTGAAGGTCTCAAAAGATATAGCAGCTGTGCGAGAAGCTTTATATGTAAAAGCAAAAACCTATTATTCAAATGAAGCATTAAATCCCCGCCCTAAACGCGGACGCCCTCCTAAACAAGTTGCTAAAGTAGAGATAGAACCTCAAGTAACCGTTGATATGTACACAATGGTTCCTTCCTGCTGCCGAACCTTTTTATATTTGCCAGATATTACCAACGCAGCAAGTATTACTTTTTCTGCTAAATTTGATACAGAAGCACAATTGCTTGCTAGTCTTAGAGGAAGTTCTCGTATTAAAGTGGACACTAAATTGCAAGCGCTTTCAGAAAGATTGGAATCATTGCGCCATTTATCCACTCGCCTAACCACTACAGCAGATAGTTCTAGTTTGGCCGACCAAGGGGTCAAGCAGATCACTCCTGAGATCTCTGTTCATCAACCCATAGAAAGTAAGAAAAGCTCTATTTCAGAAGTTGTTAAAGACCTGCTTCCTTCTCGAAAAAAATCTACAGATCCAGTAAAGAAAAAAGGCGAAATAAAGACAGTGACACAGATTCGTAAACAACATAGAAAAGGATAAGAGTTTAGAAATGACCCAGCAAATTCTTTGCCAAGATCTGACAAGAGCTATTAAAACTTTAGAAGTGATTTATCGAACAAGATTTGCTGATGAAAAAATGAAAAAGTTAATCCGTCAGAATAAAGGCGGCACTTTTCATTTATGTACCGCAGGGCATGAAATGGTAGGAGCTGTGGCTGCATTAGCATTGATTCCAGGCAAAGATTGGGGACTAGCGTATTATCGAGATCGAGGTTTTGCGATAGGGATTGGTTGTACGCTCACAGAAATTATCGCGGCTTCTTTGGCGCGAGATATTCCTCATCATTCCTCGGGGCGAATGATGCCGGAGCATTTTTCTCATAAAGAACTGCGTTTACCTTGTCAATCTAGTTGTGTGGGATCACAATTTCTACAAGCTGTAGGCGTTGCAAAGGCAAGGCAATTACTTCAAGAGGATGATGTTGTTTATGTGTCTGCTGGAGATGGAGCTACTTCTCAAGGAGATTTTCACGAAGCATTAAATTTTTCCCTTTTACACAAATTAGCGGTTATTTTTGTTATTCAAGATAATGGGTTTGCGATTTCTGTTCCTGTAAAAGACCAAACAGCAGGGGGGTCTATCACCTATATAGCAGAAGGTTATCCAGGTCTTTCTGTTTTTGATGTTGATGGAGGAGATTACGAAGAACTCATTAAAGCATTTGATGCAGCTGTACAAAAAGCAAGAAGTGCTCAAGGACCAAGTCTTATTGTGGCCAAGGTTCCTCGGATAGGCCCGCACAGCAGCAGTGATGACCAAAATAAATATAGAACGATTGATTGCATTGCAACCGATCGAGCTAAAGATATTTTGCCTCGCATGGAAAGCTATCTTGCATTGCTTGGAGTTTCTATTGAGGAAATGCAGCAAATGAAAGACCGTTGTTTTGAAGAGGTAGAAAAAGCTACCATAGAAGCCGACCAAATTCCTTTTCCCAGTGCAGATACAGCAACCGATCATGTTTTTAAAAAAAGTTCTGAGCAAGATTTTCAACTGCAAAAAACCTCCAAGTGCCCGTTAGAGAGCATTGTAATGATGGATGCATTAAACCATGCTTTAGACGAAGAAATGCGCTATGATTCAAATGTTGTTGTTTTCGGTCAAGATGTGGCCCATGGAAAGGGAGGAGTATTTGGAATTACTCGTAACTTAACAGAAAAACATGGGGTTTCTCGTTGTTTTAATTCACCTCTTGCAGAATCTAGCATTATAGGAGTTGCTTTGGGAATGTCGATAGCAGGAATTCGCCCTGTTGTAGAGATTCAGTTTGCAGATTATATGTGGACGGGTGTTAACCAACTTTTTAATGAGTTATCCAGTTTCCATTATCGTTCTAATGCAGAGTGGAATTGCCCCGTGGTCATTCGTATGCCCTATGGAGGATACATTCAAGGAGGCCCTTATCATTCACAGAGCGTTGAAGCTGTTCTAGCGCACATTCCAGGATTAAAAGTAGTTATCCCCAGCAATGCGGCCGATGCAAAAAGACTATTAAAAATGGCCATTCGTGATCCTAATCCTGTTGTATTTCTTGAGCACAAGGCTCTTTATCGTCAAAGGGTTTTCTGTGCTAGCCCTGAACCTTCAGAAGAAGAATTGCAAGCCTTTGGCATAGCTAAATGTATTCGGAAGGGAACTGATTTAACAATTGTTTGTTGGGGCATGATGGTCTTTATGGCTTCTCAAGTTGCAGATCGCCTTTTGCAAGAAGGAATTTCTATAGAAGTTATTGATTTAAGAACCATAGTTCCTCTTGATCTTGATCTGATTGTGCAGTCTATTAAAAAAACTGGTAAATTACTAATTGCTCATGAAGCTATTCGTACTTGTGGTTTTGGTGCTGAAATTGCGGCTCTTATAGCAGAAGAGGCCTTTGATTTATTAGATGCACCTATTAAACGCGTTACAGCAAAAGATTGTCCTGTTCCCTATTGTAAGCAATTAGAAGATGCTGTATTGCCTCAAATAGAAGATTTAGAGCAGGCTATGCGTCAACTTGCTCAGTTTTAATAGGCCTCTTTTTTCTATAAGGGCGGATCTGTGGTTTTTTTATTTGTTGAGATATTTTAACTTTTTGAACTAGATATTCAATTAATCTTGCATTCAATTGTCCAAATTCTTTGAGCTTATTTTCAATTTGATTTAAAGGATTAGTTTTTTTTGTAGGAATCTGTTGTTTTTTATCTTTTTCCAATAATTCATGCATATGCATTAAACGAGCCATTAAACTCTCTTGCGTCTTTTGTAATGCTTGTACTTCAGATGTAAATAACGCATTAAATGAAATGCGATTGATTATATCTGCATTTTCAATTAATTGATCCAATGTTTGATCAATATCAGCTAAAATTTCTTCTCCTGTGCTTAACATTGCTTTCCTCAGTTTGTGTTGTTTTTAGCCTAATATACATCTAATTAAATTAGTGTTCTTAGTTTTTATAAAACAATTTTTCTTAATTTTGTCAATTAATAAAAAAATTTTTACTTGTTTATTTTGTAAAAAATTTTTTTGATAACTCTTATTTTGTTTTTTTTATCCAAAAAAAATTATATATGATAGTCTTTAAAAAATAGAGAAAAAAATCATAAATTAAATATTAAAATTAGCAATAAGATATAAAACTTAAGAATACTTCTAAAATCTTAGATTTTTTTTAATACTTATCTTAAGATCTCTCAATAAAAGTAACTGTTTTTTTAGAATTGGATTTCTTTTTTTCAAAAATAATCTTTATTTTTTCTGATAGCTCTGATAATTTCGTGAAAATGAACTTTTTATGAGCAAAGTAGATATGTATTTTATTTTAATTTTCACTTTTTTATGCACTTGCATTCCGTCTTATACCAAGATATATGATTGCTTTATCTTTTTTAATGAGTTAGAGCTATTAAAGATGCGCTTAGAAGAACTCAATGATCATGTGGATTATTTTGTATTGGTGGAATCAGTTGAGACGCAAAGAGGAGATCCTAAGCCTTTATATTTCCAAGAGAATCAGCATCTTTTTGAAAAGTATCTACCTAAAATCAAACATATTATTGTAAATGAATACCTAGATTCAAATACAATCGATCCTGTGACAGGGCTTTGTTGGGATAGAGAGCATTTTCAAAGGAAATGCATTATGAGGGGTTTAAAACAATGTGATGATTTGGATATTATCATGATTTCTGATCTCGATGAGATTCCTCGTAAGCAAGTTTTAGAAACGCTTAGGTTGTTACTTTATAGAGAAAAGAGAAAACCCAATAAACTAGTCATAAAAAACCCACCAGACGCAATTGCTCTTGAAATGCCTTTATTTATGTACCAACTCAATAGAAAGAGTGAAATGCATGGAGGTCGATGGATAGGAACAGTTGCTACTCTATATGATCAAGTTAAAAGGAAAGGAGTTCAATTCTTTCGAGATAACCGCGGGAGCTTCTTTCAAATTATGGATGGAGGATGGCATTTTACCTGGATGGGGGGTAAAGATCGAATCAGGCAAAAGTTACTGAATGTTGTAGAAGGTAGGGATAAAGAAAGTGTGGATTCGATCTCAGATGAAGAAATGGAAACCTGGATTCAAGCACAAGAGATCATTCCTGTAGATAGTTCATATCCTAATGACTTTCCTAAATATATGGAAAAACATATCGATTACTTTAGGTCTATTGGATATATCGCAGAATAATGTTTATACGCGCTATTTTGATACTTTTTTTTGCGTTATGTATTTCTTTTGAATCTTTTGCAAAAGTGTACGATTGCTTTACCTTTTTTAATGAGTTAGAGCTATTAAAAATGCGTTTAGAAGAGCTGAACGATCATGTGGATTACTTTGTGCTAGTAGAAGGAGTTGAAACACATAGAGGAGAACCCAAACCTTTGTATTTTCAAGAAAATCGACATCTTTTTGAAAAGTATCTCCCTAAGATCATTCATGTTATCGTTACTGAAAAGCTTTTATGTAATCAAAAGGATCCTGTAAAAGGATTTTGGGATAGAGAGCACTTTCAGCGAGAATGTATTGCAAGAGGACTAAAAAATTGCGAACAGTTAGATATCATCTTAATTTCTGATTTGGATGAAATTCCTTGTACTGAGATACTTGAAAAAGCTAAAAAACAGCTCAATTTTGTTAAATCTAAAAATTTTAATTCCCATAGAAAATACAAAAAGAGAAAACATAAACCGGAGGAACTAGCACGTTCTACCCATAATACATTGGCTTTTCATATGCCTTGGTTTATTTATCAATTAAATAGAAAACACAACTGGGATAACGGCAATGAATGGATAGGAACAGTTGCTACTTTATATGGGAATTTTAAAAAGAGAGGAGCTCAGTTTTTCCGAGAATATCGGTGGTATTTTCCGCGTATTGCAAAAGCAGGATGGCATTTTACCTATATGGGGGGTAAAGATAGAATCAGACAGAAACTATCGAGCATTGTAGAAGGAAGAGACGATATATTTAGTATTTCAGATGAAGAAATTGAAACTTGGATCCAAGAACAAATAGCTGTTCCTATTGACGATACTTTTCCTAAATATATTAGAGAAAATAGAGATTATCTTAAATCAATAGGTTTTATTGCAGAATCCATTCCTTGATGCAAAAAAAAGAATTTTTTTCTTAAAACTTGTACAAATCGTTGTTTTCTTGTTAAAACAGTTATCTTGGAATTCAAGGAAAACAGATGATTGGTTTTTGTCCGCTTGCATCTGGCTCTAAAGGTAATTGTCTCTATATTGGAACTGAAAAGACAAAACTTTTGATCGATGCTGGAATTGGTCTCAAAATCCTAGAAGAGAGATTAGGATTAATCGGTGTGCATTTACATCAAATTGATGCGGTTATCGTCACCCATGAGCATACAGATCATATTAAAGGCTTAGAGCGTTTAGCTAAGGAGAGTCACATTCCTGTATTTGTAAATAGCGATACAGCTTGTGCTATTGCTTCTTATGTCAAGAAAACTCCTCGTTTTAAGATTTTTTCTACAGGAGAATACTTTTCATTTGGAGACATTGAAATTCTTCCTTTTTCTATTCCCCATGATGCGGCAGATCCAGTGGGATTCACGATTCATTTAGAGGGGTTAAAAGTGGGTATTTGTGCAGATTTGGGTTTTGTTTCTACCTCTATCGTTCAAGTCTTAAAGGGATGTGATTATTTATACGTAGAGGCCAATCATCAACCTTCGATGGTTTATGCAAGCGCGCGTCCCCATATTTATAAACAAAGGGTTTTAGGACGTCAGGGACATCTTTCCAATGAGGAATGTAGCTCTTTAATCGAACAAATCTTTCATCCAAATCTTAAACAGATCTATTTAGCCCATCTTTCGAGTGAGTGTAATCATCCTGATAAGGCATTGGAAACCGTACAAAAAAAACTTAAATTTTTACAGGCCGATACTAAAGTATGCATCGCTTTTCAAGAGCATTGTAGTCAACCTGTTTTATTTTAAAGCGGTAGTAAGAGCCCATCAAAGGCCATTTCAAAATGACAATCGATATTGCAATCAATTAAGACATCTTTGTGCAGTTGAATTTTATGCAATAAATTTTCATCTGTATGCATAGGGTCATGATGAGTAACAATCCAATGAGAGGTATCTGTATGTTTGATGAGAACAGAGGCATTTGCAACAGAGGAGTGTCCCCAACCAACTTTGTGTTGGTATTCTGAAGGAGTGTATTGCGCTTCATGAACTAGAAAATCGCATCCTTTGAAAAAAGAAATTAAGCCTAGGTACCCCTGTAATAAAGAATGAGAAGAGTTCATTGCTTGTGGCTTGCCGTGATATCCCATTAAAAACTCATTATCGGTGGCATACCCAAAAGTGGTTTTTGCACAGGTAATTTTAAAACATAAAGTAGCTCCTGGATGTAGAGCATAATGGGTATCAATTTTAAAAGAGCCAATTTGAAAGGGAATTCCTTCATAAATATTTTTAAAAATTAGCTGAGCTTTAATTTCTTCTAAATTTACAGGAAATAGAGAGTGGGCCAACATCTCTGCAAATAAACCGTGAATGGTTTTATCAAAACCAATAGGAGCCCAGATATGAATACGATAACTAGGATCATATAAAGGTGTAAAAAAGGGAAAACCGGAGACATGATCCCAATGTGTATGACTGATCAATAAATGGATGTCTTTTATAGCATCTGTTTGTGCTAGATGTAGTCCCAATGGGCGAATGCCATTACCCGCATCGATAATCAATAAATCTTTGCCGTGCCGTAGCTCTAAGCAACAGGTATTTCCTCCAAAGTGAACATAAGAAGAACCAGATACTCCATTAGAACCACGAGTTCCCCAAAACTTGAGGTAGGAACGATTCGAATGAGCTTTAGGTAAATAAGCATGAGACGCACTGATTTCCTTATTTTTTAAGGGAATAGGAGTTAAATCTCCTTTGAAAAAACGGGATAGAATAGAAAAAAAAGAGGTTAGAGAAAAAGGCTTCCTCAAGAAATAATCACAACCATTTCTCAAAGCTGCTTGGTAATTTTGTGCCATTACATGATCTGCTAAAAAAATAACGCCTATTGGCTTGGAATCCATCCGGATTCTTTTTAAGATTTCGATTCCGTGAATATGAGGTAGCATGAGCTCTACAATCACTAGATCAGGCTGGAAATGCTGGATTTTTTCTAAAGCTTCTGTACCAGTTGCTGCGAATTCAAAATGATACCGCTGTGTTTCTCTAGCTTGTTTAATATGCTGATGGATTTTCCGATCAGAATCAGCCAAGAGAATTTTTTTAGACTCTTTTCTGTTCATCAAAATTTAAACCTGTAGATTTTTCTTCTTTTTATAAAAGAGCCAAAAGCAAGAAGTTCCTACTACAGCAAATAATGCACTCACATAGAAAAAATTAAAAACCTCTCTAGGGTCAAGTTCTAAAAGGGATTCATCTTCTGTAAGAAGACTTAAACCCGAACCTTGTTCCATTTCTTGAGGAGTTACTATATTGTCTTGTGCAAGCTCGGTATAAATAGAATCCGATTTAGGTGCAAAAATAGCTACAGATAGAGTAATACAAGCAAACCCATAGAGCATGTAGCCCATAAATTTTAAACGTGGTAATAGTGGAATATCGGGATGGATGGTATTTTCATCAGGAGTGTTATTCTGTATCATTTACCTTATTTGGTTTAAGCAGAGAATCTTTAGGATCAACTAAAATCCTTCTGGGTTTTGCCCCTTCTTGCGAGCTAATTACTTTTTTGCTCTCTAGTTCATCCATTAAAGAGGCAGCTCTTGCATATCCAATTTTCAATTTGCGTTGCAGAAAAGTTGTTGATGCATTTCCTGTCTCTACAACTAAGTTAAGCGCTTGTTCATAAAGCAGGTCACGAGGAGCACTTTCTGATCCTTCTTCAGAAGATAGATCTTCAAAACGCATTTTGTCAAAAGATTCTATCAAATAATTTGGAGGGCTTTGATTGCATATAAAAGAGACAACACGGTTGATCTCTTCATCGCTGATATACACTCCCTGAGAGCGAATTAAGGTAGATGTGCCCGGCGGTAAAAAAAGCATATCACCATTACCTAAAAGACTTTCTGCTCCTACATCGTCTAAAATGATTTGAGAGTTAATCCGACTAGCCACTTTAAAAGCAATTCTAGTAGGGAAATTTGCTTTAATCAGACCTGTAATTACTTCTCTAGATGGTCTTTGTGTAGCTAATATAAGATGGATGCCGACTGCACGAGCCATTTGCGCAATACGAGCAATGGGAGTTTCTAAATCAGAGCTAGAGGCCATCATAAGATCAGCAAACTCGTCAATGATAGCTACAATTGCATACATTTTAGCAGGAATAGGGATATTCAAAGAGTTTTCTAATTCTTGGTTAATCTGCCGATTATTAAAAGCTGTGATGTTACGCACTCCTAATTGTTTTAAAATATCGTAACGGGTTTGCATCTCTTTTACAAGCCAACTCAAAGCTGCATAAGCTCCATGCGGCTCTGTAATAACAGGTGCTAGCATATGGGGTAGATTAGTATAGGGAGTCAGCTCTACTTTTTTAGGATCAATCATGACTAATTTGATTTCATCGGGGCGTGCATTCATAAGAATGGACATAATCAGGGTATTTACACAAACAGATTTTCCCGAACCTGTTGCTCCTGCAATTAGACAGTGAGGCATTTTACTCAAATCGCTAATCACGCTATCTCCCGAAACTGTTTTACCAAGCAAAAGAGGAACCATCATTTTACGTACATGGCTTTGATATTGAGTTAGCAGTTCTTTAAAACTCACCTCTTGAGGATAAATAGAAGGGATTTCTACCCCTACTGCTGCCTTACCCGGAATAGGAGCAATAATGCGGATGGATTTAGCTTGTAGATTTAAAGCAATATCATTTTCTAGCGTTTTGATCTTTTGTACTTTTACTCCAATTGCTGGATGTACTTCAAAAGAGGTAATAGTGGGGCCGCAGTTGATTTCACCGACTTTAGCTTCAATCCCAAAGCTCATTAACGTATCTTGAAGTACCACAGCTTGTTTTTTTAATTCTTTTTTTAGAAGAGGCTGATCTACTTTTTTAGGATGATTCAATAAAGAAGCGGGAGGGATTTGATATGTCGTATAATCTCCATTCACAACACATTGCGCATTAAGAGCTATTTGTCTCTTGCTTAAGTTAACTTCGATGGGTTGTTTTTTTTTAAGTGGCTCCATATCCGCCATCGTGCGAATTTTTATCTCTTTTTCTGGCTTTTCTTTAGGTTTTGTTTGTAGATAAGGAGGCGCTATAGAGCGCTGTGAAAGCAAGTTCTCAATTTCAGAGGCGCTTTTCACAGTGGGAAATCCCTTTTTTTGCGAGATCATTTTAAGAAGCTTATTTTTCAGAAATGTAGTGGAGGCTTTAAATTTTCTACCAATGGTAAGCAATTCAATTTCCATTAAGAATAAAAAAGATACACCAGCTGTTATAGAAAAAGTAAGGATGATTCCTACATCGCTTAACATATGCTGTAAATTAAATGTGGGGATGTCCTTGTATAGATAGTACAAAGGAACTCCTCCCAAATTATAACGAACAGTAGAATAAGGGTAGGGTAGTTCGAAAAAATATGATTCGGTGTACACTCTATTTTCAAATAATTTAGCGTAAGCCCATTTATTCTCTGCTAGTAAATTCAATAAAAAACAACAAGAAAAACACAGAATGAGAAAACAGAAAAGTTTAGATGCCATATATATAGGTTTTTGATTGAGAATTAATTTCCAGCCAAGCCACAAGCCAAAACCAACAATGAGATAGCTGCTTATTCCAAAAAGATAGTTAAAGCCAAAGCCTAATCCCCAGCCAATAAGACCTAACCAATTCTGATGTGGAGCATCGAATCGAAAACTGATCAAACTTAGCAAAACAATGACAGTCAGTGCTAATAAGATCAGTCCTCTTGCTTCTGGATGTACTACTTTAGATTTCTTTTCAAAAGATGTATTTTTATTCACTATCAACTCCTAATAGTTTAAATAAATAGCGCTGCAAAAGCCAAGAATAAGACAATACCAAGCAAAGGGTTTAAAATTTCCTTTTTCTAAGATAGAAAAAGCAAAGCGAATAACAAGCAATCCGACTAGGCAAGAGGTGATAAATCCCACTATGCAAGCCATTGGGGAGAAATCTCTAGGGGCATCATGTATAACTATTTGTAAAAGTTCTAAACAGTTGCCGCCGATAATAGTAGGAATAGAGAGTAAAAAAGAAAAACGCACTGCATCACTTGTTTTCCATCCCAAAACACGAGCACAACAAATAGTAGAGGCGCTACGCGATACACCAGGGATGAAAGCCATGGACTGCATAGCCCCAATATAAAGAGCATCATGTGCACGCTTTTTAAAAGAAGGTTCTAGAGATACTTTTAAACGCCAAAAATGACCTATTAGTAAAACAAAGCCCGTAAACATTAAACCAAATCCAAGAAAGTTAGGATTAAAAACCCAATCTTTAAATGGTTTAACT
This sequence comes from Candidatus Rhabdochlamydia sp., assembly GCA_035949155.1. Lineage (GTDB taxonomy): Bacteria > Chlamydiota > Chlamydiia > Chlamydiales > Rhabdochlamydiaceae > Rhabdochlamydia. The sequence continues at coordinate 1,568 of DASZIJ010000005.1, read as the reverse complement.
AGTAAATAGCAAGGAATAAGAGGAATTATTGCTAAAAAAAGCAAAAGGGCTTTTTTACGGTCCGTTCGTAAAATGGTTAGGATATCTTGCTTTAAGAAAACAATAACAGCCAAGAGTGTGCCTAAATGGCAAAAAAGACTTAAAATGACTTGAGTTTCGGTATCTTGAATACCGAGCATCAGCTTAAATAATGCAAGATGCGCTGAAGAACTAACCGGAAAAAATTCAGTTAACCCTTGTATTAGACCTAATAAAAAAGCTTCTAATAAAGACATGAAAATCTCCTTAGCCTACAAATTTAACTTAACATAATTGAATAGGAGATAGCAAGAACTTGGGCGATCGACGGGGTTCGAACCCGCGACATCTGGAACCACAATCCAGTGCTCTAACCAGCTGAGCTACGACCGCCACAATAAGCGATTCAGTTTATCTTAAAAGTTGTTTTTGCGTCAAATCCCTTTGATAAAATAAGACAGGCAATCCTATCTAAAGAACCTAAGAGACATCTATTAACAATTGAAAATAATTTTTATTTAATTTGATTTTATTTTAACTGTTAATTACAATTAATTATAAAGAAGTCTGTTTTTATTTTATTAATTCAGTAAAAAATCTATTGTATTTTAGAAATTTACTATTAAAAGGAGTAAATATGGCGGGTTTAGATGAAAATTGCTTGAGAAGCATGAATAGCTCTGAAATCTTGAATCTAGAATTTCTACGTTGTGACAGCAAGGAAGATATATCTGAAGAGCAAAATATGATGCAGAAAATTTTTCTTAAGCAAACATCAATAGATGCTGATGAACCGATATATGTTAACCAACCAATATATATAAATGAGCAGACTCAAGCACTATATAACGAACCAGTATCTAGTGAACCGACATATGTTAACCAACCAATATATGCGACAATAGATGAGCTGCACACTCAAACATTATATAGCGAACCGGTAGATAGTATAGAACCGGTATATAGCAAACCAGTATCTAGTGAGTTATATGCTAATGAACCGATATATGAAACACTACGTTTTCAAAAAGCCATTGAATCTCAACAAAAAACAGAATTGGTTATTTCCAATAAATCTCTATTAGAGATTAAAGGTAACTTTAAAAAAAGAGATGCTAAAAACATTCAAAGAATTAAAGATACAACTCAAATATTAACCATGTACAATCCAGGTCAAGTTAATTTTGATGTGCAGTTTAATTTAATACTAAATGTTTTTAAAAATTTAAAATCCTCCTCGAGTAAATTAGCAGCATTCTTATATGTACTAGATTCCACTAAAGATAAAGAAAGTTCAAAAATCCAAATAAACAATAAAAAATTATATAAAACATTGCCTAGAAAATATAGAAAATTGATAAAAAAATCTAATCCGAAGTTTAGCGTAGATATGCGCTCTCCCGAATCACTTAACTCACCTTACGCAAGAGAAGGATTTGAAAAAAAGCAAATAGTCAAATATAATTTTCTCCATAATGAGGAGAAAAAATCATGTCTAAAGAGCTTCTTGACATATACACAGACTATCTCATTAGTCAAAACGCTCAAGC
>DASZIJ010000004.1:0-26915 GCA_035949155.1 Candidatus Rhabdochlamydia sp. | reverse complement strand
CTCCTTCTTACTGATGTGTTATTTTCTCTCCGCTTAACTACACTCCATACCAAATCAATAGTTAAAGTTTGCAAATTTTTCATAGAAAAACCTCTTTTTTCATAGAGCGCTTATGTTAAACTGGCGTTAATACAGATCTAATTCTTCCACAAATCTTTCAATCTCTGTTTTCTGCCTGAATAGAATGAATAGGACTCATATCTTGCAGGATCTTTTTTATAAAATTGTTGGTGATAGAGCTCTGCTGGATAAAAGGTTTCTATTGGCAAAATTTGTACTAAACAGGATAAATGCAGCTTAGTTTTAGAACTCTCTGCTAACTTTTTTTGCTGTGCATTGTGATAAAAGATCGTTGGTCGATATTGTGAACCAATGTCACAAAATTGCCCGTCGGATCTTGTAGGATCAATATGATGCCAGTAAAAATCTAGAAGTTTTTCATAGCTGATTTGCTTAGGATCATACAGTACTTGAACAACTTCTACATGCCCTGTTTTTCCTGAACAAACCTCTTCATAGCTAGGATTTTTTACATCTCCACCTGTATAACCCACTTGTGTTTGTAAAACACCTGGTAAATGATCAAAATCATGTTGTATACACCAAAAACACCCTCCCGCAAAAGTCGCTTCTTCCATAGCCCTCTTATAATAAAATAAATTTTTGATAGATTTTCTCTGCAAACGCGTAGCCTATTAAAAAGAAGGCACACCCCAAAAAGCCCCAAAAGTAGAGAGCAGAACGTTTTATTTGTAAAAGATGAGCCACACTTAAACTAAAAACAAAAAAGATAAGATCTAAAAAAAAATACAGCGAAGAAGCATGAGGAATGAGGGTTCCCATACAAGCGCAGGGAAGCTTAATTCTATACCAAAAAATAGAATACCCAGCAAAAGAAGCAAAAATTATCGCGGTAATCACCCATATGTACCAATGATTTCTGTAGATAAAAAGAAATGCAATAAAAAATATTTCAAAAAAACTAACCCAATATTCTAGTTTTTTGATTTTTTCTGAAGGGTGAAATATTTTTCCATAAATGGCCAATAATAAAAAACAAGAAATAAGAATAGCAGCGCTTAAAGTAATGAGTTTTTTATGTTTTTTTAAGAATATACCCCCCCTCTTTTAAAGGATCTTCTTTACTGGAATATAATAAATTTTTTTTTCACACAAGCTCTTAACTAAAGGGTTTTCATGTATATTTTGTTTGAACAAATATCCAATTAATGGAAAGTGTGATATAAGAGATAGGCTATGGAATATTTGTTAGAACTTATTACGCGTCATGCCCACAATGCACATTGGTATGTATTTGGAGGGATTATTTTAGCTGGTTTTAATATACCTTTAAGTACAGATCTGCTGATTTTGCTCAGTGCTTTTATCGCTGCTACCATTCTGCCAGAGCATACTTGGCATCTATTGATAAGTGTTGTTCTTGGCTGTTACTTTTCCGCTTGGTGTGCTTATTGGATGGGTAGGCTTTTTGGCTCACGTTTATCTAGATTTAAGTGGTTCCAATCGGTTTTTCATTTAAATCGAATGAAAAAAATTAGAAATTTTTATGAAAGATACGGATTCTTAACCCTTCTTATTGGACGTTTTATTCCCTTTGGAGTACGCAATTGCATTTTCATGTCTTCTGGAATGAGTCGTTTTAATTTTCTTCGATTCATCTTTATGGATGCTTTTGCCTGTCTTATTTGGAGCGGGGCTTGCTTTTATTTATTTTACAGTTTTAGTCAATTTCATACAGTTATATGGCAACACTTTAAAACTGCTAATATTTTTGTATTGATAGTTTTCGGTGTGACGGTAATTGCAGGAATTTGGTATAAGCAATGGAAAAGGGTCCAAAAGGCGAATCCCTCTACAAACTAGAACTAGATTTAAGTAAAAACGAGTCAAAAAAAATCTAATTATGATTGGTTTATCAAATAGCTTATCACTTTTGCGTGCCCCTTTAGCATTTTTATTTCTGTATGAAAGTATTCCTGTACGTATCACTGCTATTATTCTAGCCATGATAACTGATATCGTAGATGGTTACTTAGCACGCAAGCGCCGAGCTGTTACAAGACTTGGAGCTATTTTAGATCCTGCTATGGATAAATTTTTTGTATTTTTTATTTTATCTATTTTATTGATGGAAAAAAGATTGCCCATCTGGCAAGCTTGTGCAATTGTTTCGCGTGATTTTTTCTTGTGCTTATTTGGCCTCTATTTAAGTTTTCGCTCTGCTTGGACAGGATACCGCTTCGAATCGATTCGATGGGGTAAAGTGTCTACAGCCCTGCAATTTTTTATTTTAATCGGGTTAGCTATAGGCTATCGATTCCCTTCTTATTTATATTTGCTATTTATAACGCTCGGTCTTTTAGCTTTTATAGAACTCTTTAAAAGACAACTATTAGTTGTTAAACAAAATAGTTCTTAAATCATTTTTCAATGGCCATTATAGGATTAGGCACTTGCATACCCATTTGCTGAATTGTTTGATATAAAAGGTATAAAATTTCTTGTTTTACCGCTAAATACTGTTTATACCTTGTCTGCTTAGTATACATCTCTACAAATAACTCTAATGAGTAAGCCCCAAAAGAGGAGAAAACCACATTAATTGGTAAATAAGCATCTACCGATGGATGTTTTTCAAACACCTCTTTTAAGACTTGTGTCAATTCTTCTAGCTTTGCAAAATCCTCTTTCCTAACACCCACCGTAATTTGAATACGTCGATGACTCATTCTCGACACATTAACAACAGAGATTGTAGAAAAAATGGCATTAGGTAAATAAACCAATCGCTTATCTTTATCTCTGATTACGGTTAGATACCAGCCTATTTCCTCTACAACCCCTTCCAAACCTCCGCGATCGGGCAAGGAAATGTAATCACCTAATACAAAAGGACGATTGATCCAAAGCATCATGCCTCCAAAAAAATTGGCAATAACCTCTTTAGCTGCAAATCCTAAAGCTGCGGCACCTACTCCTCCAAATGCCATTAACGGAACCATGTCTAATCCCCAAATTTGTAAGATGATCAGCAAAAATATAGAAATAACAGCAATGGAAATTAATCGACCTATCATGTGCACATGTGACATATCGATTTTTTTGATGGTATGTTTAAAATAAATGAGATCTCTTTCTATTTCTTTTTTCCAACGCAGAAATATCCAGGCTAGAGTAAAAATAACAGCTGTTCTAAAAAAAGAGTAACTATACTCATAGACAAGAGAGAGTCGAAAATGAACTGCAACAAAAGAAATGATTAAACAAATACCACAAACCCAGAGGAAAAGAGAACTAGGCAAATAAAAAATAGTATCAACTCTACCCTTCCACCGATCTATAGGGAAACGTCTTGCTATCTTTTTAAGGGTCTTCTTGAGAAAAAAATTGATAAAAGTTAAAAGCCCAAGGTAGATTACTATTTCTAACCACCAAAATCGCTGCAAATCTGCAAAAGAAAAACTAATCATGTCTATTGCTCTATAAAAAAGTAAATCCTAGTATATACTCCATGCGATTTTCTTAGACAAGGTGAAAAGCTGGATCAAAAAGCTATACTTCTCTAAGATTCAAGAACCCATAATATTATATTGGAGATAAGCAATATGCACTACCCTAGAGAATCGATTATAGCTTCTACCATTCGTTCCTTTTTTCGTTCTTTTGCTGTTTTTATCGGTTTTTTTACAGCTTTTATGCTTCTCTTATTTGGATTAATCAGTCTTTCTTCCCCCTATATACAACCAGAGAAAAGCACTCTTTCGCTCAGTCCAGATACTAAAGGGCAAAGACAACTACTAGGCCCTACTTCTGCAGTCATATTGAAGTTGGATATCTCTGGAGTGATAGGAGTAAAAAATCTCACTACAGAGAAAATTACTTCTTTATTGCTTGATGCACAAGAAGGAGTATTGCAAAATGATCGAGTGAAGGCAGTTTTGCTTTACATAGATACACCAGGAGGAGCTGTAACAGATTCAGATGGGATCTATCGCGCTATAATGGCCTTCAAAACAAAACATAAGCTACCCGTTTACGCATACGTAGATGGATTATGTGCATCAGGTGGTATGTATATAGCTTGTGCTGCAGATAAGATATTTGCCTCTTCTACTAGTGTTATAGGATCTGTTGGAGTGCGTTTTGGTCCAGCTTTTAATTTCTCTACTTTGATGCAGCGCTATGGGGTAGAAGCTTTGACAATTACACAAGGCAAAGATAAGGATGCATTAAATCCTTTTAGAGCTTGGAAAACAGATGAGGATATCTCTTATCAAAACCTAACTTCTGCCATGTATCAGCAATTTGTAGATCTTGTTACATCAGCACGGCCCTCTTTGAACAAACAAAAACTCATTTCCGATTATGGTGCTCATGTATTTATATCTGAAGAAGCATTGAAATATGGCTATATAGACGTTGCAAACAGCAACTATAACGAAGCATTAGAAGCACTTGCTAACCAAGCTAACTTAGAATCCTATCAAGTGATGACCATACAAACCGCTCATAACTTTCTATCAGAGCTATCTCAGGCCAGATACTCTTTAATAGAAAAGATGAGTCATTTGTTTTTTCCTAGACCTAATTCTTTTTATCCAGAATTAGAAGGTAAGTTTCTCTATCTTTATCAACCAGGGCTTCTTTAATTCTCCTTTTTCCTCCCTAACTTAGGGAGGAATTTTTTATATTCATGAATAAAATTTATATTATTGATGCGGTCAATCTTTTGTTTCGGGCTTATTACGCCATTTCTCCTATGACTAACTTAAAGGGAGAATCCACTCATGCGTTATATGGATTTATTCGCTCTATTTATAAATTAATCAAAGATTTCTCTCCTGATTATTTAATTTGTGTATTTGACGGCCCAGATAATAAAAAATCACGAACCAAAATCTATAGTGAATATAAAAGCCATCGCACTTCTATGCCGCTAGATTTAGTGGAGCAATTACAAAGGGCTTTATACTTTTGTGAAATCGCAGGAATTCCTTTTCTGTCCATAGAAGGAATAGAAGCAGATGACACAATGGGAAGTATTGCAAAATGGGCTGAAAAAGAAGGATCTGAAGTGTTTATTTGTTCCAGTGATAAAGATTTGTGCCAACTTATTTCAGAAAAAATCCACATCATTCATCTACACAAAGATAACCTGTTAATCGATGAACAAAAAGTAAAAGATCAATATGGAGTTGAACCCTCAAAAATCGTTGATTTCTTAGCTATAACAGGAGATACCTCTGATAATATCCCTGGATTAGAAGGTTTTGGACCAAAAACGGCATCTTTATTACTCAACCAATATGGCTCTCTAGAAGAGATCTTAGCAAATGCTAACCAGATCAAAGGGAAAAAAGGAGAAATCCTTGTTCAACAAGAAGAGATTGCTTTGATGAGCAAACAGCTTGCAAGAATTGATACACATATTGAAGTCCCTATCCAGCCCTCTTTTTTTCAACTTAAAAATCCCGATATTCCAAAAGTTAAACAATTCTTTCAAGAAATGCATTTTCTCTCTTTATTAAAAGAACTTCCTCTTAACAAAGAGGCGCCCCCAGAAAACTACTACCTAGTCAATGATTTAGAATCCTTAGAACAGTTACTTAAAAAACTAGAGCAAGAGACAAAGATCTGCATAGATACAGAAACAACGCATTTACACCCTATGTTAGCCCAACTGGTAGGAATTGGATTTGCTATTCAGGCAGGGCATGCTTGGTATGTCCCTCTAAATGGATTTTTACGTAAAGAGGTGATCATTAAAAAAATCAAATCCCTGTTAGAAAGAAAAGAAATGGGTTTTATTGGTCACAATATTAAATACGATCTTCATGTGCTAAAAAACGAAGATATTTGCCTACAATCGATTCACTTTGATACCATTTTAGCCTCTTATTTGTTACACCCTAATACACAAAGACATAGTCTTAATGAACTATCTCTGCAACGATTAGGCAGAGAAAAAATACCCATTGAGAGCTTAATAGGTAAGGGGAAAAAACAAATATCGATGCTCGATGTCCCTCTTGATCTCATAAAGGATTATTGTTGTGAAGATGTGGACTGCACTCTGCAATTAAAAGAACAATTAGAACCAGAATTACAAGAACAAGGTTTATTTACTTTATTTACAGAAATAGAAATCCCTCTGATTTTTGTTCTTGCAGAAATGGAACGCAATGGCATTTATATAAATGTTAAAACTTTAGAAAAAACATCCCTTGATCTGTCTTCTAAGATTTTACATCTTGAAGAGCAAATTTATGGGCTATCAGGTCAGAAATTCAATTTGAATTCACCTAAACAATTAAGCTCTGTTCTATTTGAGAAATTACAAATCAAACCTCCTAAGAAAACAACAAAGGGCTATTCTACATCTATAGATGTGCTAGACGCACTTAAAGAAGAATATCCCATCGTTAAAAAAATCATAGAATACCGCACCCTTGAAAAACTGCGTTCTACTTATGCCGATTCACTACCCCTGCAAGTAAATCCTATAACAAAACGGATTCATTGCACATTTAATCAGTCTATAGCAGCAACAGGCCGTTTATCTTGTCAAAATCCAAATCTACAAAATATTCCAGTTCGAACAGAAGAAGGAAAAAAGATTCGTCAAGCATTCGAACCTCAAGAAATCGATTATAGTTTCTTATCAGCTGACTATTCACAAATTGAACTAAGAATTTTAGCTCATCTCTCAGAAGACCCTGCTTTGATTCAAGCATTCAATAATCAAGAAGATATTCATAGTTATACCGCTTCTTTAGTCTTTGGAGTGCCTATTTCCGAAGTAACCCCCACTATGCGTTATCAAGCAAAAGCGGTTAATTTTGGAATTTTATATGGAAAACAAGCTTTTAGCTTATCTCAAGATCTTCATATTTCCTATAAAGAGGCAGAAACCTTTATTGCCACTTATTTTCAGCGTTATCAAAAAGTAAAAGATTTTATTGAATTTTGTGAAGAAACAGCACAGAAAACAGGTAAAGTTGTGACCATTACCGGTCGTCAGCGTCCTATTGCGGAAATTCACAATAAAAACCCTTCTGTTCGGGCATTTGCAAAAAGATTGGCCATTAATACACCTCTTCAAGGAAGCGCTGCCGATTTGATTAAAATAGCGATGATTCAGGTAAATAATTATTTAAAACTCTCTCCTAAAAAAGCTAAAATGATTCTGCAGGTTCATGACGAGCTCTTATTTGAAGCCTCAGATCAAGACGTCTTATTATTAGGAAAAGAAGTAAAACAGATTATGGAGAGCGTCATGTCTTTAAAAGTTCCTTTAGTAGTAGATATTGCTATTGGAAAAAATTGGAGTGAATGCTAAAATTGAAAAAGCTAGCTATAACCGGTGGGCTATCCTCTGGGAAAACAACTGTGTGCCATTTATTTAAAGATTTGGGTGCCTTTGTTGTAAGTGCTGATGAGATTGTCCATAATTTACTAGTACCAGACAGCATAATTGGGCAGAAGGTTATCCAATTATTTGGTCCAAGTATTGTTGAAAGTAATTCTTTAAATAGAAAAAAAATCGCACAGCAAGCTTTTCTTGATCTAAAGCTTTTAAAAGCATTAGAAGCATTAATTCATCCTGTTGTGTATGCTAAAATTAAAAAAGAATACCAATATGCTAGGCAATCTGGTAAATACCCTTTATTTATAGCTGAGATCCCCTTACTATATGAGCGATTTAAACAAGACGAATTTGATATTGTCATTACAGTTACAGCCGACCCATCCATATGCCAAGAGCGATTCATCAAACAAACACATCAAACAATAAGAGAATTTGAGCAACGCATGGCTCAACAAATCAATCCTGAAAATAAAGCAAAAAAATCTGACTATGTGATTAGAAATAATGGAAGCTTAGCATGTTTGAGAGATCAAGTGACTAAATTATACTCATTGCTAACCACTCAATAAAATTTATGGGCAATTTAACGAAGGAGCCTCAACTTCAATGAACGAAGATACCACTCAAGGGTTTCAGGACCCAGAACAAAACAATTCTTCTCTTTCTATGACCACTCCCATCGAGTCGATTACGAAAATAGCAGATCTTCAAAGAATGAATATGGACCAGCTTACGCTCTTTGCACGCAATATTGGTCTGAAAAACCTCGGCGCGCTTACAAAATCTCAGATGGTTTTTGAAATCGTAAAGTTTTTGTCTGAAAAACCTCAAGAGGTTTTGGTAGGAGAAGGAGTTCTTGAAATTCTGCCAGATGGATTTGGCTTCTTACGTTCTCCTAACTATAACTATCTCCCTTCTGCTGAGGATATCTATGTTTCACCAGCACAGATTCGTCGCTTTGATTTAAAGAAAGGAGATACGGTATATGGAACCATCCGCTCTCCTAAAGAAAAGGAAAAATATTTTGCTCTGTTAAAAGTAGAAAAAATTAATAATAAACCTCCTGAAAAAGCAAGAGATCGTATCTTATTTGAAAACCTTACTCCTCTTTATCCCGATGCTCGCCTCGTGATGGAATGTGGTAAGGAAAAACTCAGTCCACGAGTCCTTGACTTAACAGCTCCTTTTGGAAAAGGGCAAAGGGGGCTTATTGTAGCTCCTCCTCGCACTGGGAAAACCATGATTTTACAGACCATCGCCAATTCTATTGCTGTCAATCATCCAGAAGTATTCCTAATGGTTTTGTTAATTGATGAGCGTCCAGAAGAGGTCACTGATATGATTCGTAGCGTCAAAGGAGAGGTTATTTCCTCTACTTTTGACGAGCCTCCTGAAAGACACGTTCAAATAGCTGAAATGGTGATTGAAAAAGCAAGGCGTCTTGTTGAATATGGTCATGATGTACTGATCCTCTTAGACTCTTTAACTCGTCTAGCGCGCGCTTATAATACAGTTCAGCCTCATTCTGGTAAGATTTTAACAGGAGGAATCGATGCAAATGCTTTGCACAAACCAAAAAGATTCTTCGGTGCAGCAAGAAATATAGAAGAAGGCGGCTCTCTAACAATTATTGCAACCGCACTGATTGATACCGGATCTCGTATGGATGAGGTAATCTTTGAAGAATTCAAAGGAACCGGAAATATGGAGCTAGTTCTAGATCGACGCTTAGCGGATCGTCGAGTATGGCCAGCTATTGACCTGATTAAAAGTGGAACTCGTAAAGAAGAGCTTTTATATCATCCAGAAGAGCTTGAAAAAATTTATGTTATGCGTCAAGCATTAGCAGATCTAGCTCCCTTAGATGCCATGAACTTATTACTTGGCCGTCTTAAGAAGACCGGCAGTAATGCTGAGTTTCTTCTTACCATGAAGGAATAATTTTTCTTTTGAAAAACACATCTTAATAGGAATTAAGATGTGTTTAATGATGTGCCCATCTAGGCCCACTCGAACCTTATTAATAAGGTTGAGCTATCCTTCAGCTCTAGAAAAAAGTTGTGTAGTATCAATTGGATGCAGAGAGTTTTCTGCAGCAAAGCTGTTGTCAAAAGCAACTTCAAATGAACGTGAGCTTGGATGCATTACAACAGTATGAACCGTATCTCTGTTATCAATATATTTAAGAGAAAGAGCTGTTTCAATGGGCTTTTGATCCCGCTTCTGACAAAATTCATCAAAAACCTCTTTCCGTTCTTTATTGTGAACAAACTCCTCATCAATGGGTTTAGGGCTGTAATAATGATTGAAGGTAGCCAATGGTCCATTCTGGTATGGGCGAATAACATGACCACCATTAGGTAATTGGTAAAAATGAATGGCAGCTGCTGTTTCTTTATCAGCGATATTCAAATGATAGGGCCCAAGCGGAGCCTCTTTTTGAATGGACTCTGTAATTTTCTGAACAGATCGTTTCTCTTCCAAGCAGGTTCTGTTATAAAAAACAGCTGGCATCCCCTCAATAGTCCCTGTATCCCCTCTGCAAACATTCATAGCAAGACATACACCTTGATCATTCATTCCTGTAAGGGTACCAATAAGCCCCGGGAAACCTACCTCAGCAGTATCGCATCGACCATCTTTGTAACAACGATTAATGATAAGGCTATAAGTACCAGCTACTCCACCTGAGGGCCAATCCATATTACGAGCAAAAGTCCATTCCCCTTTAGCATCTCGATCTACAATTACAGAGCATCCAACAGTAAGGAGTGGAGGAGTGGATTCCTTGTGTGGAGAAGTGGATTCCTTTAATCCATCTTCGAACTTTTTCGGCTGAAAGTGAAGGGAATCAGGCGTTAAATGCAAGAGAAGAAAATCATCCGCTGTTAATTTTGGATGACATTTCCAAGAAGGTTGTTCTTGCACCCACTTATTATATCCCAATACCAGTCCATTCATTTCTTCTAAATATTGAGGAGGAATCTTTTCACGCACTTCTGCAAGAGTCTCCTTTACTTGATCAGCTCTCGGCAGCCCAAGAAGTCTATTCATTGAAAACATAGATCGCCATGCAAGAGAACTAATACCCGCACCACAAAGATAACCATGCGCTTCGCCTGCTTTAAAAGAACTAGTATAATCTAAAGAAAGAATGGGCACATTACCCTGATAGTAAAGTTTACTTCCTTCATATTCACCAGGACTATAAGCATGTTGGCTCATGCTATGGTGAGGAGGAACAATGAGATTAAGGAGGGGGAATCTCACAGTTTCCATCGCGCCAAGACTAATAAGCCCAGATCCAGAAATCAAAGAGTATGTTCCCGCACCAAACCCAAGAACGGGCGTAGCAGTTGTTATTGCCACAACTGCTGCTATCCCAGTTGCCGCTACTGCTGTAATAGAGAGCACCCTACCTAGATCAAAAGCTCTAGTTGTTGATGCGTGATGCTCACGAACAAAATTTGTTAAAGGATTCTCATAAGTGGAATCTCTAAACAACCCTTCTATTGGAAAAAGATTTTGCATTCGTTCAGTTATAGACATAGATACCTCCAAGAAAATTAATTAATACAAAACTCATTCTTTCGGAAAAATAATATAGACTTTCTCAGCAAAAAAGTCTAGCCAATTACGAACCTTTTAATAACTCATGTTACGCAGGGAAGCATTCTGATGTAATGGTATCAGATGGTTTTTAATGAGTTGAAAACTTTACATGCAAAGGTTGGCCTTGTGCAACACGAGCTAATGATACAAGAGAGTTGAAATTCTTGATCTAAAAAGAGAGACTAATAAATTCTCTGGATCTCTGTTAAATTTTTTAAAGAGGTAAAAAGCTTTCTTGGTTTAAAAAATCTTAAGAAGATCAAATTAACTTTCCCAATATTGCGAAATCTTATTTTGAACCTATCCTTAGTTAAAATTAAATTACATCTTTATGATTTACAAATAATCTTATAAAGGATTATGCTTGCTTTTTTTTTGATTACGTCCATCAAGGATTTCTCCTATGAAAAAGATCATATTTTTTCTATCTATTATTGTTTTTTTTACTCTCTTCTTCATTAAACATCAGAAATCAGAGCACTCCACTCAAGTGCTTTATTTAAATATGAAATCAGAACCAAAAACAATGGACCCTCGCAAAGGAGGAGATTGGTATTCCTCACAAATGCATTCTCTATTTTTTGAAGGACTTGTAAAGCTTTATCCAAACCAATGTTTTCAATTAGCTCAAGCAGAATCATATGAAGTATCAGAGGATAATCTCGTATATACTTTTCACTTAAGAGATACCCTTTGGTCTAATAATACTCCCGTTACAGCTTATGATTTTGAGCAATCTTGGAAAGATGTTTTAGATCCTAACTTCCCCTCTATGAATGCTCAATTATTTTATCCGATAAAAAATGCAGATTTAGCAAAAAAAGGAACTGTATCTCTTGATGAGGTAGGGATTAAAGCAATAGATGCAAAAACTCTTATGATTACTTTAGAAAAACCCACCCCTTATCTGATTAATTTGCTTTCTTTTTGCACTTTTTCTCCTGTCAACATCAAAAATGATCGAGAAAACCCTAATTGGGCTCACCATGCAGACTCTAACTTTTTATGCAACGGCCCTTTTATCTTAGAAAAATGGGAACAGGGGGATGAAATTATTGCTACCTCTAATCCTCATTATCGAAAAACAGAAGATGTACATCCAGAAAAAATTATCTTCCATACCGTTGAAAATGATACAACCACTCTACAAATGTTTGAAAAGGGTTTAGTTGACATCATTGGAGATTCTCTAACTTCTATTCCTTTAGAGGCTATCCCTGAGTTAGAGAAAAAGTGGAAAATTTCTAGAGAACCAACTGCTACTACTATGATTATTGCTTTTAATACGGATAAAGCTCCTTTTCATCACCCTAAAATCCGGAAAGCTTTTAGCTTAAGCATTAATCGTCAAGAACTAGTTGATAATATTGTCTACCAAGCAAGCTCTATTGCAACAAATATGATTCCCCCTTTATTAAAACAAAACCGCGATCGTTCTTTTTTTAAAGACCACGATGTAAACCAAGCTAAGATTTTACTAGAAGAAGCAATGGCAGAGATGGGAATTACCAAAGACGCTTTTGAATCTGTTGTTCTCTATTATCAGTCTCTCTCTTCTGCAACAAGCAAAGTTATGCAGACCATTCAACAGCAATGGTTAGATGCTCTAGGCATTTTCATTAGAATAGAATCTTTGGACTATAGAGTCATTGTAGATAAGTTAACACATGGAGATTACTTCATGTGCTATACTCTTTGGAGCGCAATGTATCATGATCCCATGAGCATTCTTGAAAGATTCAAATATAGAACCTATGCAAAAAACTTCACAAACTGGGAAAATGCAGACTATATTCAACTTCTTGATCGTTCTTTTTATGAGCAAGGCGAAACTCGTTTTCATACTCTAGAAGCAGCAGAAGAACTTTTCTTAAAAGAAATGCCCCTTATTCCTTTATATCATGTAGATTTTGTTTACATCATAAATCCACGCTTGAATATACCGCTATGGGGAGACCGATTGTTACTGCCAACGCCTTTTAAAGATTAAAAAAAGTAGAAAAATGAATATGCTCACATATCCAGATTCTGATTCTATGAAAAACCATTGCAGGTTGAACGATTATATAAAAATTGTAGTAAATCCTGATGAGAAAGATACAGAGGATCTTGGTCTTTTTTCAAAATTCATTAGCAGCTCTCTAGAAAAGATTTTACCCGATGAATTCATGCAAGATCTTCTGAAAAATCCCTCTCAAGAAAAAATGCGTTCTATGATTTTAGAACTTAAAAAGAAACAACCACTTATCTCCTGGGATGATTCTCGCAGGGCCCCTTGCTCCCTTAAAATGAATCTACTCTGCTCTTCTGAATTTACAACAGGCATAGACAGATATTTCTGCGATATTTTAAGTCGATGGTTAATTCCTGGAAAACTTTTAAATATCTCTTGTTCTTATGGCGCAAATATTATTTTTCATTGCTCTCCTAAACAACCCTTTTATTTTCACCAAATTTATATAGATATAATAGATGGCAATGATCTGATGCTTTTAAAAAGAAATGTACTCAGTCTTCAGAAAGAGATTCGTTTGAATATCCTAGCAGTGAGATATGCTCGCCAAGTGATTTCTATTAAAAATTTATCTACTGAACAAAAACGTTTTATGATTAAAGAGAATATCGCTTCTTCTTTAAATCGTTCTTCTAAAGAGCTCGATGACAGTATGTTTAATTTGATGCATAGTTTGTTCTTACAACTTAATGCTGAAAAAAAGATTTCTCGTATACAACTCAAATTCGCTCCTTTTTTAAAACAGAAAGCAAAGATTTTTGATCGAGATATTTTTGAAGAGATTAGATATTATTCTTTTTTATTTGGCAGTCGATTTACTGCAGCTAGAGAATTACGGCATTTAATTCGCTTAGTTTCCTTTCAGTATTTATTTAGAAAAAATTTACTCTATCAACTAGCTAAAAATCCTGAAAAAAGACACTTAAGTTTAAAAATTTTCCGCGCTTACCTCTCTTCTAGTTCCTCTCAAGAGAATAAACCCGTCCTGGGTATTATTGGCGGTATTAATGTATTAAAAGAAAGCGAGCTGTTTGAAGAACGCCACATATTAGAAGCTATCCACCATTGTTTGTCTAATGTTTCCAAAGTAGAGAACTCTTTTGTTCTTGATCGTAGAACTCACGATCCTATTCGTCTTTTCTATCTAGAAATTGAGAAAAAAGATAACACTCCATTTACGATTGGTGAAATTAAAGAGCTACGTAAAAGTTTGAACCGAGAATTAAAAGAGAATATAGAAAGCATCATTCATCCTGTTTTAATGCCTCGTAATGAAGAAGAAATTATGCGAAGCATTGTATTGCTCAGCCGCCAACTAAAATATGTTAATGATCTACCTCAAGTCACTATCTCTTTTAATACCCAAACAAAACATCAACTCATATTTACAGTTATTTTATTAAGAGTTCTTAATGATTCCTCTCCAGATATTATCTATTTATTTGATAAAGCAAACACTTCTATTAAAATTGAGCGATTGGAAGTTAAATCTGCAGGACTGCTTAGGAAAAAGTACCAAAAAGAAGCAAATATCTTCTATATAGCCCTTAGTAAAACTCCATTTTTACGTAGATTTTCTATTGATTTATTTAAGGCTCGTCAATTCCTCTCTTCTGAACTAAATCGTATCTTTAAAGGAGGTATTCGCGACTTCAACGGAGGCATTCTTTCTAAACAACAAGAGGTTTTCCACGAGCTTTGCAGCTCTTTTAAAGAGCTCTCTTCCCATGAAAATTTTTTATTAGAAAATTTCTTCTATTCACTGACTCCTCCTCTAAGCCAAACCTTGATTATGCCTTCTATACTAAAAATGCTTTTTAACATGATGCTTAAAGCAATCAATGCAGACTACACTCACACACCTATTTTTTATAAGACTCAAGCTAAGGACGAATTTTTTCTCATCATGTTTGCTTCTCCATCTACAGAAATCAAGAAAAGAATAGGGAATCTTGTAAATAAACTCTGCATTCCCTCTTCTGATCTATGTCATACTCAAGTAAGTATCTATGACACTCATTGTATAGGTTATATTTACCGTAGAAATGATCAAATCTCTTATCAGAAGCTATGCTCTACATTTGATGAGTTTCTGCAACAAGATTTCAACTGGCTACTCTCTCAAGAAAAATTAAATCTGAACTAAATATTTTTTTAGTTTAAGTTAAATTTGACTTGCATGGAAATAGCATAAAAAATCATATTTTATATTTCTTCAAAGGTATATTAATGATGTTTAATAATAGACAAGATGCAGGAGATCAGTTAGCAAAGCATCTAATAAGTTATCAAAATCACCCAAATGCCCTTGTATTAGGGCTATCTTGTGGAGGAATGCCTATTGCTTTTGAAGTAGCTCAATTATTACATCTGCCCTCTCATACCCTCCTAGTTCGTAAAATTAGATCTCTTCAAAATCCTAATCTATCTTTAGGCGCTATTGCAGAACAAGACGTAGAATTATTACATGCAGATTTAATTGGTATTCTTGATATTCCTAATGACTATATCAAAAAAGAACTTGAAAATCAAAAAACTCATTTAGAAAAACAAGCCAAATCTTATCATACCTCTGAGCGCTTGCTCTATCAAAAACAGATCATTTTAGTCGACGATGGCATGGCTACAGGATCTAGTATGCAAGTAGCTATACAAGCTTTGAAAAAATTACAAGTCGCCAATATTCACCTAGCGGTCCCTGTTGCTAGTCGCTCATCTCTTGCAAAGATCTCTAAAGAAGTACAAACCACATGTTTATTCTCCCCTTCCTTTTTTGCAAAAATCTCTGACTTCTATCACACCTTTGACCCAGTTAGCGATCTAGAAGTACATCATTTTCTAAACTATTCTTCTTGCGATCTTGCTACTATTTAATTTTTGCTAGTTAGAGAACTCAAAATGAGAAAAGGCATAGACATTGCGCATTAATCCTCATTTAAAGCGTCCATTTTAGCACGGATCAACTTTTGGGGAGCAGGTCACCTGGGCGTAAATCCTTATTAAAAAGCGATATGTCCTATGAAGTTATTTTAATAGATGCAACAGAAACACCTATTGAACGGCCAAAAAAAACCAAAGATATTTTTATTCAGGAAAAAAGAAAAGGCATACGTTAAAAAGTCAGGTGATAGTAGACAAAAAGAGCCAGAAGATTATTTGCACTGCATTTAGTAATGGTAAGCGTCATGATTTTCGATTATTTAAAGAATCTAAAACGAAAATCCACCCAAAGACCAAGGTAATTACAGATACAGGATATCAAGGGCTGCAAAAGATTCATTCCAATATAAATATGCCTAAAAGAAAAACCCTTTAACAAAACAAGATAAAAAATAATCAATCCCTTGCCAAAGAACGCGTAATTAATGAAAATGTAATCGGGCTGCTTAAGCGTTTTAAAATCATAGCAGATCGATATAGAAATCGACGGAAACGCTTTTGCCTAAGATTTAATCTTATAGCAGGAATCTATAATTGGGAGCTTTAAAATTCAGGTTATGCAAGAGGTCTAATAAAAAAACCATTTCTAATTTCTCAAAAATATGAAGAATAAATTTAAAAACTGATAATTAGTCTATTTTAAAATGGGCGAAATTTGGGGGCAGGTCAGATGCGTATTATATTTAGTTTATTTAGTCTAGGAGCGCTTGGCTATGGTCTATGGTGGGCTTCTTATCACAAACCCGATTGGAAAAACAAAGTAGAAGATGTATTAAACATAGGACACTTTCATACACTAGAGATTCGCTATACAGCAGAACAAATCATGGAATCTCAGCAAAAGGTTTTGCTTAAAGATGCTAAGCACCAATACCTCGAACCTTCTTTGAAATTCTATCCTTATTTACTTTTAGAGGTTAAATACAGCGCATCTGATGCAAGAACAAAAGAAGGGATTATCTTATGGGATTTAACAGATGGAGAAATGGTAGTTAATACCAAGGATTGGGATAAAACCCATGGGTTTGCTGATTGCATTAATGCAAACGTAGACCGCCGCGAGTTCAAAATCATCAATGCCATTGCTCAAAAAGGTGGAGTGATCAATCGAGAGGATTTACGTAAGAACATTCATGTAGAAACAGAGGTAATTGATGTACTTATTGAAACCTGTCGTCGTAAAAAATTAATCGTACAACATGGTGGGCGCTACCGACTGCATTTAGAAAACCCTAAATTAAAAATTACTCCATCTACTCAAATTGAAGAGCGTTTAGTCACTCAACCCTACCGCCAAGCTCTTTGTGTATCTAGGCGTTATTCTCTTTCACAAATTGAAAGAATTACTTGTTCAGCCTTTGGTGAAGACTTTGCTATTCGAAAAACAGCTTCTGTCTACCTTCCAGTTCATTGTATCGTTGTGCAAAATCCCGATGGTTCTTTGCATACAAGCCATTGGAATGCCCTCAATGGAAAACCGTTAGAGTCAAGCGGGATAGATTGAGAGTTGCCTGTAAATCTATTTACAGATAAACTAGCTAGCATCTCTTTAAGGAAAGATGGCTGAGCGGCCGAAGGCACGTCCCTGCTAAGGACGCGTACCCTCACGGGTACCGTGGGTTCAAATCCCACTCTTTCCGATCTTTGGCTGTGCTTTAAAAAACACAGCCTTTTCTTATATTGCTAAATATCAGATACTGCAGTTTGAGGTTTCTTATGTCAAAGTCATTGCCCAAAATAAAATCAGCCCCTCACTCTAAGGAATCAGAGATGATGGTGCTAGGCTCTATGTTAACCAATATTAATAGCCTTAATATAGCAGCTGATGGCCTTGATGAAACAGATTTTTATTTCACAGAACACAAAATCATTTTTCAGGTCTTAAAAACCGCCTACCGCAATGATAAACCAGCGGATATCCACTTAATTGCAGAAGAGCTTAAAAGACAACAAAAACTCTCTTCCGTTGGTGGGATTGCCCATTTAACAGTATTAGCTCAATATGCTGGTAGCTCTGCTTATATTGAAGAATATGTAGACCTTGTCCGCAGTAAATCTACCCTAAGAAGAATGGTTATAGCTGCACAAGAGGTAGAAAAAGCAGCTTTAAATGAACCAAGCGATGTTAGTGTCTTATTAGATGAAGCTCAGGGAAAGTTTTTTCTCATTAGCCAATCAGCTAGCCCAGGCGCTGGGGTTTCTATTAAAGATTTGCTCTCAGGCGTGCGTTCTGAAGCACAGCTCCCTTATTTAAAAGAGTTGCAAGAAAAGCAAGAGAGATATCAGCAAAAAGGACCAGAAGATCTAGGAATCACAGGCATTCCTTCTCATTTTATAGATTTAGATAAAATGATTAATGGTTTAACCGCTTCTAATCTGATGATTCTAGCAGCAAGGCCTGCTATGGGAAAAACGGCACTTGCTTTAAATGTAGCAGAAAATGTTGCCTTTAAAACAGGTCTGCCCGTTGGAATATTTTCTTTAGAAATGACCGCTGAACAATTATTGCATCGCATGATTTGTAGCCAATCTGAAGTAGCCTCAGATAAGATTCGCACAGGCTCTTTAAATGGCATAGAATACCAAAGAATTGTCGCTGCTGTAAATTCTATGATGGAAGCTACTGTCATCATAGACGATCAACCTGGATTAAAAATTACAGATTTAAGAGCTAGAGCTCGTCGTATGAAAGAGAGTCACAATATTCAGTTTTTGGTTGTGGACTATTTGCAACTCATCACTGGATCTGGTCTCTCTCGCGGTCAAGAAAACCGCCAAAATGAAATTTCTGAAATTTCTCGTATGATGAAAACACTTGCACGAGAACTCTCCCTACCTATTCTTTGCTTATCTCAACTCTCACGTAAAGTAGAGGAAAGACAAGGGCATAGACCTATGATGAGCGATTTAAGAGAATCTGGCAGTATTGAACAAGATAGCGATATTGTGATGTTTTTATTACGCCGTGAATACTATGACCCTTATGATAAACCTGGCCAAGCAGAGCTAATCGTTGCTAAAAATCGACATGGAGCTATTGGTAATATAAATTTAACTTACCGTAAAGAGTTAGCTCAGTTTGTCAATTATTCCCCTTTACAGACTGACTCTGATTCTTCAGACAATGCAGAAGCCTTTGCCGCGTTTAACCCTAATTAAATCCTTTTTTTTAATAAATTTAAAAAGCCTTTTACAAAAACTTTAGAGCTTTACTTTTTTTCACTCCTTGCTGTAAGATGGGTCTTTATTTTTTAATTAAATCGATTAAAAAAACGGGAGAAAATCTCTTTTTATGGCATCTGTAAAGAAAAAGCGCCGCGCAAAAATTGCTAAGCACAAAAGAAAAAAAAGAAGACGTCGCGATCGTCATAAAAAATCTTAAAAGTATCTAAAACTTAAAGATACCATCAACTATGTGGAAATATCCTGAAATATTTGATGTAATCGTTATTGGGGCAGGACATGCGGGCTGTGAAGCCGCTCATGCTTCTGCTTGTATGGGAGTAAAAACATTACTTATTACCATGCAACTCGATACGATTGCCAAAATGAGTTGTAATCCAGCGATTGGAGGTACAGCGAAAGGGCACATGGTTCGAGAAATCGATGCTCTAGGTGGCATCATGGGAAAGATAGCTGATCAAACAGCTATCCAACGCCGTATGCTCAATGCATCAAAAGGCCCTGCTGTATGGTCCCCAAGAACTCAATGCGATAGGTTTGCCTACGCAGCGCTTATGAAGCATCATCTAGAAAAAACTCCTTTCCTAGAAATTAAACAAGGCAATATTGAAACACTCATCGTTGAAGAGGACCGTATCCTAGGCGTTACCACTTTAGAGGGAATCGCTTTTTATGGGAAAACCGTAATCATCTCTTCTGGAACCTTTATGCGAGGGTTGATTCATATTGGTCATACGCAATTTCCAGGAGGAAGGGCTGGTGATAAGCCTTCCATGGGTCTTTCTAAAACCTTAGCAGAGTTCGGCTTTGTATTAGGGCGCCTAAAAACAGGAACGCCTCCTCGTATCAATAAGCGCAGCATTGATTTTTCTCAGCTTGAAGCGCAAGTAGGTGATGAAAACGTATACTTTTCTTACGACCCTCCCCAAACAACGGGTCTAACCCAAGTCCCCTGCTGGATCACATATACCAATGAAGAAACCAAAAAGATCATTCGCGATAACCTACATCTATCTCCGATGTATTCTGGAATGATTCAAGGCATAGGACCTAGGTACTGCCCATCTATTGAGGATAAAATTGTTCGTTTTGGCGATAAAGAACGCCACCAAATCTTTTTAGAACCAGAAGGGTTAGAAACAGAAGAGATCTATGTAAATGGCATCTCTTCCTCTCTTCCCTCTGATGTACAAATGAAGATGTTACGCACCATTGCAGGTCTGGAAAAGGCAGAAATCATGCGCCCTGCTTATGCAATTGAGTATGATTTTGTAAGAAGCGGTCAACTATACCCCACATTAGAGACCAAGAAGATTAAAGGTCTGTTTTTTGCTGGGCAAATTAATGGAACAACCGGTTATGAAGAAGCTGCAGCACAAGGATTAATTGCAGGGATTAACGCTGCTATGCAAGTGAAAAATCAGCCTGCATTTATTTTAAAAAGGTCAGAGGCTTATATTGGGGTTATGATTGACGAACTGATTTCTCAAGAGCTCGATGAACCCTATCGTATGTTTACAAGTAGAGCGGAATATCGTCTTCTTCTCAGACAAGATAACGCTGATCTTCGTTTGCGCGAGTATGGATACTCTTTGGGTTTGATCAACCAAAAACAGTATCAGCGCCTCCTAGAAAAAAAAGCAGCTATTGAAAAGCAAATCTCTCTTTTATCTCAGAGTTATCATACTATCCAAGGTAAAAGTACAAGCCTTGCGCAGCTTCTGTGTCGTCCAGAATTTACCTACCAAATCCTCATGGAACAATTCCCTGCCATTGCCATGGATTTAGGAGCAGAAATCAACACACAAGTCGAGCTGCAGCTCAAATACGCAGGCTACATCCAAAGACAATCTCTAGAAGCTGCAAAACTGGAAAAAATCGAACAAATCGCTATTTCCAAAGAGTTTAATTTTCTAAACATAACAGGCCTTAGCAATGAGGCTAGAGAAAAATTACATCGCGTGCATCCTATTACTTTAGGCCAGGCCTCTCGCATTTCAGGAGTTTCCGCAGCGGATATTTCCGTGCTTCTAGTCTCTCTAAAATCTAGACCCTAAAATGCCTATTCATCTAATAGAGTTAAAAAATGTTCCTATTTTTGATCAACTTCTCTTAGAAGAGACCCTCTTAAGGGACTACACAGAAGATTTTTGTCTGATTAACCACGGCTCTTCTGCTGCCATTGTACTGGGAATTTCAGGAAAAAAAGAAGAGTTGGTCCACATAGAAAAAGCTGCTTCTTATCATCTTCCCCTCATTAAAAGATTCAGCGGTGGAGGAACTGTTGTAGTAGATCACAATACTTTATTTGTTACCTTTATCTTCTCCAAGAATAGCCATCCTTTTCCTGCCTATCCAGAACCGATCCTACGCTGGAGCGAAGATTTCTATCGTCCTATTTTTAGCTCTGCTGATTTTTGCTTAAAAGAAAATGACTATGTCTTAGCGGATAAAAAATTTGGAGGCAACGCGCAGTACTTAAAAAAAGAACGCTGGCTACATCACACTAGTTTTTTATGGGATTACAATCTCAATTACATGGATTGCTTATTGCACCCTAAAAAAACACCCTCTTATCGCGCTAATAGAGTCCACCATGAATTTATCTGCAAACTCTCTGACCACTACCCAGATTTACAAACAATAATTACTGCTATTAAAGAGCATTTACATACCCTTTACCCAGTAATCATCCCTCCTATAGGACCTTTCTCCTCTCAGAACATTTCTAGGCGCACAACCAGTTTTCTATGATTGTTGATATCCAGCAAAGCAATATTCCCTAGAGAAAGATTTCACATTAAGCTCGCCCTCATCAATGGTAATGATTGTATAGATCTCAGGAATATTATCATGCATCTCTGGTCCACAAATATTATCTCCCATAGCCGGACAGGTGATATAAGGAACATCATTGATTTGTTTCACATTAAAATAATGTAGATGCGCCTGAAACACTGCTTTCACATATGAAGAAGAAGAGATGACATCTCTTATCTCTTTTTGATTTTTCAAAAACAGAGCTTTTTTAGATTGATGCTCCATCGCTTCATAAAAAAAATTACCCGTAGTATCGTGATCATCCAATGCGCAATGTGAAAAAATCAATACAGGACATTTCACTTGCTCTAATTGCTCTATGAGCCAATCCAATTGTCCTTCTGGCAGAATACAAATCTTTTGATCTTCTGGATCCAATACAAGACCTAGCCATATGAAAAGAAATCCTCCGACCTTTTTACTTCCAAAGCTCTTTTGATCAATCCCTTGTTCAAACCAAATCTTTTCCACCTGATCCATCTTTTTTAGTTCATGATTACCTAATAAATGGATAACAGGAGTCTTGCCAAAAAACGAAAGAAGTTTCGCATAAACCTCTTTATCACTTTCTCTATTTTCACTTCGTATAAGATCTCCTAAATTCACTAGTAAATCAGGAGAATGAGTCTTCAAGATATATGATAAAATACCTTCTAGCTTCCCCTCCATAAGATGTGAAGAGGCTCTAACTTTGCCATCATGTATCAGATCTCTTCCGACATGAATATCATTAACTATTGCTATTTTCATGAATCATCCTTGATGCAAAGAGCATCTACCCCATTTTTTTAACAACCATAAAGTCTAACTTCTTATTGTGAAGAATCCTAGCGCTTTTTTTCTTTCATAAGAACTTATTTTAAGTAGTGATTCTCCATGATCTCACATTTTTTTAGACACAAGAAGAAAGATGTCACTATAATTTTTATTTGCAAATAAATCTAATTAAAATTTAACATCCCTTTCATCATTTGAAAGATAAATCTTTACGAATAGCAAATGAAACTGCTCTTCACGAATGTAAATGTGTATCTTTCAAAATCTCAAATAGAGGTATTAACATGGAAATTCAAAGAATAACTAACTCAAATCTTACATTAGAAGCAGCAAGTATAAAACCTGTTGTTTCAGATAAAATAACATCTAGAGTCAGCGATTTCTTCTCGGAGAAAAAACCAATAGAAAAGAGAGAGTCATCTACAACAAATCAGCCTAATTTTGCTGCTAAGCATTTAGTAGGCAAGGATGAGTTAGCGCCCTATTTTGCAGGAGCTAAGAACCCCCAGGAGGCTCCTGCAGCAGTAGCAATAGCTGTTGTGACTCTATTACTCATAACAAAATCTGGAAGAGATCCTGATAATTTTCAGCTTCCCATAGATCCAAAAAATGCTCCAACACCAGAATTAGACATAAACCAATTGTTAGAAATGAGACAAACCATTCTTAATCAATAGGAACCTTAAATGATATCCCCTTAAATCAAGGGGATATTTATAAAAAATATCTTATGAAAAGGTCTTAAATGATTTTATTTGCCAAAATTGTTTTTTGTCTTATTATTTTATTAAGTTTTTTAAAAAGTATTAAAAAACTGGATTTCTTATCAAACCGCTTCCCTATGTACATGCAGCTTATTCCTGGGTGGAATTTTTTTGCTCCTACTCCAAGCACACTTGATTATCATTTATTATATCGAGAGATTAACAACCAGGAAGTAGAAGAATGGCAAGATCTATATATCCCGAAAGAAAAACGCTCTCTCTCTTCTTTCCTATGGAATCCAGAACACAGATTTACAAAAGCTTTTGTAGATCTTGCAATAGACCTTATTAACTTCAGTCATGCAACACAAGACAAAAGACAAGTATATATTAGTCTTTCCTATTTACAAATATTAAATTACGTAGATTCTCTAAATCACAAGCCCTCTTCTGATAAAGTACAGTTTCTCATTCTCACTAATTCTAGGGCGCATGATTACAAAGTTATTTTTCTATCCGCTGTGCATCCTATAAGCCAAAAAGGTAATCTATGAGTCCTTATTTAGCATTTAAAAGCATTGCTTTTACTTATCAAGCTACTTTATGTATTTTATCGATTGGTTTGTTCATCGCAGCTTTGGAAGATCTTAAAAGCTGGTCTATTTTCAAACCAGAAGGGCTTCTTAGTTGGAAAGTAGCAAAACTGAGCTTCAAATGGCGCGCAAAAGACCTACGACAAAGGCTCTTTAATTTCCTATTACAAGATCGTGTGTTCAAGTGCTCTATCTATCTAAGAATATTTGCTTGTTTCTTATTATTTATATTTTCTTTGTTAAACATTATATCTCCTACTCTTATCTGCTCTATCTTTTTTTTAAACTTATTAATGAACTTTAGAAGTCCTTACGGTTTAGATGGCTCTTATCAAATGACTCTAGTGATTTTATTTGCTCTATCGATAGGGAGCTTATTTGGAGTTCATTCTCCCCTTTCAACAATATGTTTATTGTTTATAGCAGGAGAACTCCTTGCTTCTTATTTCATAGCTGGATTTCACAAATTGATCTCTCCCATGTGGCGCAAATCATCCGCTCTACATGGGATTTTTAGTACAAGAAGCTATGGTCATGGTTTCTTTTTTCAACTCATTAGCCGCATACAACTACTAGCTACTTTCTTAAGCTGGTTTGTATTCTTATTTGAAATGCTATTTTTCACAGTACTCTTTTTTCATCCTATGTATACAATCCTATTCTGCATCATCGGATTTCTCTTTCATGTATTCAACGCAATTTTTATGGGCTTGAATAATTTTTTATTTGCTTTTTCTGCAGCTTATCCCGCTCTTTTTTATTGTGTCAACTACATACATGGAATCTAGCGAACAAGATCATTACGAACAAGAAATCGATGATTAAAGGTTATGGGAACTCCTTCTCCCTTAAACAGAAAATCCCCTGTATGATCTAATACCGCGTGCATATGTAAATGAGGCTCTGATGTATGACCTGAATTCCCCACTCGACCAATGAGTTGCCCCCTCTTAACTACATCTCCTTGTTTAACCTGAAGCGATCCCTTCATCAAATGTGCTAAAATCACGATGATTTCACTCTCATTTTTATGAATGGCTAAATAATTCCCCACTGGATTTTCTGCATCCATGACCATAGGCTCAAGATCTTCTAATTGATCTAGGGCTTCCACAACAATCCCATCACATGGACTGTAAAGAGCAGAGCCAAAAATACAAAAATCCTTTAAAGCCTTTGGAGACCATTTATTAGCTCTAAGACCCAGTGCATTGATCTGGATAATATCCATTGCATATTTTTGAGCAGAAATACTGCAATGATGATTCACTGCTTCATTCGTACCAGCATGAGCCATGTAGAAGTCCCCTTCTTTCAGCGGAAATGCTAACTCAACAGGGTTTGCATAATTAGATCCATTTAAACCCAAAAAGATCCTATAAATAAAAAAACCAATAAAGGAAAAATAAATAACACTAGACAAAACACTTCTAACAGATAATTTATAAAAAAACTCTTTCTCTATATTAAATGAAGACTTAATAAAAACAGCAATAAACAAAAGCACAAAAAGATATCGAACGAAGTACCCACAATAAATGGGCCATAGACCGATTAAAAACAGATCGAATATGTACAAACCAGCCAAAGTAGCTTGTAATATCCATTTTCCCAAACTTGTCGTATAACTATACCACATTTGAATGAGGAAAAAACAAGGAAGTCCCACATATAGCAGAAAAAGAAGAATTCTATATAACATCTGATTGATCCTTACTTAAATTTTTCCTATGAAATTAAAACCTATGACCTTTTCTTGTAAATTATTTTTAGATACTAAAGTTTTTAAGAAACCAAAGTCTCCTTGCAAGTATACCTGGCTAGAGGTTATTCGAGGTTTTACAAAAAAATATAGAAGCGTTAGATTATACTTCTTATTTTTTAAGGTTTAGTAAATACAATTAAAATTTTATTTACAAAATTTCTTCTCCTATGGGATCGTGTTTTGCACCTTGAGTGCATAAAAAGGCAGACAATGATATTGACCTTCCAGAAGAAGGGGATCTAGAGCAGGAGATCTCTTACCTCAAGACATGCAAGGTCATGGTAGAAGAAAATGGCGCTGCAAGATTTTATAACACCTACCACACATGGAGAATCCCTAATAGAGAATTTGATAAGGTTGAAGAAGCAATTCATACACCTGAAAATGATTTCATAAAATCATTTTCTAACTACCAATCATGGGAATATGATTTCACTACAGAGCTTAGTCTAAATCGTGGAACTGAGGGCTTAGTTTGGAATGTATTCAGATACTTCTCCAAAAAAGATACTTCTTTTTATTCTTTGCAAGAAACCACCGTTCCTTCTTCACGATGTCATCCCGATACGGTTGCTCTCATTGATAAAATAAAAAAAGAAGCTTTTAACAATCCACAACACATCCGCTGTTTAATAAGCAATTTTAAAGTAAGTATTATTACTTCTGAACTTTTCCAAAAAGAACTAGCTGTAGAAAAAAATAATCTAGCAATAGAATCTTCTTCCAATAGGTTGGCGCAAAAAGCATACTTTGGATGGCACCCAAAAATAAGATCTTCAGTTCTTATGGGTACGGTTTGTTTATCAAAGAAAGCAACTGTTACTACAGCAAATTCGGTAAGCAGGTTTTTTGGCGGTGGAGTTTTGGGAACCATGTTTGGAGACTCTGCAGCGATTTTAACAGGAGGAGCACTTGCTGGAATTAGTGCAGGTATAATCCTTGGTGGTGTACAGATAGTTGCTTCTCGTTTCTCTCTTTATTAGACTTCTTTCAAAACCCATTAACATAGCTCCAGATTATAAATGCCCGCAATTAGATTGAACCGAAGACCAAACCTTTTTCGTCTATTTCTATAACGATCAGCTAAAATTTTGAATCGCTTAAGCAGACCAATAAC
>DASZIJ010000003.1:0-25194 GCA_035949155.1 Candidatus Rhabdochlamydia sp. | reverse complement strand
ACAGTACCATCCACCCATACTACAACCAGAGTTTTTAGGAGGTCTATGCGCTTCAATACCAGGCAAGTCTTCTATTAAATCCCAGAAATAATTCATTGCACTGTCTACTTCTTTAATTCTCTCATCATAGTGCTGAAGCTGGACTCTACCTAAAGCTGCTGTCACTCCATGCATTCGTGTAGTTGCTCCTCCCATAGGTAATCCAGCAAATTTCACTAATTCTTGGTTATGCACGTTTGATGCATTGAAACGAAAGTTATCTGACCATGCAATACCCTTTTCAAATAAATCCCTGTCATTTGTTACAAATATTCCGCCTTCTCCTAAAGTCATACTTTTTCTTCCTAAAGAAAAAGCACCTATATCCCCTATTGACCCAACTTTTTTATTTCTGTATAAAGATCCATGAGCATGTGAAGCATCCTCTATCACTTTGATGTTATATTTTTTAGCTATCATATTAATAGCATCCATATCACAGGGATAACCTAAAAAATGTACAACAATAATTGCTTTGGTCTTCTGTGAGATTTTTTTCTCAATATCAATTGGATCAATGCATAGCGTAGTAGGATGAACATCTGCGAAAACAACAGTTGCTCCTAAATTAAAACATTGAATAACACTCCCCCAATATGTGCAACTTGGAGCTATTACTTCATCTCCACGCTTAATACCACAAGCAAACATTGCTGTAAGTATTGCACTAGCTCCATTAGGATGCGCTAAAGCATATTTAGTTCCGCACCAATCAGCAAATTCATTTTCGAACTTGAGAATTTCGGATTCATTTTGAAAAAGCGGCTTATCTCGCAAAATTCGCAAAACAGCATCTTCATCTTCTTTACCTGTAATAGGCCATGTAAATATATCTTTATTATTATTCTTTATTGACTTAGGTTCCCCAAAAATAGATAAATTTCTTGATATATTTAATTGCTTTTCTAACATCATCTATTAACCATATATTGTAGTTAATGCATTTTTTTGATGCATTTTAGTCAGATAAATATTTACAGGGTAAAGGTTGTACAATCTTCTTGACCACAAATCCATTAGCTCTTCTATAAAACTTTCATTGAACTCTATATCTAACTCTTTCCCATCAGCATAAGCGCGAAGATAGCTATACATCTTTTCTGAAATAGGAATTTCTGATAGGCTCTTTGCATTGTTGCTGATTTCATACATCTGACCTTGAGGTCCAAATGAATCTTTTAGCACTGTTGTTGGAGCCAAAATAGGCCTAAGTTCTAAAAGGCGCTCTTTATAACTGCTTTGTTTCTCTATTATATAGTCCCCTATTATTAGATAATCGAGATCTGTTGTGAGAAAACAGGCGATTGCGTCTCGCTCCGAACAAATAATAGGTTCATAACGATTATTAAATGATGTGTTTAAGATAACTGGTATGCCCGTTAGTTTTTGGAAATGATAAATCAGATTCCAATATTTTGGATTTTGTACCTGATTAACAGTCTGAACTCGTCCGGTCCCATTAACATGGGTAATAGCCCCTAATAGCTTTTGCTTGTCTTTTTTCACTTTTAGATTGAAGACCATGAAATCTAAATCAATATCACAAGCGGGGAGCTCAAAATAGTTACCAACTTCTTCTTCTAAAATAGAGGGAGCAAATGGACGATAAGCTTCTCTTTTCTTAATCATTGCATTAATACGAGACTTGTTTTCAGCAGGCCTTGGATCTGCTATAATACTTCTATTCCCAAGAGCTCTAGGTCCAAACTCTAAATTTCCTTGTACCCAGCCAATTACGGCACCATTTGCTAAACACCGCGCTGCATATGCTGCGATATCCTCTCTTTTTTCATAATTAAGGATAGAGGACCATTCTATTAACTCTTTTTTGATTTGGTCATTGTTACCAATACTAGGACCCCAATAAACATTTTGTATTCTTTGGGATTTAAGAAGGATACCTTTTTGCTGAGCTGCATACATAGCTGCCCCAATAGCAGCCCCAGGATCACTTGCAGCAGGATGAACAAAAATTTTCTCAAATAAGCCCGAATAGGCTAGCAGACCATTGAGTGTACAGTTATGACCTACGCCCCCAGCAATACAAAGATTTTTATGGTTGGTTTTTTCTTTCCAACAGGTAATTACATGGAAAGCTAATATCTCTAGTGTCTCTTGCAGGGCAGCTGCAAAATCTTTGTGATCTTGATTGAAGGATTCATGCTTACGCCTTGGAATAAATCCTTGTCTTAAGAAGAAGGATCTAATACCTGCAAGAGGTATGGTGTATTCATATTTACCGTCTGGAAGGAGTCTATAGATCTTTTGAAAGATATGACGATATTTACTAGGATCCCCATAGGGTGCTAATCCCATTACTTTATATTCATCAAAGAAGTAATAACCATATATGCGGATTGATTGTAGATATAAACTACCAAGAGATTGACCATCAGAATAATCAGTAATAAAATGTAATTTCCCATCTTGAATAGAATAAAGGGAAATAGATTCTTTTTCACCTTGGCCATCAATAATGCATACTAGAGCATCATTAAATCCAGATTGATAATAAGCCATGTACGCATGGCAGAGATGATGCTGTACAAATGTAAGTTTTAAACTATTAAAATTAGGGGAAAAGTATTCTCTGAATCGCTCTGTTAAGAGTTCTTCGCATGATTTAATAGGGACTGAAGGATATTGAATGTATTGTAAGTTAAGCTCTTCATTGACAAAATCATTTTTAAAATAATATCCAATATTTTTAACTTGATCTAATCCAATACCCGCTATGTTCAAACAATAACGAATAGACTCAATAGGAAACTTAGTCGTGTTTTTAATCCTATTAAATCTTTCTTGTTCCACCGCAGCTATTAGTTCTTTATCTTTAAAAATTGCTGCACCAGCATCATGATATAACCATACGGGTACCTTTGGTAAAAAACTACATTCAGGTTTATCAAATCCACCAGATATTCCTAGGGTAAACATAACTTTTGTTCTCTAACAAGATTAGATATTCAATAATATACTATAAAAGAAAAAAGAATGCGAATTTTTTAATATATTTTTTAAAAAATTAAGTGCTGCGGACTCTATGTAAGATATCAGCTTAATCGCTTCGTGCTAATAGGGCATTTTTTCGCGCGTATTTAAATGATCTCACAAAAAGATACCCTCCGATTGTTAAACAAACAAAACTTGCAAGAATAGCATATGTTATGCTTCCCCATGATATATCGGGGGAGATTGATCTAAATCCTTCATATACGTAGGTTGTAGGGAGGTATTGGGCAATTTTTTGAGCCCAAGGCGGTAGTGTTTTTAAGGGATAAAAAGTACATGAAAAAGGTTGTAATATCCAAAAAGCACTCCAAACTAAAAACTGTATCCTCTGGCCATATCTAATAATCAATGAGCTAACCATCATTCCTATGCTCCACCCAAAAACAGAAAGAATTAAAACTGAAATTAGCAATATAGATATATTCATTTTGATAGGGTTGAAATCATATACCCATATTGTTATGAAGGAAATAAAGGAAAAAGAAATTAAGGATCTGATCAAAGAGATAATAGAAATAGTAGTAAGTAACTCAGATATCTTAAGCGGGGAAGAGAAGACATTATATAAATTTCGAGACCAATAATCTTCTAGAATAAAAACTGGTAAATCTTGTACGCCTCTTAGTTCAAAGGGTCTAAAGCATACTCCTAATAAGAAGGTAAAGGCAATTTCTTTGCCTATTATATTTGATAGATAGTAGGATAAGAATCCCCAAACAAAAACATCAACAAGAGGCCAGAAAAAAATATCTGCCATTCTTTCAACACTCTTGCTTATATAGAAATATTTAATCAATAAAGCGTTAATTCTATGTAATTTCATTCTTATTTCTTGATATCTTTATAAAAATATCCTCTAAAGTTGTTTTTCTTATTTCAAAGTGTTCTACCGGAAAATTTGCTTTAAATAGTTCTTTAATCACAGATATTCCTGAGGTCTGTGCTCTAAACTGTACTAATCGGTTTTCTCTTTTGAAAATAGGAATGTTTTTTTTTAGCAGCCATGTCTCCAGTTTATCTATATCATTGTGTAGCTGTACTGAAATAAGATTACATGAGTATTTTTCTATTAATCGTTTAGGTGAATCTATACAAATAATTTTCCCATTAGCCATAAAGGCTATTCTATCGCATAAGTATTCTACCTCAGGCATATAATGTGATGTGAATAAGATGCCGGTGTCATTTCTTGACTGATGTTTCTTTATGATAGTTCTAATTTTATCGGCAATATCTGGATCTAGGCCTACTGTACACTCATCGAGCAACAGTAAAACAGGATTGTTTAGAAAAGCTTTAGCGAGATTTACGCGAGCTTTTTCGCCTGAGCTAAGCTTATCAATTTTTCTATTTTGAATTGATGCAATTTCAAAATCATATAAACATTCATAAATTCTAGACTTAGCATTATGAATTCCAAATAATCGAGCATAAACAAAAAGATTCTGATAAACAGTCAGGTTAGAAGAAAGAGAAGAATAAGCTGTAGCAACATTTGTTTTATTTTTTACATATTCTGAATATTTTACTATATCTTTTCCAAGTATTTTGACTTCTCCACTATCTGGAGTAGTTATGCCGGTCAAAATATTGATAGTTGTTGATTTTCCAGCACCATTTGCTCCTAGCAGACCAAATATTTCTCCTGGATTAATCTCAAATGAGATTCCGTCAACAGCTGATATTATTTCCCCTTTATATTTAAAAGATTTTTTTAGATTTTTTACTTCTAGTGGCTTCATATAGTCCTAAGATAAGGAGAAAAAAAAAGCAAACCTTATTCACTTTAATGAAGAAGCTAGCATCAGTATATATTTTTTTAAATCTTTTTATACTTCACTTGAAAGAGTGCGCCAGATGAGCTTTAAAAATTTCAAGAAGTGTCTGAAGGCAACTCTTCTAAGATTAAAGATAAAATTTTAATCCAGTTAGCTAAGTAGCTCTTATCCTGTGTTTTTTGATAATCTGTATGCAATTCTTGCAGAAGCTCCATAAAAGGGAAGGGAACCCATTTCTCACCTACGTGCTCGTGGAGATAATAACCTAACGAATGGTCTTCTTTGGCGGGAAAATGATTAATTATTTGAATAAAGTCTGCTATTTTTTTTAAAAAATCAGAGCCTTTTGATAGAGAAATAGAGATAGGGTTGCAATCTTCGATGATTTTATGCCATAATAGCGAAAGTTTTTGTATGAACTCTAATTGATGACTAAGATCTTCTATAGAAAGTAAAATAAAAAGTTGTTTTAATTCTAAGAGATCTTGCTTTAAAGCTATGGTAGATATCTTGTTTTTAAAAGAGAAGTGCATGGTAAACTTCTTAAAAAAAGAAACAAGTATGGAAGCTAGGTTAGGATATGTTAAATCAGCGGGAAATTGACTAAACGAATCCTTTGATTTGTTTTGTTCAACGCGATTCACAATGATTTTTTTATAGGGTTCTGAATTGCTAGGTGGAATACTCATGATAAACCTTTGAAGAAAAGCATATACTAGCTTTTTCTTTTAATGAGGAATATAAAAAAATAAATCAAGAAAAGAAGTCTGGAAAAAAATATTAGTTCGTTTTCTTAAGACGCTTTTTGTTTTATAAACTTTAATAGGAGAAAGTTGTATATGAGCGTACTGAACATCTTAAGACCAGCTCCTTATGCTCCTGAAATTCAAGATCCCAATGAGGTCAAAGAACGCTATAAGTATTGGCGTTTTCGTATTTTTTACGGAATGTATATAGGTTATATATTTTACTATTTCACCCGTAAGAGTCTTACATTTGCTATGCCGGCTATGATGCAGCAATTAGGATTGCAGATTAGTGATTTGGGTATTTTAACTAGTGTCTTGTCTATTACCTATGGAATTAGTAAGTTCTTAAGCGGTGTTCTTGCCGATCGCTCCAATCCTAGATTTTTTATGGCTATCGGTTTGATTCTAACTGGTGTATTTAATGTATTATTTGGTCTTTCTTCATGTGTGTGGCTATTTGCCCTGCTTTGGGGATGTAATGGCTGGTTTCAAGGTTGGGGTTGGCCTCCGTGCGCTCGTTTGCTTACCCACTGGTATTCTCAAAAAGAGAGGGGAACTTGGTGGGGGCTATGGAATACTTCGCATAGTGTAGGCGGAGCTCTTATTCCTCTTATTGCGGCTTTTTGTGCGCAAAAGTGGGGCTGGCGTTATGCAATGTATGTACCTGGCTTTACTTGCATTGGAATCGGTTTATTTTTAATTAATCGTTTAAGAGATACTCCTCAATCTTTGGGATTACCTGCTATTGAAAAATATAAAAATGATTATCCTTCTGCAAAACATCAAGAAGAAAGAGAGTTCTCTTCTAAGGAAATTTTACTTAAATATGTGCTAAACAATAAATATATTTGGGTTCTTGCCATTTCTTATTTTTTTGTTTATGTGATTCGTCAGGCTGTCAATGACTTTGGTGCGCTTTTTCTGATGAAAGCAAAAGGCTATTCCATGCTTAGCGCAAGTGGTAGTGTATTTTGGTTTGAGGCTGGAGGGATTTTTGGTAGTTTAGTTGCTGGTTGGGCTTCTGATAAAGTTTTTCAGGGACGTCGTGGTCCCATTAATGTACTATTTAGCCTAGCGGTAGTTTTAGCAATTGTAGGCTTGTATTGGGTTCCTCACGGCATGCTCTTTTTGGATTATGGATTGATGTTTACCATTGGGTTTTTAATTTTTGGTCCACAAATGTTGATTGGGATGTCAGCTGCTGAATTGTCTCATAAAAAAGCTGCAGGAACCGCAACAGGATTTGCTGGCTGGTGGGCGTATTTAGGAGCAGCGGCAGCAGGTTATCCGATTACCAAAGTAGTCGAAATTTGGGGTTGGCAGGGCTTTTTTATTGTGTTAGGTTCTTGCGGTGTGATTGCTGCTCTTTTACTAGCTCCTTTATGGGGTATGAAAAGCACCCCCCATCCAGCTGTACAAGCTACTGAAAAATAGTCCGCAAAAGGAGTTAAGTTTAAGATGAACTGGAACTCTCTTCATACGCATTCTCAGTACTCCATTTTGAATGCAACGGCCTCTATAGAAAGCTTGGTGGCAAAAGCTGTTGAAAATAAAATGACGGCTTTAGCTTTGACAGATCAAAGCAATATGTACGGCGCAGTTGAATTCTTCAAAACATGCGTAAAAGAAAATATCAAACCAATTATTGGTTGTGAGCTTTATGTTGCTCCTGAATCTCGTTTTGATAAAAAACGTTATCCAGGATTGCCTCACGGTTTTCCTATTATATTACTAGTTAAGGACGACCAAGGATATCAAAACCTTTGCAAATTAAGTTCTCTAGCTCATCTAGAAGGATTTTACTACACCCCTAGAATAGATCGAGATTTATTAGCAGAATGCGCCAAGGGTTTGATTTGTCTTTCAGGTCCTTCAAATGGGATTTTAGGTCACTATATTATACAAAAAAATGAAGAGAAAATCCGTCAGGAAATTGCTTGGTTTCATCAAGTATTTGGTTCGGACTATTATTTTGAGTTGCAACGTCATCAAATGCAGGAAGAAGATATTCGCGCTGATGGCTTCGAAAAAGAAGGATGGCTTCATCAATTATATCTAGATAGCATAAATAAACAAAACACAGTCAACCAGAAATTGATGACTCTTTCTTCTGAGCTGCAGATTCCTTTGGTTGCTACCAATGATATTCATTATATTCATCGCGATGATTGGAATGCGCATGAAATCTTAATGAATGTGCAGTCAGGAGAGCCGTGTGAGATTTGGGAAAAAGACTCATTTGGCGCCTTTAAACAACGAGTGAAAAATCCAAAAAGACAAGTAAAATATACACATGAGCTGTATTTTAAAAGTGCAGATCTTATGTGTTCTCTTTTCTCCGATATCCCTTCTGCCATAGAAGAAACACATAAAATCGCTGAGAAATGCAATTTCTCTTTTGATTTCAAAACGAAATATTATCCTGTTTTTACCCCTCCTCAATTAGAAGGCTCCTCTTATACAGAAGAGATAAGGCAAGAGAGCGTAGCAGTATTCTTGCGTCAATTGTGTGACGAGGGGATTGTAAAAAGATATACCGATTCAAGGCTAATAAAGGTTTCTGAAAAATATCCAGGACGTGATCCCATAGAGGTAGTTAAAGAGCGTTTAGAATATGAATTAAATATTATCCTATCTAAAGGGATGGCTGATTATCTTTTAATTGTTTGGGATTTTATTTCTTGGGCAAAAAAAAAATATATTCCAGTAGGGCCTGGAAGGGGCTCTGGAGCGGGATCGATTATTTTATATTTGATTGAAGTCACCGACATCGAGCCCTTAAGATTTGATTTGTTTTTTGAAAGGTTCATTAATCCAGAGCGAGTTTCTTATCCTGATATTGATGTGGATATTTGCATGGATAGACGATCGGAGGTAATTGATTACACAGTTGGTAAATATGGTAAAGACAAAGTAGCACAAATTATCACTTTTGGCACAATGAAAGCTAAAATGGCTATTAAAGATGTCGGAAGGGTTTTAAGCGTTCCTCTTGCTAGAGTCAATGAAATTGCTAAGTTAATTCCTGAAGATCTAAATATGACTTTAAGTAAGGCCTTAGAAATAGATCCTGAACTACGCAGGATTTATCAAGAGGAAAAGGAAATCAAGCAACTCATCGATATTGCCAAAACGCTCGAAGGATCTGTGCGCAATACAGGGGTACATGCTGCTGGAATCATTATTAGCGCAGATCCTCTTATGCAGAGGATCCCCTTATGTAGCGCTAAAGATTCTGATATGGCAATTACGCAATTTTCTATGAAGCCAGTTGAGCAAGTAGGTATGCTTAAAATCGATTTTCTTGGGTTAAAGACATTGACCTCTATTCAACATGCTGTTGATGCCATTAAACAGAAAGAACAAAAAGAAATTGATTGGGTGAACTTAAATCTAGAAAATGAAAGAACTTTTGCATTGCTCAATCAAGGTAAAACAACGGGAATATTTCAATTGGAATCAGCTGGCATGCAAGATCTAGCACGTCAATTACATATCGATAAATTTGAAGAGATTATAGCAGTGGGCGCGTTATATCGCCCAGGGCCTATGGAGATGATCCCTTCTTTTATCAACCGTAAGCATGGCAGAGAAAGCATCGAAATAGACCATCTATGGATGGAAGATATTCTTTCTGAAACCTATGGTATCATGGTTTATCAAGAGCAGGTTATGCAAATTGCAAGTCGTCTTGCTGGATACTCTTTAGGAGAAGGAGATGTTTTAAGGCGTGCAATGGGGAAAAAAGATAAAGAAGAGATGTTTAACCAAAGGGAGAAATTTCGTTTAGGAGCCATCAAAAATTCTTTAAGTGAAGAGATTGCTATGCGGATTTTTGATAAAATTGAAAAATTTGCTTCCTATGGTTTTAATAAATCTCACGCAGCTGCCTACGGTTATTTAAGTTATGTAACAGCATATCTCAAGGCAAATTATCCTAGAGAGTGGATGGCAGCACTCATGACATCTGATTGCGATGATCTCTCTAAAGTGACTAAGCACATACGAGAATCGCAGAAGATGGGTATTGCTATTTTGCCACCTGATATTAATGAGTCGGGTAAGCAATTCTTAGCTACGGAAAAAGGAATTCGTTTTGCTATGGGAGCCATTAAAGGTATAGGAGAAGGAGTTGTCGATGTTATTTTAGAAGAGAGATCAAAAGGCAATTATAAATCTTTATTCGATTTTATTCAGCGTATTGATACAGGTAAAGTCGGTAAGAAAGTGATGGAGAGCTTAGTGGAAGCTGGTTGTTTTGATTTTACAAAATTCAGCAGAGCTGCTTTGTTAGCAAGCGTTGATCCTATGTTTAATGCAGCTTCCAAAGGGAAGAAAGAAGCAGCAAAGGGAATCATGAGCCTTTTTGATCTTCTAGATGATTCCTCTCTTGATTTCACACAAGTATCTCAAGAAATGGAAGAGTTGCCGCGGCAAGTTATTCTGCGAAGAGAATATGAACTTCTAGGTGTTTATTTACATGAACATCCTTTGGATGAATACCGCACTCTATTAAAAAAGCTCTCCTGTATTTCTTTAGCGGAATTAGTAGATCTTTCTAAAGATGGACCTTGTCGAATCGCCTGTATTATAGAGGGAGTTACGATTAAGGTTTCTGCAAAGAATCAGCGTAAATTTGCCATCCTTAAAATTAGTGATAATGAAGAGCGTTTTGAATTGCCTATTTGGTCAGATCTTTATGAGCAAAAAGCTTCTCTTATGGTAGAAAATCAGTTATTGTATGCAATTGTTCATAAAGAAACTACAGAAGGGCAAATTCGTCTGCAGTGTCGCTGGCTGGATGATTTAACACGTGTAGATGAAGCAATGATTCAAGCATGTGATTCAGCGTATACTCAGGCAAAACAATTTAAACCTTTAAAATTTCGCGAAAAAAATAAGAATTCTAGTGTAGAAAAGAAACAAAAAACCATGAAGAAACTAAAAATTTTTATTGATTCTAATCGGGCTCATTTAAGCCATATCTTGCTGCTTAAAGCCGCTTTTCGCTCTCATTCAGGTAATAGTCCTATCGAAATTTTATTTACAAAAGAGAGTAACCATCTAGGGGTATTATTGATAGAGCAAAATTGGGGGGTAGAACAATGTTTAGACTTAGAAAACAAAATTCGTTCTATCAGCAGTATTGATCAAATACAGTGGGAATAATGCAATTGCTTTGAAACGATATCATCGATTAAAATTTAAATCTAAAATTTCAAAATTTACGGAATATCCATGAAAAAAATATGTTACCTGCTTTTTCCTATTTGTTTGTTGTCATCGTTACATGCTCGAGAAAATCCTCGTTTTGAGCAGCATCAAAGAGAGATCCTATCTGTTCAAGAGTGTTATGGTTTAATATTAGAAAACTATCAAAATAAAAACTGGAATAAAGTCATAGAACAAGCTTTCATACTCCTTGAAGAGTATCCAACAACAGTCTTTGCGCAAGATGTGCTTTTTTATCTAGCTGTTAGTTATTTTGAATTAGAGGAATACGAAAAAGCTAATGAATTTTTTTCTAGTTATTTAAAAAAACAAATGACGCCCAAGTTTTTTGAAGAAGCTTTTATGTATAAGTTTAAAATAGCGGAAAAATATCGCGCAGGTACGAAAAAAGCGATATTTGGATTAAAATGGATACCAGCAAGACAAGAAGCTTTAAATATTTATGAAGAGCTAATCTCTACTCTTCCTAATCATGAACTTACAGCTCAATCTCTATTTGCAAAGGCAGAGTTACTTGCTAAAGGAAAAGACTATAAAGAGAGTATTGAAACCTATCAGAGTTTGATACAGCAGTTTCCTAAGCATTTTCTAGCTATTAGAAGCTATGTAGAAATTGGACGAGTTTATCTTATCCAATCTCAAAAAGAGTATGCAAATCAAGATTTTTTAGAACTAGCAACCATTAACCTACATAGGATCTCTGCTAGCTTTCCAAGCGATGAAGCCATTCATGAGGTAGAAGATATGCTTTTGAGTATGCAAGAGGTATACGCTAAAGATCTTTATGAGATTGCGCTTTTCTATCATCGTAAAAACAAGCCCAATGCTGCCTATTTGTATTATAAGCGCATTTTAACGACTTATCCAGCTACGCTTATAGCAAAAAAAGCAGAAAAGAAGATGGCTGATTTACACTTAAGTGCAGAAGAAGAGAACCATGCGTAAACTCTATTTTCTTCTAATTTTATGCTTAGGGTGTAGATATCAATTTGAAACAGGCTCTGATGATCAAATTTTAGTCTGTGTTCCTTATATTAAAGGAGATATACAAGGGCAGCTAAATCGGGCTCTTATACGTGAGGTCAGTAACTGTGATGGGTTTAATTATTGTTATGATTCTTCCTATTTATTGCATATTACTATTCTCGCAGATAAAGATGAGCCAATTGGGTATCGATATGATCGAAACCCTGGTAGCCAAACCTTAAGAAAAAATATTGTTAGTGTAGAGAATCGTAGATTGATTACAGCAGAGGTAGAACTTATTGATAAGGAGTCAAATTGTGTAATAATAGGTCCTTTCCGAGTAAAAGCAAATGCTGATTTTGATTGTATTAACTCCGATTCTCTTAGAGATGTAGCAGTTGTTCTTCCCTCGCAAAAACCACAGAGAATGATTGATTTTTCTCTAGGACAACTCGATTCTGTAGAAGGGGCTCATGATGATAGCGCTCCAGTAGTGTATCAAGCATTAGCTAGAAAAATTGTAGAAGGACTGCTTGCTCAAAAATGGCAAATTAAGGAGCTGTAATATTTTGCAGGGAATCCAAAGTTTCTTGCATGGCTTTAGGTAGAGTAAAACATGCTTTATGCATGCTTGGATGGTAATAAAAAGTATCTACAGGAGTTTGCGTAAAACGTTGATTAAGTGTGTCTAGAGCAAGCTTGCGATATTCCATATCAGAGGCAAACCCTAATGTCATATAACTTCCAATATAGGTAGGAACATTAGCCAAATAAAAGGATACATCGCGAAAGAGAAGTTGTAGATGAGAAAATGTTGCTTGATATTCTTTAGGTTGCATAAAAAAATCCCCATTTTGTACTACAAGAATCCCTTTGTTTCTTAAGAGCTTTTTACAATAGCTATAAAAAGTTTCTGTAAATAAGACTTGAGATGGTCCAATGGGATCATTGGAGTCTGTAATAATTACGTCATAAGTTTCTTTGCTATTTTTAACAAAATTTACTCCATCATCGATAATCAGATGCAGTTTAGGATGCTCAAATACTCCTTGTGGAATTTCAGGGACATATTTTTTTGTTAGATCAATAACAAAGGAATCGATTTCGACAAGGGTTACAGAGCGAATATTGGGGTGTTTAAGCACTTCCCGCGCAACCCCTCCATCACCACCCCCAATAATGAGAACATCTTGTACATTTCCATGAGCAAATAAAGGGACATGTGTAATCATTTCATGATAAATAAATTCATCTTTAGTAGTAAATTGTACCGCTCCATCAAGAGCCATCACTTTTCCAAACTCTTTATTTTCAAAGATTAGGACGTCTTGATAGGAAGATTTCCCCTCCCATAAAATAGTTTCAATCTTAAAACTTTGGCAATAAGTTGGATACAAAGTTTCATGAAACCATGGTTTATTCATTGAGAATACCTCTCATTTGTTCATTAAGTGAAATGTATTTAGGTTGAAAAACCCTTTTTAAAATAGGAAGGCTCAAAAATGGTTGACTATTACCACACATGAATAAATCAATAGCTGCATATTTTTTCTCAGGCCAAGAATGAATACTCATATGTGACTCTGCTAAAATAGCAATGCCACTGATGCCACCACTGGGTTCAAATCGGTGTAGATGCAGATGTAAAAGAGTGGCTTCACAAGCAGTAATACACTCATGTAGGGCATTTTTCATGATTTCAAGACTGTCTAGATGATCTGCTTCCCAAAGATCGATAATCAGATGGACTCCTGCATAACGCATGCCATTTTTTTCAATAAAGTGATCTTTATTTAATGAAGATGATTCCTGAAAAGACATTCATAAATCCTTGTAGGTTAAAAGAAGCTAAAAAAGTGAATTTTCTTTTAAAAAAAATATTATAGCAACTATATTTTTTTTACTAGAATCTTAGGCTTCTAATAAAGTGAAAGTATTTGGAATTAGCTGTAAACAAAAGATAACAAGAGGTGGGTTTAGCACCTCTAGGTGGGTTTAGCACCTCTTAAATTTTAAGATTTTTTGCCAATTGAAGAGATAACAGCTTCTGTATCTTGTACTTCTGTTAAAAAATGTTGTAGAATTTTCAAAATATATTTAGGTGTATTATACACTCCAGATGTAGTATATACTATTTCTAGATGTGGTTTATTATGGGGCAGAAGAGCTATAAATGTTGTTGTAGTAGGAATTTCATTTACAATTTGAGGAACAATCCAAATAGCAAATTGCTCGTTAAATAAGGTTACTTTATCAGGGGTTTCAATGATGTGAAAATATTGATCAAGCTCTGCATCTTCATATGTATGATCTAAATCATTGTGATTGAGCAGACCAAGAGTGTTTAATAACTTGAGATCTACATGGATAATCCCATCAGGGAGCCATTTAGGTAAATTTCTAATAAATTCCTCATAGGCTTCTTCTAGCGATAGCGGGTCAATCATACCTTCTCCTTACCGTCACCTTAGCTTAGCGTTAAAACTAGCCTTGTGTCAAGTTTTTATTTTGTACTTATTTAGTTATATTATCTCATGGTAGAGCTATATTTATGAGGGTGTCATAAAATCCTCATCTTGCGTAGTTGGCTACTTTTTTTAAAGAGATTGCGAAGATTTTTTTGTGACTTATTTAGATTTAGCAATATAAAATGCTATATAAATATTAGTGAAACTAATTGACTTTCAATTAGATCAAGCTAAAAATTAAGAGATGATCTAAAGTAAAAAAGAGAAATAATATTTTTATATGATGCGATTTGTATTTCTTTTTATATTAGTGGTAATCAGCCGATTAGCTAATACGGCTCTGCAAGTTGATATCTCTGCAAAAGCTGCTATTTTAATGAATGCAGAAACAGGAGCTATACTTTATGAGAAGAATGCTTATTTGCCCTTGTATCCCGCTAGTATCACTAAAATTATTACGGCCTTGTATGCTTTAGAAAAACGAGGAGATCAATTAGATCAGATAATAGAGATTTCAAAAGATGCGGTTAGCAGCGTTTCTCCTCAGATGCGAAGAGATAAATTAGGAGTTCATCCCCCCTATCGTCTTGAATTTGGTGGAACTCTTATGGGATTAAAAGTAGCAGAGAGGATTTCTGCTGAAACTCTATTCTATGGACTTATGCTTTCTTCTGGAAACGATGCAGCAAATGCGTTAGCTGAATGGGTATCAGGAAGCATACCGCAGTTTATGAAAGAATTAAATGAATATGTAAAATCTCTAGGGTGTAAGCAAACCGCTTTGACCACTCCTCATGGATTGACTCATACCGATCATAAGACAACTGCTTACGATATGTGCTTATTGACAAAAAAAGCCTTAGAACAGCCATTTTTTTGCAAGGTGGTTAAAACTATAACTTATTTAAGGCCAGCTAGTAATAAGCAACCGCAAGTAGAATTATTACAACATAACGCTTTGATCAAGCCAGGTAAGTTCTATTATCCTAAGGCAATAGGAGTAAAAACAGGATATACTGCAAGCTCAGGATATACTATAGCAGCAGCAGCAGCAGACCAAAATAGAAAGATGATAGTCGTGCTTATGGGTTGCGATAAGCTAGAACAGAGGTACCGGGATACCATTGCTCTTTTTGAAGCAGGATTTAATGAGTCAAAAATCAAAAGGACTCTTTTTTCTAAAAATTTTGATGTATTCAGTACTATACAGAAAAAATGTAAACACCCGATCAAAGCTGCTTTAAATGAGGATGTAGTCATCAGCTATTATGCTTCAGAGGAACCTTTGATAAAACCAGAGTTGGAATGGGGACCTATTACTTTTCCTATTCAACCAGGACAGCAATTAGCAGCCCTATCTTTGTATGATCAAAACAATCAAATTTTAGATACCTATCCCTTATATGCAATAGAAAAAATGAACTCTACTTTTTATTATCAAGTTTTAGATAAGTGCCTAAGTTGGAGTACAAGCTTAAAACAAGCTCTGCCTTTGCTCATGTTAGGGTTGGGAATAGCTGTATTGTATTTTAGTTTTGCTTGGATAAGCAGACGGCCTTAATTTGCTTAAATAAAGAAATAAATTCTTGTAGGCTAAGTTCTTCTGGCCTTGCAGTTATGGGAAGGTGCATGCTTTGAAGAGCTTGTTCAATGAACTCGCTAGGGGCTAGAGATTTTAACGAAGAGCGTAACATTTTTCTTTTCTGTTGAAAAGCGCTACGAGTTAGGAAAAAAAATGCATCTATGTCGTTATTTAGAGCAGGTGGGTTTAACTTGCAATGCACAATAGCAGATTTGACTTTTGGTTTAGGGAAGAAACAACTCGGGTTAATGGTAAAAAAAAGCTTTGCTTGGCAGAAAAAACTGACAAGCAAAGAAAGATGACTATAGTGGAGGGTTTTGGAAGAAGCAACCATTCGATCAGCATATTCTTTTTGTACCATAACCGTTAAGGAATGAATCTTATCGTAGTGTGGAAGTAGAGTTAATAAAATAGGAGTAGTAATATGATAGGGGAGATTTGCAACCACTTTAATTGTATTTTCTTTAGCATCTAGAAAATTTTCTAAATCAAATAATAAAAAGTCTTCTCTTTGTATTGTTAAATTTCCTAAATCTTGTAGACGATATAATTG
The DNA here is from genome assembly GCA_035949155.1 of Candidatus Rhabdochlamydia sp. Lineage (GTDB taxonomy): Bacteria > Chlamydiota > Chlamydiia > Chlamydiales > Rhabdochlamydiaceae > Rhabdochlamydia. Next base: position 8,815 of record DASZIJ010000003.1, on the reverse strand, counting down.
CTCTGCAAATACAAGATCCTTTTCAACTGCTGTAACAATAGCTCCTTTTGCTAATAGCGCTTCTGTTAGGGAACCAGGTCCAGGACCGATTTCCAGAACCACATCGCCCGCTTGTATTTGAGCTGTATCTATAATTTTACGTACAATATTCCCGTCAATGAGAAAATTTTGCGAAAGCGCTTTTTTAGGATGGATATGAGAGAAGCGCAAAAACTCTTTAAGCACGGAGGGTTTATAAATGCTCATTGATAAGAAAAAGGTTTAAAATCGGAATTTATATTCAGATCTTGTTCCGAAAAACCATAACGGGTTTTGAGTTTTTTCATATAGTTTAATAAATGTAGGGCAATGGACTCTTGGATTAACCCATCTTTAATTTTCTCTGCTAATTTAGGGAACTCCGGTGGGTTTATCACATCTTTTTCTTTTAAGTAAAAAATGCGATGCACAATAGATTGATCTTTATTCACTTGAGAAATAGGAGCACTAAAACCTCCAGGGTTTAATGTTTCTATTACCGTCTTATGAGCTTGAGAAATAGATGCATTATCGCTTATGATTTCAGGGGTAAATAAAACAGTAGTGTCAGGGTTTTCTGATTGCAGATCTTTAGAAATATCAGAGAGCTCTCTTTTTTCCTTTAGGAGATCAAAGGCTAACTGTGCTAATGCTTGAGAGATATTTTCATCCTCAGAACGAATGGTTAGCACTTGATAGCGCCATTTTTGTGATGCAGGGTTTTCTTCGCAGTATGTTATATATTTTTCTTTGATATCATTAGGTCTTACACGCAATGCCTCAGAATATACTTTGAAATACAATGTTTTTTCTGCGATGAGATCTTCGGAGACCATTTTACGTGCTTCTTCATAACTTAATTTTAATCGATCTAAAGAGGTCATCACATTTGGGCCATATTTGCGTAGTAATTCTTCTCTTACTTCCGCATCTGTTGCTTTAACTCCAATTCGCTCTGCATCTAGTAAGATTAATTCTTGGTCGAGCATTTTTTGCAGAGTGTCCTTCCATTGCATACTATAAAATTGATAGCGAGCTAACTTAGAGTGTGCGAATTGGGGATAATGGCTATCGAAAATCATATCCATTTTTTTAACTACATCGAGTACGGAATAGGTCTTATTGTTAAATTTGGTTAAAATCCGATTATGAATGGTTATTTGTCCCATTTCTTCAGAGGTAATAGAGTATTCTGAAAATTCTGTAGCATAACATGTAGAAGAGAACAATCCCAAAATGGGCAAAAGGAAGTAGAACAGTGATTTCATCATTTTTATCCTTAATAAAGAGTATGGTTTTAATTATATTCTGAAATTAGCTTATTTTACAAAGACTTGGCCATAGAATCCATCAGGATCGTTTGAATCTAAGGGCAAAGTGCTAAAAGCAGAAGAAATAGTGTTTAATGAAAAAGTTTTTTTAAAATATTGAGTTTGTTCTTCATTTTCTAATCGTAATACGCTGCAAGTCATATATACGATATGACCCCCTGGTTTGACAAACCGCAAAGCCTGTTCAAAGATCAGCCTTTGTTCTTCTAGTGTTTTCTGAAATGTCTTTGAAGTAAAGCGCCATTTCATATCGGGATTTCTTCGCATGGTGCCTGTTCCGCTACAGGGAGCATCAACGAATACCCAATCAAATTTTTCATATAGGGACTTTTTCTGAGAAGAGGAGGGAAGCAAAATTTGAGCATTTTGTATACCAGCTCTTTTTAAGCGTTTTTTAGCTTCGATCAGGACGTGTTTTCTAATATCATGTAAAAATAGCTGTCCTTTTCCTTGCATTTTAGGAGCGATGGCTAAAGATTTTCCGCCGCTTCCAGCGCAAAAATCGAGTACTAATTGCCCTGGTTTAACTGCGACTAAATCTGCAAGACGCTGACTTGCTTCATCTTGCACCTCAAAATGACCCATTTTGAATTCGGGGAGAGTAAAAAAATTGATTCTTTTAGGTAAGATGATCGCTGTGTGAAATGAGCCGCAAGTTGCAGCTAATTCATTTTCCCATGCTTTTAATAGGTTTTCTCGAGAGGTTCTTAATAGGTTAACCCTTACCGTTATGGGAGCTATAGAATTACTAGATCGACAAAAAAAACGAGCTTTTTCTTCACCTAAACTATCTACAATTAAAGAGAAGAGCTCTTTGGGAAAACTTAAGCGTATATGTAAGGGAATTTGCGCATTATCAAAAAAATGGTCTGGTTTTATTTGGGAGAGTTTTTGGTATCTAGTCTCCCATGAGATGGGCTTATCACATAAATAATCCAATAGACCTTTCCATCGTACGATGGAATAAATATTTTCACATAAGATCTTCCGATCTTTAGAGCCTATTGCTTTATGAAAATGAAAATATTCCTTTAAAAAACGATCTAAAGGGAGTGCTTGGTTTTCGTATTCAGAGAGAATAGTAAATAGATGATGTTCTCGGAAAGTCTTCTTTATCATTTTTAGTTAAACTAGTTTTATCGCTAGTATAAGCCATTTTAGATTAAATTTCTCATGAAAACTAGTTGACTTTGCTCAAAGTTATAATTATTTTTATGAAAAAAGAAGGAATAAGGGTGTTTATGTTTCGATCTACGATTATATTTTTAGGCCGGGTTTGTATTAGTTTAATTTTTATTGCAACTGCTTTTCAAAAATTGCTTGATTGGCAAGGAGCAGAGCAGCAGTTTATCACTGCTATACATAATTTAAGTGGGATAAGCGGACAAAAGGAATGGATAAAACAAGGCTTAGAAATGATTCTTTCCAGGCCATCGCTTGCTTTTTTCGTACAAACCATTATAGAATTCTTAGGAGGTGTATGTATTTTTTTAGGTCTCTTTGTTCGCTTTGCAGCTTTTATTTTAGCATTGGTGGTCTTAGGGACGATTCTTGTTTTTTATCCATTTTGGCTCGTCCCAGATGCTGATAGAGCGCTACAAATGAACTTATTTTTACAACATTTAAGTACGTTAGGAGGGCTTTTATTATTGATGGGGTATAATCGAAAAAAAGAAGTAATTATTCGTCATGATCCTATTATTCCTCCAAAAATAGATGATGTTTAGAGAATTTTAGTTTTGTAAAATCCGCTTGAAGAAAATGATAATCTTTGGGTAGCTTCTTAGTAATAAATAACTTTTTTGCTCATTTAGCAAACTAGGGTTTAAAAAATAATTTTTGAGGTGTCTATTGTCTTTCCCCTGCAAGCTATCAAGAAGTTCTGTTTTAACTATGCCAAGCGTTGAAAGAAAACAACGCACTCTGCGAAAAAGTGTATCTATTTCTGGAATAGGGGTCTTTACCGGGCAGGAAACCACTCTAACTTTTCATCCTTCTGTTGCAGATCAAGGAGTTGTATTTCAACGTACAGATTTGCCGAATGCACCTAAGATTATAGCTTCGCTAGATTCTGTATATAGCACTCCTAGGTGTACCATAATTGGTAACAAAAAAGCTTCCATACAAATGGTGGAACATTTGCTCGCTTCTTTGCGTGCCCATGAAATTGATAATGTGTTCATACAAGTCTTTGGTCCAGAAGTTCCTATATTGGATGGTAGTTCTAGAGATTTTTCTCAATTAATTGAAGAAGCAGGTGTAATGGAGTTAAACGAAGAGAAAAAAGTATTTTCTTTGCAAACCCCTATATTTTGGTCAAATAACCAGATTCAGATCATTGCAATTCCAGCTAATGAGTACCGGTTGAGTTATACGCTGCACTACCCTCATTGTTTAGGAATTGGCACGCAGTTTCATACATTTGTTTTAAGTAAAGAGGAATTCGTTAAAGAAATTGCTCCTTGTCGTACTTTTTCCATTTATGAAGAAGTAGTTCCTATGATAGAAAAAGGGTTTATTAAAAGAGGCAGTTTAGAAAATGCAATTCTCGTGAAGGAAAATGAAGTGATTAATCCAGAAGGATTGCGTTATCCAAACGAAATGGCTCGTCATAAGATTTTAGATCTAATAGGGGATCTTTCTCTTATACCTATTTCTTTTTTAGCGCATGTTATCGCTATTCGTTCTGGGCACACCTCTAATAATACTTTTGCTAAATTGCTATATAATCAAATTAAAATGGAGAATCTTTGATGAGTGAAGCCCTTTCAGAGCAGAATATCGTTTTGAATATTAAAGAAATTGCCAAAATTTTGCCTCATCGTTATCCCTTCTTGCTCGTTGATAAAATCATTCACTTAAGCCTTGAGGAGAATCGGATTGTTGGGCAAAAAAGTGTTACGTTTAATGAACATTTTTTTCAAGGTCATTTCCCCGATGCTCCTATTATGCCCGGCGTTCTTGTATTGGAAGCCCTGGCTCAAACAGGAGGGATTTTAATTTATAAAAAAGGATTTCATGCAAAAACAGCTGTATTATTGAATATTCAAGATGCAAAGTTTCGCAAACCTGTTGTACCAGGCGATACATTAAGGCTAGAAGTATCCATGCTGCACTTAAGCGGAAGTGGAGGGAAAATTTCAGCATGCGCAAAAGTAAATGAGAAGGTAGTAACAGAAGCTAAAATCGGATTTGCATTACTTGATAAAGATCAGCTTTAGCCTTAAATAATAAACATTAAAATTGGAAGTCCATGTCTCAGTCAAATATCCATCCTACTGCCATCATCGAGCCCGGTGCAAAGATTGGTAGGAATGTTACAATTGAAGCGTATGCGATTATTAAAAAAAATGTCACGCTTGAAGATCATGTTGTTATTAAGTCTCATGCTTACATCGATGGTTATACCACAATTGGAGAAGGAACAATTGTATGGCCGTCTGCAAGCATTGGTACAAAAACTCAAGACTTAAAATTTAAAGGAGAGAAAACTTTTGTTGTAATTGGAAAATATTGTGAAATCCGAGAATTTACCACTATTAATTCCTCATGCAAAGAAGGTTCCGTAGTAAGTATAGGAGATGGTTGCTTAATCATGGCCTATTGCCATATTGCTCATAATTGTCAAATTGGGAATCAAGTGATTATGGCAAATAACGCCATGTTAGCTGGGCATGTGATTGTAGAAGATCATGCAATCATTGGTGGCATGACACCTGTTCATCAATTCGCACGTATAGGGAAATATGCAATGGTAGGAGGGTTTAGTCGCATTACGCATGATGTTCCTCCTTATACCATTGGAGCGGGGACCCCTTATAAATTAGGAGGCTTGAACCTAGTTGGTCTAAGGCGTCATGGATTCTCTTTGGAAGATCGTAGAGCGTTATCAAGAGCTTTTAAAATTACTTACCGAGCTAAATTACGCCTTTCTAAAGCATTAGAGCGTATTCATAGAGAAATTGAACCTACTATCCACATTCAGCACTGGATAAATTTTTGTTGCAGCTCTCAGAGGGGATTGATTGGATTTCAGCAATCGGTTCAACAGTTAGTCGAAGAAGACTTTGATGAACTAGAAGAGTTAATTGAAGAGAGAGTATAGCTCTTCAATGAAGATCATTTTTTTTGGCACCTCTTCTTTTGCCGCGCAAATTTTGTTTTATCTCATACAAAACCAAGTTGATGTAATAGCTGTTATCACACGTCCCGATCGTCCAACAGGACGATTGTTAAAAGCTTCCTTCCCTCCTGTAAAACAAACTGCAATCCAATTAAGTTTACCTGTTTTTCAACCTGAAAAAGCTTCTTCTCCAGAATTTGTTGCGCAGCTTAAGAGTTTACAAGCCGATCTTTTTATTGTGGTGGCTTACGGAGAGATTGTAAAAAAAGAAGTTTTAGATCTTCCTTCTTTAGGATGTATTAACATCCATGCAAGCCTGCTTCCTAAATATAGGGGGGCTGCTCCCATGCAAAGATGTTTGATAAATGCAGAAAAAGAAACAGGTATTTCTATTATTGAAATGACTCCAAAAATGGATGCTGGGGATATCATAGCTATACAAAAAATACCCGTTCCTTTTGAAATGACTCATGGTGAACTAGAAAAAGAGTTATGTGTATTAGCTCAAGAAATGATCTTGCAAGTGATTGAACAATTTAAAAATCATTCTATGAAAAGAGTTCCGCAAGACCATTCTCAAATGAGCTTAGCTCCAAAAATATCTGCTCAAGAAGAAGAGATTGATTGGAATCTTGACTCTACCCTATTGCATAACCGCATTCGAGCTTTATCCCCATCTCCAGGTGCTTTTTGTATGCTAGAAGTAAAAAACCAAAAAAAACGTCTTAAAATCCTACGTGCATTCCCAGAAGATCTGCTATCTTCAGAAAAACCAGGCTCTCTTGTTAAATTAGGTAAAGAAGTAGGAGTGGTCTGCGGACAAGGTATATTGCGTCTTCTGGAAGTGCAACTCGAAGGTAAGCGAGTTATGTCGGCATCTGATTGCTTTAATGGTCTTCAAAATCCAAAAATTATTTGATAAAATAATTTTTAATATTCCGACTTTCTTCTAGATATTTATCTTTATTTAAGCTACAATCACACTCTTTTCTAATTTAAAATACAATAAATTAAGGGTTTGTGATTATGAGTTCTCCTGTTTCAAGTTTTTTTAATAATGCTGTTATTGAGCCAGCTCAGTGTGCATGGAAAACATCCATGCGATTATCTGAAAAGGTAGGGCTCACTAAGGCAGCTCAAGTTGGTTTTAGATTTTTTAAAAGCTATGGAGATAATCCAAAAGATTTAGCTAAAGCTTTTCAAGTTTTAGGCGAATGGGTTGTGGTTTTTTGTAAAAAGAAATCTGCTTTTAATGGGCTCGAAACGGCTCAAAAAATAGTCGATGTTAGTAAGCAGGCAAAATGTTTTTTAAGTTTTTCAGGCATTTGCTCACAATTAGTAAAAGTAAAAACTGCTTTAGTTGGACCAGAACACCCATTGCCAAATGGAGTTCCTCACCGCGTAAACCCACAGCCAGAAAGAAATATTTTTACAGCAAGAGCTTTAAAAGAAGTGATCGATACGGGATCTGGATTATGCGCCAATGCTTTTGATACTGTAACTCTTTTGAGTGTTCTTGGACTTATATCTTCAAAAAATAAATATATGCCCGCAATAAAAATAGGGACTTGGATTGCAACTGTTTTAGGAGCAATTGCACGTTTAGGAGATGATGGGAATAAATTGCATGGGGAATATGCGCAAGGGAATCTCAGATCTAGAAATGGTTGGGAAAAGACTGTTTCCATAGCAGGACATGCTGCTGTTTTCTCCCTTGGAGCTTTCCCCTTGATAGACCGCTTTAAAGGCTACAAGCCTTCAGACGATAATTTTTTCTTAAAACTTAGTACAATCTCTGTATTAAGTACGTTATTTAGTAAGCATATTCCAAAAAGCTTATTTTCGACTTAAAAATCAATTAAAATAGTTAATGGCATGAGCATATAAATATATATTATATGCTCGTGCTAAGCATTAGATAGGAGTTGATAAAAATTGCCTAACCCAAGTTCGCCATTTTCCCAGAGGGATCATGCAAATTCTTCACTACAGACTAAATCAAACGATTGTTTTATTGCTTCTAAGAATCGAAGATATAACCAGGGAAATTGCATGATAAATTGCTTGTCATCGCCGCCCCAAAGAGAAATCCCGTACTCTGGTCTTCAACCGGATGCCATTAGCTTTTTGCAGACCCTGCGCTAGTTTGTCTGTAGGCACTCCATGTCAAGCAATTTATCATGCAATTTCCCTGAATATATAACTGTTTATTTTTAATTTAATATTAACTAAGCAACATTTACTAGATAAAAGAGGCGCAGTTCTCCCCTATAGCTAGGGATTTTTTCAAAAAAAGCACAAATCGCCGTCTTAAAATTTAAGAATTTTTCATTCACGTCTTTTCAAGTTTTTACTATAAACACCCATAAGCAAACCCATTCGCTATTAAAGAAAATTTTCCCTTATGCAAAGATAGTACTTTGCTATCATACAGATGAGCAGAAATTTTTAACACTAAAAGACAAGCACTTAATGCAAGTATGGGACCATCTAATTTTTTTGAGGTTTTTTTAAGCACGGCTAAAGAAACTTTTACAGACTTTTCTGCTACATTAAGTAAAGAAAGCCTGCACTTCTCATCAAGCTCCTTTTTATCTCTTGAATTATGACTTAAGGCATTACTCAAGTGGCCCTGGTAAGCTTCTTGGAAAAGACAAAACATCTGAGTAAAAAGATAAAAAACCTCATTTGTTTTTTCCAGCTGCTTTTGCAGATCAGATGAAAGAGAAATTACATGTACCCTTGCTAAAAGAAACCCTACTCTAACCGCATTACAAAAAATGTCTATTAAGCTAAAAATTATTTTACTAAACGCTTGCGTTCGCTTAACGGTAAAATCACTTGAGTTAGTATTTGCATACACTTCTATTGTCCATTTAGAATGAGAGACCAGCTCTTTAGTATCATTGATAAGCTCTACTACGCTTAAAAGCTCTTCTCCAACATCACAAGCCTCTAACGCCCTTTGGTGGTATTTCGGCATAGCCATATGAGAGATAAAACACTTAGATATTTCCGCAACAAAATAAAGAGAACCTAAACCTAACCAAGATGGGTCGGTATTGATTCTTGAGGGCTTTTCAACGCTATTTAAGGAAGGGCCAAACAGCCCTTTTAGTATTTCCATTATAAATATTTTATATATTTAATAACCCCTCATCTTACCTATTTCATTAAAATGACACTATATATTTAATAGATGGGGCCCATTCAATAGAGAAGTGCGACAAATAGATTAAAATTTAAAGTGGTCAGAGATGGCTGCAACTTCTATGGTGTTTTTAAGACAAAAAAATACCAAAGGAGGAGCAAATGCCCAAGGGCTACCATCATCTAACCAGAG
>DASZIJ010000002.1:0-7566 GCA_035949155.1 Candidatus Rhabdochlamydia sp. | reverse complement strand
TCGTTGAGTTTCTGCAGGATGATTTGCGGTGGAGCATCTTGAGGATACACAAAAGAAAAGGGTGTAGTGGCAAGAAGTATTGAGCAGGTAAAGGCTTTGTACATGGTCGGTTAAACAGTAAAATTGTTTGCACAAGTTTAGAGTTCAAAATGAATTTGTCAACAAACAAACTTTTTACGGTATTTCGAGATTCAAGAAATCTAGATAAATAATTTCTATTTTAGGTCTAGTTAACATTAAGGAGGGATGTTATCATTTGTTTTATTTTACTACATTTTATCTATGAACTGGAATGATATAGAATTTTCTTTCAATCGGGCATTGCGACTGAGCTTTTCTATAAGGAAGCTGTTGTTTGTGTTTGTGGTTTTATGGTGTTGTGGTTTTGGTCTGCTTCTTTGTAGATCATTGGGGCTACAAACACAAGACTGGTTGATGCTCAATTGGAACTTCTTGCCATTTTTTGCTATAGGTATAGTAGGGCTATCTCTTGGGGTTTTATTAATCCGTCTTTATCATGATGAGAGTAAAGAGAGAAAAATGAACTACAGAAAAACCTTTTCTTTATCCAAAAGGGTAATGGTTGAAATTGCTTATCTAGGAATGCCTTTAATCATCGGGTATTTAACTTTATGGACGGTTCTTGGTCTGTTTTATTTGATCAAAGCGCTACCTAAAATAGGTTGGACATTAGGGATTTTTTTGTCTTTTGTTCCTTTTTTGTTATTTTTGAGTATGGTTTTTTTGGTCGTTCTGTTTTTGATCTTGTTTTTCTTTTTAACGCCGATTGTGGCCTTAAGGGATTGTTTGCCAAAGGAGTGGCTCAAATGCATGTTGAGTAGAATGAGTCATTCTTTATTGACTAATTTTGTATTGTTTGTCATTGCAGTTATTCCAGTGGGATGTATTTTGGGGTTGCTTGTGATCTCACTGGATATGACTCATGCATTCTACCTTTCATCAGCTAACCCTCTAGATTTGGTATTGATCATGCTGCCGGTTTCTATTCTCTTGGCTCCAGGTGTGGTATTCTTTTTTCAATTTGCTGCAGAGTCACATATTTTAATGATGCAAAAAAGATAGTTATGCGGATTGCAATTATAGGTGCTGGTTTTTCTGGATTAGCAGCAGCTTGGAATTTACTGAATCTAAAAAATCAAGTAGTTGTATTTGATCCTTTGTTAGGGGGAGCATCAGCTATAGCAGCGGGCTTACTCCATCCTTATGTAGGGGAAGAAGGGCGAAGATCGCTTTTTGCAACGGAGGCTATGCAAAAGACAGAAGATTTGCTACACGTAGCAAAAGCAGCTTTAAGAGAAGAGGTTTTTAAAGAAGGGATCGTTCGTGTTGCTCAAAATGAAAAACAAAGGAAGGCCTATAAAAATCACTGTGTGATTTTTAAAGATGTTATGGATTTAGGACAAGATCGCTTCTTGATAAAATCGGGGAAAACGGTGTTTTGTAAACGTTATCTGCAAGGGATGAGGCTAGCTATTGCAGAAAGAGGCGGGCAATTTATTGCAGAGAAAATCACAGAGCTAGAACAATTAAACGCCTTTGATCAAATAGTTGTTGCAGCAGGAGCCTCTATTCGCTATTTCTCAGAATTTGAACAACTGAAATTGAGGTTTATCAAAGGACAGGTTCTCACTTGTGAAATTCCCTCGCATTTACAAATAGAAAGTCTTGTAGGTAAAGGCTATATAGCAACATCTCATCAGGCAGGGATCTGCCATGTTGGTGCGACATATGAGCGCCAGGATCTAACAGAAACAGTGGATATATTGAATACCCAAAATTTGCTTTTTACTAAAGCCTCTAGCTTCTATCCAGATATTTGGCAGCTAAAACCTATAGACTGCTCTTCTGCTATAAGAGTGATGCGTCAAGGACACTATCTTCCGATCATAGCAAAGATTTCTAGTAGAGTGTGGGTAATTACAGCTATGGGATCTAGAGGATTATTATACCATGCTTATTTTGGAGAAAAATTGGCACAGGCAATAGAGGGAGCAACAACTCTTTCTTTTCAAGAACTAATGTATGATTTAAAATAGATCGACTATGGGCATGCAAGCGCAATTTACATTTATAGGGACCGGCGGATCTATGGGGATTCCTGTGATTGGTTGCCATTGTGCAACATGCACATCTTCTAATCCGCTAGATAAGCGAATGCGCCCTTCTGGGTTGATACAAATAGCGGATAAGAGTTTTGTGATTGATGTAGGCCCTGATTTTCGTATGCAGGCTTTGCGCTGGGGGATTGAAAAAATAGATGGTGTGTTGATCTCCCATGCTCATTCAGATCACATTGCTGGACTGGATGATTTAAGAGCTTATTACTTTTTGCATAAATCTAAAACGCCTTGCTTGTTATCTCGGCTAACTTTTGAAGAACTGAAACAACGCTATCCCTATTTATTCCAACCCACCGATAACCAAAGAAGTGTAACAGCCCAACTCGATTTCTGTGTGCTCCCTCAAGAATTCGGTTCTATTTTTTTTCAAGGGATTCAATGGACTTTCTTTTCCTATCAGCATGCAGGAATAAGAGTAACCGGTTTTCGTGTAGGGAATTTTGCCTATGTGTCTGATATAAGGGATTACTCTAATCAAGTAATAGACATGCTAATGGGAGTAGAAATCCTTACGGTAAGTGTGCATAAAAGAGAAGCTACAGAGGTGCATTTTGGAATAGAAGAAGCTATTGAATTCTCTACTCTTATAGGGGCTAAAAAAACGTATTTTACCCATCTATCTCATGATTTTGAGCATAGTGCACAGCTTCCATCTGGATTTGAGCTTGCCTATGATGGTATGGTTGTTTTTTTTACGATACCTAAAAAGGATATACATGGTAATGGACCCAGCATCACTTGAGTTAAAAAATTTACATAGAGCGATTCTTGTAGGGGTTTATTCTCATAGCCAACAAAAAGCTCTTTGCTTGGATTATTTAAGGGAATTAGAGCGTCTTTGTGAAACTTATGGTTGGCAGGTTGCTACTGCATTTGCCTGCATGCTTCGTAAAGTAGATGCAGCAACTTATTTGAGCAAAGGTAAGGTAGAAGAGCTAGCCCAAATGGTGATTGATTTAAACGCTGATGTGGTTGTGTTTGATGATGAGATTAGTCCTCATCAACAACGTAATTTAGAAAAGCTATTAAAAAAAGCTGTCATTGATCGCACAGAGTTAATTATTGAGGTGTTTGCACAAAGGGCACAAACCAGAGAAGCGCGCTTGCAAATTGAGCTTGCTAAAGCAAGATATCAGATGCCTCGCTTAAAGCGTTTATGGACCCACCTTTCTCGTCAAAGTGCAGGGGGTGGAGCGTATTTAAAAGGTGAAGGAGAAAAACAGATAGAAATTGATAGACGGATCCTGCGACGTCAAATCGATTCATTAAAACAAGAAATCGACCAAGTAGCTAAGCAGCGCCATACGCAGAGAGGGTTGAGGATTCGTACGCAAATACCGACATTTGCCATAGTGGGCTATACGAATGTAGGTAAATCCACGCTTCTTAGAGCTCTGACGCAAGCAGATGTTTTAGTAGAGGATAAGTTATTTGCAACCCTTGATACCACAACTCGTAAATTTGTTTTGCCCAATAAACAGCCCATTTTATTAATTGATACCGTTGGATTCATTCGCAAGATTCCACATACACTCGTTGCAGCTTTTCGCAGTACATTAGAAGAGGCTATTCACACTGATATTTTATTACATCTAATTGATGTGAGTCATCCGATGGCTCTTTCTCAAGCAGAAGAGACTTTAGCTGTTTTAAAAGAACTAGGAGCTGAAGATAAACCGATGATTACTGTATTGAATAAAATCGATCTGTGTCCCAATCACTCTATGTTAGCCAAGTTTCGGGTCTTATATCAGAAAACAGTGCCTATTTGTGCAGAAACAGGAGAAGGCTTTGATCTTTTACTCGATAGCATGATGCGCGAAATTGCTCTTTTACGCAAAACAGTTCGAGTGAAGATTCCGCAAAGTCATTATGCACTTGTTAGTGAACTTATGAGTTTAGGAAGAGTTCTTGAATGTGAGTATGAAGAAAATGATGTTATCATGAAACTAGAAATACCAGCTTCCTTAGAACATCGTCTGCAACCGTTTTTACTAGGTTAATCTATGACTTTAAAAGCCATTCCAGCAGAAGAGAGACCTCGCGAACGTTTATTGCGAGATGGGATTGATTCTCTTTCTTTAGCAGAGCTCATAGCTATTGTTTTAAGCAGTGGAACGCGTGGTAAATCGGTTTTGAGTTTATCAGAAGAACTCATTGTGCGGTTTGGCGGTCTTGAATATTTGTTAGATGCTTCTGTAATTGAGCTTATGGAACTTAAAGGAATAGGACTTGCTAAAGCAATTCAGTTAAAAGCGGTCTTTGGCATAGCATTGAAATGCCGTCGTCCCCAGTCTTTAAAAAAATACTCCATTCAGTCTGTGCAGGAAGCCTATCTTTTAGCAAAAGGAGAAATCGGTCACTATTCTCAAGAAATTTTATTAGTCATCCTGCGAGATGTGCGTGGATTTTTAATTCACAGAGAGCAGGTAGCGGTTGGAACTCTATCTCAGGTATTGATTCATCCAAGGGAGGTATTTTATCCTGCTGTGCGCTATAAAGCTCATAGTATGATTTTGGCTCATAATCACCCTAGTGGAGATCCCACCCCATCCAAAGCTGATATTGAATTGACCAAAGTTCTTATGCAATCTGGTCAGATTATGGGTATTGAAATTGATGACCATCTGATTATAGGTAGAGATCGTTTTGTTTCTTTGAAAGAACAAGGCATTATGAATAGCTTTTCAAAATACTAATTTTTTTAAAATAACGATCTTTCTTTACCTCTATCTATTTTTAGGCTTTTTTTAGTATACTTTTATCACTATGAATCAGAAAAAAAAATTTAAAGTTGTCACCCTAGGTTGCCGTACCAACCAATACGAATCACAGGCTTATCAAGATCAACTGCTTACCTTGGGCTATAGCGAGGCCAAAGAAGCAGAGCAGGTAGACTTATGCATTGTTAATACCTGCACCGTTACAGAATCGGCAGATAGCTCCAGCCGCTATCAAATCCGTCATTTGCATCGCAAATACCCTGCTGCAAAGATTGTTGTTACAGGGTGCCTTGTTGAGAGTGCAAAAGAAGCTCTGCAGAGCATGCATGAAATAGATTGTATTGTGCCAAACAAAGATAAAGAAAATCTTCTATCTTATGCATTCCCAGAACAAGAGATGCCAGAGTTTAAAATCTGTCAATTTGAAGCCCGCACCCGAGCCTTTGTTAAAGTCCAAGATGGATGTAACTCCTTTTGTACGTATTGTATTATTCCTTATGTACGAGGTCGTTCGCGCTCTCGGGATTTGATGGAAATTTTACAAGAAGTAAAAGGATTAGTTGCTAATGGATATAAAGAAATTGTTTTAACTGGGATTAATATTGGCGATTTTGAAGCTCCTAAACAGATTCGTTTAGCAGATCTAGTCAGGCAAGTAGATGCAATAGAAGGAGTACAAAGATTGCGTATCTCTTCGATAGATCCCGACGAGATAGACGAGGATTTAGCAGATGCAGTTTTACACTCCAAACATACCTGCGCTTCTATGCATGTTGTTCTACAATCAGGATCAAATACCATTTTAAAACGTATGAACCGTAAATATACCAGAGAAATTTTTCTAGAAACAGTAGATAGATTACGTGGTGCAAACCCTGATTTTACCTTCACAACCGATATCATAGTTGGTTTCCCAGGAGAAAGCGATCTAGATTTTCAAGATACCCTAACTGTAATGGATTATGTGCGTTTTGCAAAAGTACATATGTTTCCCTATAGCCCACGTCCGCGTACAAGAGCAGCTCTTTATCCTAACCGGATAGATCCAGCAGTTGTTAATGTAAGAAAACAGCAGGTTTTGCGCTTAGCGGAAGAACATGCATATTTCTTAAGAGAAAAATATGTAGGTCGTACCCTTCCTGTGTTAATAGAAAAAGCAGAGAACATCTCTAGTGGTCATACAGAAAATTTTCTACAAGTAATGAGTACAGATAAAGGTCTTAAATCTAATGATCTTGTAGAGATGCAATTATATGAAAACACTCCTGAGGGTCTCTTAGGGAGGATTGTATGAATATTACTATTGCTCATCGCATGCATCCTTTCTCTCATAAAATGGGAAGCGTTTTTCTTTTGCCTAATAGTCATTTTAAAGTAGAGCTATTTCCTACCCTATTGCGATTTACCGATTTGGAAAATCGTATGGAACCCCTAGAAATACGCCTTTTTATTAGAGGACCTATTCAGTCATTTACAGCGGAATTGAATTTAGAAACCGGTTCAATTTGTGTGTTTGGTAAGACTTTAGACGGATATATACGTTATTCTCTTTCCTGCAAGGCCTCAGAATTACTATTGCTTTGTGAAAAAACCCCGTCTACTTTGCAGATAAAATACGGATCCACATTATCGCAGTTGAAACCAAAACAAACATTAGCTATTCCTGTGCCATTTTGCTTAGAATCACAAGGTCTACAAGAAAGATTACACTTAGGTATTCATAAAGCTCAAGATTGGGAATTGATGCAAAGGCGTTTTAATCTACAAGAAATTTTTCCTTTTTGGTTGGCTCTTGCTCAATGGGTTCCTCCTGTTACCTATGAAGATAATGCTCAAGGAATGTTCTCTCTTATCTATAAATGCCAAACTGCTATTGAAAAAAAGGAAAAGTTACAAATCATCAGTTGCTTTAAAAATGTATTCTTAGTCGCTTTTGAAGGGGTATTTGTGCCTCGCTTATTCGATAGTGATTATCAAGGCATTCTTGATGTAGAAGAGAAGACATTACCTGCAGCAGCTCTTCTTTTACAAAGTGCCAAATTACTAAGAAGGCTCTTTTTTGTAGAAGAAAAGAGCCTGTTTTCTATCTTGCCTTGTGTTCCCCCCGAACTACACTGTGGTAGAATCATTCAATTGCAAACAACAAAGCTAGATCGGATAGATATAGAATGGTCTAAGAAAAGACTGCGTCGTATGTTTATTCAAACAAGTAATACAAGATCTGTTATATGTCAGATCCCTAAGGATATTTCAAGCTGTCGTTTAAGAGTACACAGAAAAGATAAGGGGCAAAAGCTACAAGTGACAAAAGAGGGGATTTTAGAAATCCCCGCTCTTGCTCACTTAAAAGCTTGGTTGGACTGTTTTGAAAAGAGTTGATTACATATCGCTGATTGCCTCACTGCTTTTTAGTGCTAAGTTTTTCAATTTCCTTTCCAGCAACACGAATCGCTTCATTTGTCATATGGTCTGCATATGGCAGACAAACGAATACTTTCTTATCTTTAATTCCTTGCTTAATGAGAGCATACCCGAGGCTGGCTTCAGTCTGAATAGGACCATACGCCAGTTTAACATAAGAAGCCTTTACACATATTCAGCAATAGTTGTTTGATCAATTTCTTTTCGATGAAAAAATAAACGTGGCTTGTCTGGATTGAGGCAATAATTTGCTATTCCTGACATCAGATTGCTTAAAAAAT
>DASZIJ010000001.1:0-19165 GCA_035949155.1 Candidatus Rhabdochlamydia sp. | reverse complement strand
GGATGAACGCCATCTATATAAATGATTTCATCTGATTCACAAAGGTCCATTTCTAGGGTTTTGAGCTCTTTCAAAAAAAGTGCTTGATCTTCAGCATTTGCTTTTCCAGGAACCAACTTTGGTTTTTTATACTCAAAATTTAAGCGGTGCAATAAGGAAATTACTGCTGATACAGTGTATTGAACGGAAAAATGTTTTTTTATGAAGTTCACAACTTGCTCAGCAGAGCTAGGAATCTCTTTGCTTACATAAGTCTTGAGCTGATCTAGCTGTTCTTGATTAAGTTTACAGGCTTTCCCTGTGTAATTTAGGTTAAGCAAGGCCTCTTTGCCTCCTTCTAGATAGGTTTTGTAGTAGCGTCTTATCGTATCATCATCCTGAAGCAATGCATATGCTACTTGTGCACATGACCACCCGTCATCTAATAATAAAATAGATTTGATCCTATCGCATAGCCTCTTATCTCGTTCCTGACGATGGCGAGCTTTTAGGTTGTCTTTTTCATTTTGTGTTAAAAAGTGTTTTGTAGGTTGCATATGAGTAGGGATCTTAGCAGAATCTATAAGAAAGTTTCAAGGAATTGGTCATCTGTAAGGTCTTTTTTCTAATGCTGTTGAGTATACCAACGACGAATGACAAAATTAAAATCAGATAGATCAGAAGGATATTGATTTACAGCTATTCTGTTTTTTAACACCTCTTCTGTTCTTTTACATAGATTACTCATATGAACGCCTTCTTTGGGAGTACTTTCAATACAGGTTTCTTTATCTATTACAATGATTACATGCCCTTTCCAGGTAATTAGATCAAGGGGTTTTAATAACAGGACAATATCTTTCTCTTTTAAGTTTTCAATGTTCAGACCCTCTGCATATGTTACTAAATCAGATGTGTTACGAGGGGTGTACCCGTTAGTGGCCCAATAAAGAAGACCTGAACAATCCACACCTTTAAGTAACCAGGTATTTTGTATTTTTTCAGGAAGGCTAGAGAAATCAACTTTAGGGGGATAAAGCTCGCACATTTTATTAATACCTAAGGGCCAGTTTCCTCCCCATAAATAAGGAGTTCCTGTTAGACTTTTTAAAGATTTGCAAATTTTATCAACAGTAGGTAATGCATTTGTTTGTTGTGATGTCGTTTTTAAAAGTCTTTTATCAATATAGAGTTTTTCTCCCGAATATACAGGGGTTTTTATCTCCCAAATATGTTCAGATATTTTTTCTTTTAAACCTAATGGGCTTCCTGGCAAAAGAATGGTTTCTAAATTTCTCATGAGTCCTTGGTCATCTAGCGGGATAGACCGACCATCTTTTCCTCCAAAACAGGAAGAAAAGTCAGCTGTATTGAGCACGGGAATCGGATTTGTTGTTATAGACATAATTATCTCGCCTTATTAGCTCTGCTTTTTTATAGTAAAAATAAAAAAAATCTCTTTAAATGAGTGATAGGAAGATATCATGCTTCAAATTTTTTTAACATGCATTATTGTGCTTTTAACTGGTTGTTTTTCTTTTTCAAAAGAAAAAAAAGAAGCTCAATCACAGGTGTTGCGTATCAATATAGGGGATGATCCTCAAAGTCTGGATCCAAGACGTGCACGAGCTCTTAAAGACATTACTTTATTAAGACATTTATTTGAGGGACTTACACGTAAAAATCCACAAGGCAAGGTAGAGTTTGCTTTAGCAAAAGATATGCAAATATCGGAAGAGGGGACGCGTTATCGATTCACCTTAATTAAAAGCTATTGGTCGAACAAAGATTTAGTAACAGCGCATGATTTTGCCTATGCTTGGCATAAAGTGCTAGATCCTGCATTTCCTTCAGATATCGCTTATCAAATGTATCTGATTAAAAATGCACAAGCTGTCAAAGAAGGAAAGATGCCCAGTTCTGAGTTGGGAATTCGTGTGTTATCAGATTATGAATTGGAAATTGAATTAGAGCATCCAGCGCCTTATTTTTTAGAGTTGTTATCTTTTCCACTTTTTTTCCCTGTACACCGCAAACTAGATGTAGAAAACCCAAACTGGGGTTGGCAGGATTCTGGGTATATTTCTAATGGTCCTTTTAACTTAGCTAATTGGGAGCAGCGCAATTTGATTCGACTGCATAAAAATCCTCTATATTGGGATAGTTCTTCTGTTTCTTTATCTGAGATTGTAGCCTATATGCTTTCTGAAGAAACAGAGCTACGTCTATTTGAGAAACAAGAGATTGATTGGGCTGGATCTCCTTTATCCACCCTTCCTATTGAGGCCTTAGACTCTTTAAAAAAATCTGCTTATTTCATGGATAAAGAGTTTCTAGGAACATACTTGGTAAGAATACAAACGCAAAAACCTCCTTTTAATAATCGATCTGTTCGGCGCTGTTTTGCTTTGGCGGTTAATAGAGAAGATATCGTTTCTCATATCACTCAAGGAAATCAAATGGTTGCAACAGGCTTAGTTCCTACCGGACTAGGTCTGCAAGATAACCCCTATTTTTTAGATGCGGATTTAAAGAGCGCCAAAGAGCTTTTACAACAAGATCTTCCCAAGATTACTCTTCTTTATCGAGCTGATGAAAAAAATCATGTGTTAGCACAAGGGCTGCAACAACAGTGGATGAAATCCCTTGGAGTGCTTGTAGAGTTAGAAGCCGTAGAGGCAAAAATCTACTTTGATCGTGTTTCTAAAGGAGATTATCAATTAGCAACAGGATCTTGGATTGCCGATTTTGAAGATCCAATGAACTTTCTTGAGGTCTTTAAATATAAAAAAGGCGGGTCCAATAATACGGGTTGGGAAGACGCTCATTATATACAGCTACTTAACTCTGCTAATAAAACAGTAAATAATAAACAAAGAACGCTTCTTTTAAAACAAGCAGAGCGGGTTTTAATGGACAATATGCCCATGATTCCGATTTATTATTATCGTATGCTCTATTTAAATCGAAATGTTCGTCAAGTGGCACTATCTTCTACTGGAGGGATAGATTTTAAATGGGCTAAAATTGACAGAAAATAAATTTTTACTTATTTATTAAGTAAATTTTTTGAGGTTAACTATGAAAACTATAGTAACATTTTTGTCAGCATGCTTTCTTTTTATTACCTCATATACACAAGCTGAGTCCATACGCTTATTTAATAATAGTGTTTACGATTTGCGAGCTGTAGTACGAGGAGCTGATGGCTCTTTTTTAGGAGAGATGCTCATCCGTTCACAAAACTCAACCACTTGGTATAATACATATGGGCCCTATCAAAGTAGGGTTCCCATACAAGAGAGTCGTTCGCAAACCCCTTATACAGTGGTTTGGTATTGTTTAAGTGGAGAGCAGTTCTCTATCTGTGATACAGTAGCTACTGGAGGCGCTGTAGAGGCTCTTAGTTGTTTAGGGCCGCGTACATGTAGAGCTAGAAAAAAAGATAATACTCCACAAGAAGAATACCAGGAAATGCAGCCTCCTCAAAATCCATAGATTTTGTTTTTTCTATTTAAAACAGCAATAATTCATTCAAAGCAATATCATGCTCTTCAACAGGTAAAGGCTTAATGCAGAGCTGTTCTTGAAAACCAATACCTATTGTGTAGGGTTTGAGGTGATCTTTTTGGAGTTTTTCTAGTAGTTGATCGTAATGCCCTCTACCATAGCCTATACGATGACATAGACGATCAAAACCTAATGCGGGTACTAAAATGCAATCGATCTTTTCTAGAGCAATAGGAGTAGAAAATTTTGGATTAGGCTCTAGTATATCAAAAGTAGAAGGGATGAATTCAAACTTGGTAATTTTATGAGCGCTAAGACCTGTATCTTCTATTTTAGGTAGTAAAAGTTTATGTTCTTTAAATAGATCTTGATTCAATAAATCGATATTAATTTCACTTTTAATGCTATAGAAAGAGAGTATGTTTTTGTAGGGTTTTAATTTTTTGCTAAGTTGCAAATAAGCGTTGTGTGCAGCTTGTTTTTTTCTAGTTTCACAAAGACCTTTCCGTATCTTAATGAGTTCTTCTCTAATTAACTGCTTAGCGTAAGATGGGTTCTTCATCAATTTTGGGCCTTCCTTTTTCATAGCTGATTTTTTTTAAGAATATGCCGTTGGAAGTATACAAGGTAGCAGTTCCTTTTCCTTGCTCTATTTGAGAGACGGGGGTGTCTTCTTTGGGTTTAAAATAACTAGCCGTAATCAATAGATCCCGATCATACTCTTCAATGAGCATCACATCGCCACTTTCATACCAAGCTACGCTAGTTCCATGTCTTTTGTTTTGATTGAAATCTCTTTGGCTCTCTGGTTTACCACTAAGGTACCAAGTTTTAACCATACCTTGGATCATATCATCATCCCAATAAAGGCAGAGTTTGACTTGAGGATTTTCTAAAGAACCGTTGTAGTAGATTTTCTCTTCGCCCTGCTTTTTTTGATCTTTGATAGAATAAATAGCGTGTAGGCTTTGATTAGGGTTAAATACTTTTACCTCTCCTTCTGCAATTCCTTTAGAAAAAGTGATTAATTGATGTATTCTTCCTTCTATAAATTCTGCTTTCTGACCAGAGCCATTATAGATTTCTGCTATTTTTTCCCCGCTTAGGTTAAAATAAGTAGCCTCTATTAAGTGATTTTTCTGGTAGAGTTCGCTGAATTGTAATTGCTCTTTGTTCCAATAGCCTACAGAGAGCCCTTCTTTTTCTCCTTTCTGGTAAGTTAGCTTTTGCAAAATGTTGCCATCGAAATCAAATTCTTCTAAATAACCTTCAATGAGTCCTTGCTGGTAAGGAATGATTTTCTTGATGGGCCCTTCAGGATAATAATAGATACTGGGCGTGTGTAAGAGACCTTTTTCATAGAAAATTTCAGCAATGACTTGTCCTTGTTCATTTCTCACTGTGCTCTTTTTATCAAAGATCCAGCTTGCTTGAGCTAAATTATGAATGTCCGCTACACCCTCGATGACAAAAGCATCTATTTTGAGCTGGCCATTGGAATAATATTCTTGATATAGACCGTGAGCTCTACCATCGACAACTTCTAAATGATGCCAGAGCTGGCCATTATCGTGATAACTAGTCACAATGGAAGAGCTTTGGCCAAGATTGGTGCGCTTATAAACCCTAAGCACTTTCTGATAGGGTTGAGGCTGCAAGAAATCTATGTTTTGATAATTCGATAAACGATCTTGATTGCTAATGGTTTCTGCAAAACCATTTCTATCGATGATTTGTAAACTTACAATGGCAGGAGAATCAGATTGAAAAGAGGAGCCGCAGCCAGAGAAGATGATAAGGGTTGTTATAATATATATTTTTTTTGTCATAGAGCTTCTCGTTTAACCAATTTCATATCGATACAGAAAACTTTTTGTTGTGGGGTAATAGATTTTTTAGCCAGATTAAAATCTGTAATGAACAAAAAAGGAACGCCAGGTTTTGGTCCATAGGGCCAGATGTGTACCTGTTCAATAAAGCAAAGTAGTTGTTTTAAGTCTTCTTCATTTGCTTGAATGGTTTTTTGCTGTCTCTCTTCCACCTCACAAAATAAAGAATGTTTTCTGATTTTTTCTTCGAAAAAAGTTAACTGGTTTTCTTGAGAAATCCAATTCAATCGTTGAGAAGAGATAGAATCTAACCTGTTTTCCAATAAAAAAGTTTGTAGTTTTTTCTGCTCTGGTTGTAGAAAGCAGAGAGATTCTACATATTTATCTAAGTATTGAGGATCACTCATTTTTAATTGAGAAAGAATTTTCTCCTCTTTTTTTTGTAGCAGTTCGTTATCCAGGATTTTTTTATGGATGATTTGCGTGGTATTTGCCAGTTCTTCTAACTGATATAGGCGATAATAACCATGAATAATGAATAAACAGCAGGGCAGTGGGGCTAATAGTAGTAGCAATATCCATTTATATCTTGTGATTATCAAACGATGCCAAAGTAAGAGCATAAAAATAGTTAGTTCAAAGGTTTTAGGGTAAAAATGGCGCGATATTTATTTCCTTGCGCGTGCCACTGTACAGGTTTTTTTGTATGAATCATTTGATTTTCTTTAAGTAGCGACTCATGAAATTCACGCGCAAGTCTTGGGGCTGATGCAGAAAATTCAATTTCCACCTGTGCTTCATAAGGAACATTTTTTTGGTCAACGGTTGGATATTTGAGCATTTGGTAATGAATAGATAAAATCTCTATGCCATCTTTTGCCTTTGCTTCATTGATAAATGCTGGATGAGCACTTATCCATGCTAAAACATCACTTACTTTAGGAACTGTGGGAAGGAGGGAGAAGGGAAGCTTTTGTATGCTGAGCTTATTTTTCCAGACAAGAAGATTCTTTTGCCAATCTTCAATCGATTTAGGGGAGGTCTTTTGAAATTCTTTAGGTAAAATAGAAGTGATATGCGTAAGAAGTTTCGTTTGTTTTTGGTGTAGATATGTTTGTACTCCTATCAAACTAGCTAGATTCAAAGCTGCGCAGGCCGCAAGATAATAAAATATTTTTTTTAATAAATGTTGTTTAGTTTTTTTTGTCATAAACATTTTCTGACTAAAATTCACTTGACTACCATCTTCAGCAAGGGCTTCCAATGCAGATCCTATAGCAAGAGCATATGGGTGATAATTTAGATCTTCTAAATGCAGCTGCTCACCAGCAAAAAATTCTCTTACTATACTTTTAAGGTCGACAAGGGAAGGGGTTTCTTCAATACATGCATAAGGACAATTGGTATCCCATCCCTTTTGAGTTAAGAATAATTGGTATTTTTCTAAATTTTTTCTAAAGCATGCAGGATCTACTGAAAACGCTTTAGCGGATTCAAGATGATTTTCTTGATAAAATAAGCAAAGCATTTCTTGAGATCCAATATGAATAACAATTCCCGTTTTTTGTTTAGGAAAAGCCCAAGTGATAAAACGAAATAGACTAGAACTACTGCAGCTGACAAAATGAGTATGAAGACCTTTATCTTCTAGAGATTGTATATGCTTAAAGAAGAGACTCTGAGAGGTTATAAAAACTCCAACCGAAGAGCTTTTTTTAGAAATTCGATCAATACATACAGAAACTACAGAGTCATTTGGAGTCATTACTAAAGACTCAATTTGGAAAGGTAGCGTCGCTAGAATCTTTCTTTTTTCTGTTAGCGGGAGAACTAGACGCCTTAAGATGACATCCTGCGTTTCTAAAAAAGTAGATATAGTTAAATTTTTATTGTAAACAGATAAATCCTTGTAAAGCTGTTTTACAGAATCGATTTTTAATATATATAATTTTTGAATAGTAATTTTTGATTTTTTCTTAATTAAAATCGCAATACGTAAGTGCTCTTGATTTAGTGCAATTCCTACTGTAACCAAGAATAGACCTCAAATTATAAAATTTTTTATATAATCTAATCAAAAGTTGGCCTTGAAAAGATTAATGGAAGTTAGATAATATTAGTGCCATGTCTATTTTACTAGCTAATATTATTCATTGGATTTTCTTTGCCTATACGATCATGTTAACTTTGCGTATATTGGGTTCTTGGTTTCCTTCTTTTTCCCATACGAGATTTATGCATTTTTTGCGGTTCTATACAGATCCTTATTTGAATGTGTTTAGAAATCTGATTCCCCCTATTGGAGGACGTTTAGATTTAAGTCCAATCATTGCCTTTTTTGTTTTACAATTCCTGGAAAATTTTTTCTTGTGGCTTATCTAAATGTCCTTGCTGCAGAAATCTTTTTCTTTAGGACCCCTTGTTCTGCCTTCTAATATCTTTTGCGCTCCTCTAGCTGGTTGCTCGGATCTTCCTTTTCGTCGAATGCTCGCTAAATACAGACCCGGTTTGATCTTTTGTGAAATGGTCAAAATGGATGCTTTGGTGCGTCAAAACCCTAAAACCTGTCGTTTTTTAGATTTTGAACCTACCATGCACCCCATCGGTGCGCAATTATGTGGAAGCAAGCCAGATCTTGCAGCAGAATGTGCGCGTATTATCCAAGATTTAGGGTTTGATAGTATTGATTTAAACTGCGGATGTCCTGTTGATAAAGTGACAAAAGATGGCAGCGGTTCAGGAATGTTAAAAACACCCCCATTAATCGGAGACATCTTAGCAAACATGGTATCTGCGGTACAAATCCCTGTTACTGTTAAAATTCGTGCTGGCTGGGATAGTTCTCAAATTAATGCAGTAGAAATTGTGAAGATTGCTGAGCTAGCAGGAGCAAAAGCGATTTGTATTCATGGAAGAACTAGAGCTCAAGCTTATAGAGGACCTGCGAATTGGGACTGGATTCGTGAATGCAAACAGGCTGCTCAAACAATCAAAATAATCGGTAATGGCGATGTTTTTTCAGCTATTGATGCAGAAAGGCTTTTTATCTACACAGGATGCGATGCCATTTTAATTGCTCGTGGTACAATGGGCCATCCTTGGATTGTAGAAGATGTCTATGAATATCTAACCACAAAAAAGATACCCATCCGAACTTCTTACGAAAGACGTGATATCTTTTTAGAACATCTAGAGCACATTATCTCTTATCAAGAAGAGAGAAAAGCAGTTCAAGATTTAAGAAGGGTTGGATGTTGGTTCTTAAAAAGCATGCAAGGCGCTTCTAAATTACGTGAAGCGATTAACAGAGCAGAGTCAACAGTAGAAATTCGCAAACTGATCACAGATTATGCTTGGGAAGAGGTGATTGTCTCTTCTTCCAAAATAGAAGAAGAAACCACTTCTTGTTAAAATGGTTTTTTATGTTTTTTTGTCCTCATACAACTTTCGAGAAAAAAAATATTTCTGATAGAATAAAGTCGTCTCTATTCGTTTAAGTAAAAAAAAAGGCTGTATGAAAAAACTCTTTAAAATTGCTCATACTTATCTTGTGTTAGCCTTTAGCTCTTTATTTGCTAACACACAAGAAATACAAGATTTAGAAGTCATACAATCTATTGAAAATGCACTTCCAAATGCGAACATAGATAAGTCAGAAGGTTCTTTTTCTGGATATAGGCAAAAAGATTACCGGGTTTTAAGTCTATCTATACCTTATGTAAAGCTGTTTTATATAGGGATGGGACTAGACATCGATTACCATACGAATAAAGAAGAAGCAATGACCGCTTTCTTTTTTAGGCGTTCTGCTGAGATAAAACGTAGACCCTTTTTAGAATTATGTCCAAAGATTGGATTGGGGAAGCAATACACGAGCAGTTTTTTAGAAATGCAAGTGGGCTTCTTAAAAATGCCTATTCTCTTCAAAGAAGAGAATGCTATCGTATTTGTTCTTAGATATGGAATGGGTTTTTAAAACACCTTTCTAATTCTGTTACCCTCTTATCTTAAAGATTTCATTTAATATTTGTTGTTGTCATATAAACTTTCTTTCAAGAAGAAAAAAAAGATTCTCGTTAATAGAATGGTCGTTATCCATTTTATTAATAAGAAACGAGAAAGATTATATGAAAAAAATATTAAAAATTGTTCCTGCTTTTATGCTGGCATTTGGTTCTTTGCTTGCTAATACACAAGAGGTAGAGGTTGCAAAACCTATTGAGAATTCATTCGGATATGTGAATGTTGGTATGGAGTCTCTTTTTTCTGCTCCCTTTTTTGGAGTCGGATATAGATTACAAAGAAATCAGCACGGTTTAGATCTATCAGCATCGATTGTATGTAAAACCATTGATTACACATCTTGCTTTGCTGATAGAAAAGCTCGTATTAAGAGAAAAAAAGCTAATGTTTTATACAATTTCTTTTTCTTTCCTAATTTAAGTTCTCAGGTTTACGTAGGATTAGGAGTTGGTGTTAACTACATCGATATAAAAAACCTCGGATCGGTTGTGGGCTTTTCACCAGAGATTGCATTGGGTAAACAGTATAACAATAGACAAGGCAATCAACGCTTTATACAACTACAAGTTAGCCTGCCAGGTCTTTATACCAGATCTAAAAAGATCAGATCTTATCACGATTACCAAACAGTGAAAACTGATTTAGAATGTGCTCCTTTATTTACTTTTACCTATGGAATTGGTTTCTAAGCGTCTTTTAGGGCTGTTTTAAAACAGGAACGGTCTTTAGAGATTCTTGATTTTCTTATATTAAAGATAAGATAAGGATTTTATTTTTGTTATATAAATTTTCTTTTAAGAAGAAAAAAATGTTCTGTGTTCATAGAATGTCTTTTGTATTTCATTATTAACAACGGAGAATGTGTATATGAATAAGATATTGAAAATTGTTACAGCTTGTCTTGTGTTACCTGTTAGCTTTTTATGTGCTAACACACAGGAAGTCCAAGAAGAGAAACAAACCAGCTGCTGCTGCGTTGAAAACTCATTTGGATACCTTAATGTTGGAGTAGGTCCTCTACCTGAGCTAGTTCCTTCTTTTGGAATTGGTTATAGAGCACAAAAAGATCATCACGGATTTGATTTGTCTGGATCTATTGCTAAAACTTGGATACAAACAACAGCTCGTGCAAGCGTTTTATACAATTACTTTTTCAAGCCAAATCTAAAGTCTGAATTTTATGCTGGTTTAGGCTTGGGCATTAAAGGTGTGCACGAGAAGACAGATTCTGTAAATAACTCTCATGTAGCTATTTATCCAGAGCTCGTATTTGGTAAGCAATATAGAAATGAAACAAATTGTCAGCGTTTCTTCCAAATGCAAATAGGTTTCCCTATTTTTGCTCTTGATAAGATCGTTAAGAAAACTTGGACTCATCGTAAGAGCTCCTATAGTATTTCTTATCCTACATCTTACAAGACCTCCTACATTCCTGAAGTTATCTTTACTTACGGAATAGGTTTCTAAGTCTTTTATGAGCTGCCTTAAAATTTAGGGCAGCTTTATTTGGTCGTAGGATTTAGAACATAAATTACTATATTTAGCAGAAGAAAAATTTAAATGAAGTGCTTTGGCGTTCTGCTCTTTACTATTAATAATCACTTTAACTTCAACACTATTATTTCCTGTAATAGGAGCAGCTCTACTTTTTGAGTGGGGCTTAGTAGATGGGAACAAAAGAAATTCAGCAGAAAACGCTGGTTTACTATCTTGATTTTAGCTCTTGCAGCTCGTCTCTTATTTTTTAACTGAATCGCTCTCTTATTAAAGCGCATGGAAACTGATTTATAGGAGTTTTCATGGTTCTTCTAATTTTTTCTCAAAGATTTTTAGCAAACGAGAAATTTCCCGTGGGGTTTCCTGGGCAGGAGTTGCTCTTTTTTGCTTTTCCTTTTTTTTAGCAACATAAGAGAGAAAATCTGTTAAGGAAAGGGTTTTTGCTCCTAATGTTTTGCAGCGAATAATGAGCTCTTGGTCATTGGATACAACGGTTGTATGTGCTGGATTTTTGTGTAATTGAATCTCTTCGAAGATATAGAAATCAGCTGTCATGCCTAGTGGGGTATAAATGATCTCTACTTGGCCTATATGATGTTTGGTGGAATGTTTCTCGTGTGGATCACTGCCATCAAAGACTAAGACAACGTCTAAAAAAGAAGAAATAGAGTTTGCAAAATACGTGATGAGTTCATGACGATATTGGCGTAGAGGGCTGCGTTTTTTTGTTAAATAAAAAAGCAGATTATATCCATCTACAAAGTAACGCATTAAATAAGAGATTCTAATATAGGAAAAAGTTTATCTAACGCTTTTCGGCGGTGAGAGATTTTATTTTTAGTAGCTTCTTCTAATTGAGCAAAGGTTTTTCCATATTCGTGTTTCATAAAAATAGAATCATAGCCAAAGCCTAAACTACCTTTTTCTTTTTCTAAAATAACCCCTTCTACTTTTCCTGTAGCGGTTTTTTTTAAACCTTCTGGAGAGGCTAGAGAAATTACACACTCAAAATAGGCATGGCGCAAGGGATCTTGTAAATGCTGCATAGAATTAAGCAGCTTTTGCCTGTTTTGCTTGTCGGTTGCATTATCTCCTGCGTAACGATGAGAAAAAATACCAGGTTCTCCATTTAAAGCGGGTACAACAAGCCCTGAATCATCAGCAATTACCCAAGCATTCAATTGAGCAGCAGCGTGTATAGCTTTGGCAGTGGAGTTTTCTGTAAAACTCATTCCTATCTCTTCTTGAGGGGTATAAAAAGGAAAATCAATCAAGCTTAATAGATCCAATTTAGGAAACAGTTTAAGCATAGCACGAAATTCTCTGATTTTATGTACATTCTTACTGGCAATAATTAAACGCATAAAGCTATTTCTCTTGTTTTAGTAAAGATATAACAAATCAGAGACATTGGATGCAAAGTTCCTTTTCAAAATTTTAAAGATAGCTATGGATTGCTTCTATAGTAAAAGTTTCTTCTTGAAACTGAAACGATTCTCCTACTGATAAACCATTAATGGTTGAGGCCAGCTTGGATTGAAAGGAAAGAACATTCTTTTCTGGATCCGCATCCCAGGGGCCTAGAATTGTATAGCTTATTTTTTCTCCATGAGTATTTTTACAATCAATAATAGCTCCTACCCCTACTTCTTGAGTGGAAATATCTTCTTTAGACAAAACACGCGCACGATGCATTTGTTCAGATAAGGTTTTAAGTTCTGATTGCAGTCTATCTCTACGCTCTAAAGCAGCTTTGAATTCTGCATTTTCTCTTAAGTCCCCATGAGCTCTTGCAATTTCAATTTCCTTAGCGTTTTCAACAGTTTCTACTGTTGCTATTTGTTGAATTCTTTGCTGTAGTTTCTGGTAACCTTCTTGGGTTGTCCAAATAGTAAGATCTTCTTGAACCTCTTTTTTATGAAGCTTAGCTAACTGAGGGTATGCTACTTCTGCAAGGGAGACAAAGATTTTTTGGTCGTGATCGCTTAAAGAATGGCATTTTGTAGCAAGAAGAAGAAACTCTTTTACATCTTCAATACTAGATTCTTGCATGATTTGTCTTACTATAGCAAAACGACCAGATGATATGAGATTATGAATCTTTTTAACAAGGTCTCTTTGTAGAGGTTGATGTTCAATCCTACTAAGCAAAACCAGAAGTCCTTCAAAAAATCTTGTTCGACCCTGTTTATCGCAGAAAGGGAGCGTTTTCTGACTGATAACTTTTTGGAAGTACCAAATAAAGGCAGAGGGGTATTTAGCTGGATTTGTGTATAGTTGTTCTAGCTTTTGAATAAGTCCATCAGAAGCTTTAGCTGCAAGTAAAGCAGAAAGAATATAATCTCTTAATGCAGAGATATCGATATAAAAAAGCAAATCTAGAAAAATCTGCTGCCATTCTTCCGAGTGTTGTTGTAGATAGTTTAAGCAACGTTTTTTAAAGCTAATGATTTTGATCTCATCGATGAGTTTAAAAATAGAAGAACAGTTTTTAAAAATATCTTTCACAGGCTCAGATTCTTTTGCATCCTTTAAATCTTGCAGAAAGAAATGAATTTGTAGACTTTGAGCAGGGGTGATGTCAGAGAGTAAGAGAGCCTCAGAGAGCTTAGTTTTGAGAGTTGTTTTGAACTCTTCATTTTTCAGTGTTTCTGGGAAATCTTTTAAAAATCCATAGACCATTTCAATAAGAGTATCTGCATTGGGCTTGTTTTGTAATACGTCGCTGAGCTTCTGCTCATGACTTATTTCTGTTTGCCTCAATCTAAAACTATTTTTAATATCTTCAGGGATTTCAATAAAAGTATCTTTTTTTAATTTTGATCTAGTGGTTTGCCACCATCTTGTCCATTCTTTAGCAGGAATGATGAGATCACATAGTTCATCTTTAATTTCTGCTGTTGTTTTAGGCCCTAGATCTTTTAGTAACATATGAATTACCTCAACAGGGTCTTTTCTAGCTTTTTTCTCAAGTAAGTCAGGATTTCCAAAACGTAAAGCTAAAAAATGATCAGGAGGAATAGGTATTAAAACTTTAAATGCAGTTGCAAAGGAAAGATCTTTTCTACCAGGAACATAGTCAAACTCGATACTCACTTGCTCGAGAACAAAAGAAAAATCTACGATTTCTCCAACGCCCCATCCCCCCGTGTGGAAGACATAATTTCCCATTTTCATGTGAGAGAGCAATTCAAAGTTACTAACTGCACCTTGGAAATTTTCTCGATTGCGCAGCCCTATTAGACGGATTTTCTCATTAAAAAGAGGATCGTTTGGATATTTATCTTTTAAGAAATCTAACGTCATCTTAGCTAAAGCATCATCATTCATTGTCTGTAAGTCAATGATAAGTTTGAATATTTCTTGAGAACCAGGGCTTTCTGGAGTAATTTGCCATAAGGGCAAAATTTCTTGTACATGCAGACCGAAAGAATCAGCCATTTCAGAGTGCTTGATGCTTTTTAAAATTGCTTTGAGTTCTTCTATATCCAACTCATCCCCAGCGCAATACTCCTCCCACAACTTGAGTACTCCAGAATAGTTGTGCTTAGCGATGTGAGTTTGGAAATCTTTAAGATAGCTCATTTGAATTCCTTATAACTTATAGAAAATATGTGAAAGAAAACGTCGTCAAAAGGATTATAAGCTCCATTTTTGACTTTTTAACTAATAGTTCAGATTGCTTTTTCTTGCATCCGTTGAGTATATGAGTTCAACTAATTATCTTCAATTAAAACCCTAAAAACAATTCCTGCGATAGAAAGGATTGATTTTTAAAAAAAATATTATTTTATTTTTCTTGTTTTTTTTACATCTAAAAGCAGATGACTCCAATCGGCTAAGCAAATTCCTATTAAAGCATAGATAAAATATGTTTTAAAATGCTTGTAAAAAGAAAGGAGATTCTCTGAAAAAGAAAAACTGAAGCTAAATAGAAATAGAAGGGAGCTAAGCCAAATAATGCGGGTAAAAGAGCCTAATAAAAGAGAATGGGAAATTCCTCTATGTTTAAATATTTTGGAATAGCCGCGAAAAGGCAATGTGAGTAATCCACGCAGAGAAAATAGCTTTATTTTGTGAACAAGATCTAAATCTGGACTCATAAATAAAGTAGCATAGATAAAGGTAGCAGTAAAAATGATCAGGGCTTTTTCTGAAGGTTGCAAGAAGTAATAGCCTAAACCTATTAGAATAGGTAGCATAAGAAAAAGATTAAATCCAGTATGAATTTTATAGTTTGCCATAGTTTAATTCCTTTTAAAGTCTTGTTAAAAACTAAGCAGCTCTTTATTTTTGGTGCGTCCTTTGAAAATACGCATGCTATATAAGAGTGCTTTGTGGGTTCTTCACTTAAGATGTGTTGTGCTATGTTTTTGGTTAGCGCTTCTTGGATTTTCGCAGAACAAAATTCTTTTTGCCTAGAAAAATTTGAAGAGAACTCTCTTTTCTATGATTTAGAGTTAACAGGAGAAATTCATAAAGAGGTATCTGATAGACTCCCCTTTATCTATAATTATTCGACATTAGGCGGTTATTTTCATACCCCTTCTGCTCGTATGGATACAACAGGTAATTTAGCAGCGAATATAATAGCGACCTCTTCTTTTCAAATTTACGGTGTCGGATTTCAATTTTTTGATAGGATTCAAATATCAGCTAGTTATCATATCTACAAAGGAACGAAAAAACAAAATACAGATAGAATAGCAAATATTAAATTAGGATTGATTACTGAACAAGATGATTTTACTTATCTTCCAACTCTTGCAGTGGGCGTAGATGATTTTATCGGAATAGGGGGCGTTAATTCTCCCTATATTGTGATGAGCAAGCAGTTTCTTCCCTTAAATGTAGAATGCTCTTTTGGATGGGGTAGAAAAAGATTACAAGGAATATTTGCGGGTATATCTTGGAGCCCGTTTAGAAAAAGCGAAAAAGGATTTCTGAAAAATCTCTCACTCATCGCTGAATATGATTCTAGCAAAGGAGAATCGTATTCTTTAAAGAGAAAAATAAATACAGGCCTTGTTTTTTCAGCAGGTGATTATTTTCAATTTTCGATTGCCCTCTTAAGAGAAAAAGAAGTAGCTATATCTGGTTGCTTACAAGTTCCTTTGGGGTTAAATCAAAAAACGAAACCACAAGATCCTTGTTTATATGTATCTCCTGTCAATACAGAGCCTTTAGGATGTATTCGTAACGAGCAAGATTTTTCTCAGGAAATGGCTTATGCATTAAAGCAGCAAGGTCTTGATTTATATAGAGCATCTCTTCAATACAATGCTTTCGGTGACAAGCAATTGTATCTAAAGATTATCAATACGCGTTACCGAGAAGAGTGCGAAGTTAGAGAGCGAATTCAATGTGTTTTAGCCGCTTTGACCCCTTCTGATATTAAAAGTATTCTATTGGTTGTAGAAGAGAGTGGAGTAAACTGCCAAGCATATTGTTTTGATAGAGAACTTCTGCAGTTTTGGTATCATAATCAAATTAGCGATTCTGCATATAATGCACTCGTTCCCCTACAAGAAGTCCCAGAATGTAAGAGTTGTTATGAAGAAGCAATCATCTTTCAAAGGCATAAGCCGATAGGGACATTGATAATACGCCCTCGCATGCTTACCTTTTTTGGCACTAGCAATGGCAAATTTAAGTACAACATAGGGGCTATCGTTTCTCCTGAGGGCTACATTAAAGATCAGCTCTATTATAAAATCCAACTTGGTTATTCCATTGCATCTAGTATGCAGAAAATCATGCAACACCAGAAAAATCCTTCTTATTTACCTATTGTGCGCTCGGATACACTATCCTATTTACGTCCTAATCGACTTTCTTTAGAAGAGGCTTATTTGCAGAAGACCTGGAATTTAGGATATGGATGGTTTTTGCGCACAGCAACTGGTTATTTTGAAATTGCTTATGCAGGAATTGCAGCAGAATGTTTATTTTATCCGGTTAATAGTAACTGGGCAATTGGTTTAGAATGCGCTACAACCTACAAACGCAGATACCAAGGTATTGCCTTTACGAGTCATGTAAAACAACTAAAAAAGATAGGATATGTCGAGATCCCTTTTACAGGGATGCAATATTTCCTTGATATTTATTATGATTGCAAGCCCTTACATGTAGATCTGCAAATGAGTATAGGTCGATTTTTAGCTAAAGATAAAGGAGTTCGCGTAGAGCTAGGTCGTTATTTCCCTAGCGGATTGCGTTTTTCTCTTTGGATGACCATAACAAATGGTCATGATCGAGTAAATGGAAGAGTCTACTACGATAAAGGCTTCTGTTTTGTCTTACCGCTTGATCTTTTTTTCCCCCGTAGTTCTCGTAACTATCTTGGATTTTCCATGTCTGCCTATCTTCGAGATGTAGGAGCTAGAGCAAAAACAGGAACATCCCTTTATGACACTTTGTATCGCGCTCGCTATAATTATTAAGGCACCTTATGCTTTAGCGAGATGATAGCGTTCTTCTCCCTAGTTGTGCTTGGATTTCATCTCTTACCCGATGTTGTATGGCAACTTGCATTTTTGAAGACATATCTGCATTACATTTTTCTTGGTTCTTTTTTATAAAATAACCATAAACACATAAAGAATAAATAGCAGTAGATACCATTGCAGTTAAAAAAGCATTTGCAGCCTGCGTGCAAGTTTTATAGTAGGTGTCTGTTAAATGCAAGTTTAATTCTCTTGCGGTATCACCCTGGCTTGAAATCTCACTAAGCAATTCGGTTGTGACAAAACCAATTGCTTGAGTTCCCAGCAGTTTGCCTAGCCCTTTAAAAAAATCTCGTTGGGGTTTAAGTAAATTCAAAGACCAGCCTCTCCAAGAAGCTTGGGTTGCGATTTGTTCTGAGGGTATCAGTCTTTCATATGATGATGTAATTGCGCTCATTTGAACCTCTTTAA
This sequence comes from Candidatus Rhabdochlamydia sp., assembly GCA_035949155.1. Taxonomy (GTDB): domain Bacteria; phylum Chlamydiota; class Chlamydiia; order Chlamydiales; family Rhabdochlamydiaceae; genus Rhabdochlamydia. The sequence continues at coordinate 1,407 of DASZIJ010000001.1, read as the reverse complement.
AAATGGTTAATTCCTGTTTGCAAACCGCTAGGTCCCGGAATTGCGTTTTGAATTTCCTGTTCAACGCTGTTTTGTATGATAGAAGCCATTTCTGGTGTTATCGTGCTTTTTTGTTGCTGATTTTTCAAGAAATACTTTGTGTAAAGCATAGTAGCAGTTGCAGAAGCTAGAGAAATAATCCCAAGGCTCCATTTTTGAGTATCGTTTGCTACAACTGTACTATCTACAAATGAAGGCATGAGGCTATCAGGGGGAGGATCTGGTTTAAAAAATTCTACAGCAGCTATAGAAGCGATGCAAATAGAGCCTATGCCCAGAGATGCGAGTAACCCTTTTTGCGATGTTTGCATTGCGACAATTCTATGTCGGATGCTATTTTGCTGAACTAGTTCTCCTTGCTCGGTTCGCGACATATCTATTTTTACTAAAGATAGTGGATCTATTACTCCATTTTCTAACGAATTATCGTTTTGCAACCGGATATACACACTTTCCTTTGCTCTTTTTTCAATTTCATCCCTTAATTCAGGAGATACCTCTGTTTGGCTTTCATTCGTTTTTTTTAGATAAGTAGTAGTGATCTTTGCAAAATATAAAGCACTTGCTCCCAAAACAAGACAGGGAAATCTCAAGCTGCTAATCACTCTATAATTAGGATACATCAACTCAGAATCAGAGCTAGAATCATCAGATAATGGTATGGTAATGCCAAGCAAGGCTGTACCCATCGCACAAAGAGATAAGCCGCATAAATTTATCACTCTTACCAAACCTCTTTGATCCTCGGGCAATGAAGGATCCCCTCTTAAAATAGTACACCAAGTTCTTCCTGCAAAATTTTCTTGCTCTGATTGCTCAGTTACAGGAGTGTTGCTTGCATGATCTAGACTAACTGGACTTGCCATGGTGCCTCCATTGATTCATTCTTGAAAAAATTCAGTTTTTCTATAATCAAATCTTAAAGAAATCATTAAAAATATGATAAAAGTTAAAATTTTAAGAAAAAATAAGCAAGTTTATTTTTTTTAATCTTTCAAATCGTTGCTAAAAATATAAGCATCTATTGCTTGGAGTTTGTCAGATCTTCAAAGAAGAAAATTTGAGAAATTCCCATAAAAAACGCCATTTTAAATCATGTGATGGTAGATGAAAAAAACAGGGCAAGAAGCATGCAGGAGACCTTAAGTTTCAAGTTTGCAACAAACAAAAAAAATGGATTGCTAAAAGGAGCTATTATATAATGAATGTGTAACATCAGTTCATTGGAGGAGACTTAAAACATGGCATTTTCCAGATATTTAGACCCAAAAAACGATATCGCCTTTAAGAAGATCTTTGGCTCAGAAAAAAACAAAGACATTCTCATTCATTTTTTAAATGACATCCTAAGTTCCTTTAAAAAAAACC